>JAFSHU010000095.1 GCA_017440145.1 Bacillota bacterium
AAGAAGCTTCTGAAAGCCACATCCTGTATTACATGGAGCCGCAGCTGGTGGAATGGGAGTAGGCCGGAACGGAAACAGTTATGAGTTATGAGCTTAGAGTTATGAGTTGTGGAGGCGTATCAAAGGCATAGCCTTTGATACGCATGGGAAAGCGGTAGGGAGGCTGACTGCCCTTCTTCCCATGCGTTTCGGATTCTCCGAAACGCCACAACAACTGTCCACTGTCCACTGGCCGCTGCCAGGCTGCAGCATGAGAGAAAAAACAAAAGCTCACGTCCTGATCCGGGCGTGAGCTTTTTTTGCTGAATTTTTTTGCTTCGGGGGGAAGGGGCAGGCTATTCCTGCCTGCTGAAATATTTCTCCAGCACCTCCTGGGCGGCATTGTTCGCTGCCTCCACCATCTCCTGATAATGGGTCAGCCAATACTCCCCTTCCTCTGTCAGGCGGGAGCCGTGGGCGCCATCCCGATCCACCAGCTGAATGCCGAATTCCGCTTCCGTCTGGCGGAGGATGCGCCAGGCCTTGCTATAGGCCATGCCCATTTCCTTGGTGGTGCGGTTCAGGGAGCCATGGTCGCGGATACCCTGCAGCAGCAGAGCTGTTCCCTTGCCGAAGCCGTGGCATTCCTGGGGGTCTCCCTCCGCAGAATGCAGGAGGATTCTGGTTTTGCAGCGTATCTCTTTCATCCGGGCGCTCCTTTTTCTCTGGGGTGAATGCAGGCCTGCCCTCTGCTTCGGCGCAGTCGGCAGAGGATGCTACCGCAGAAGCAGGAATGAGCTTTCCATTATGAAAGTATTCCCTGCCCTTGACAAAATCCCTGCTCTTTGCTAAAATCTTTCCCGTAAAACGGTTGGCTTTGCAGTATGGTTTTTACGGCTTTTGTTTGACGGCACAAATTCATATGGAGGAGGATGGTAGTATGGCAGGAAGGGGCGCTTCTGCCCATGCCTGCGGGCCTTGCTGGATTCGTTCAGCAGGGGGCCTGCTTTTTTATTGCCCTTTGCTCATTTGTTGTATGGATAAATAGCTAAAAACGAAAATTTAATGAGAAATGGGGCAATGAATATGATAATCAAAATCTGCTTTTTGCTGGTGTTTTTCGCTTTGATGCTGGGCGTGGGCCTGTATTCCCGCCGCCGGGCAGCTTCTGTGAACAGCTTCGTTCTGGGCGGTCGCTCCATCGGCCCCTGGATGAGCGCCTTTCTTACGGCACCTCGTATTTTTCCGCGGTGGTCTTTGTGGGCTATGCCGGGCAGTTCGGCTTCCGCTATGGCATCGCCAGCACCTGGATCGGCCTGGGGAATGCCCTGATCGGCTCCCTGCTGGCCTGGGTCATCCTGGGTCGGCGCACCCGGGTCATGAGCAAGCACCTGGAATCCGCCACCATGCCGGATTTCTTCGGGAAGCGCTATGACAGCCGGGCTTTGAAGCTGGTGGCCTCTGCCATTGTCTTTGTCTTTCTGGTGCCCTACACCGCTTCGATCTATAACGGGCTTTCCCGCCTCTTTGAGATGGCCTTCGGCATCCCCTATCTGTACTGCGTCATCGGCATGGCTCTGCTGACTGCGGTTTATGTGGTGCTGGGCGGGCTTATGGCCACGGCCATCACCGATTTCATTCAGGGCATCATCATGCTGGTGGGCATTGTGCTGATCGTCGGCGCAGTGCTGCAGAGCAATGGCGGCTTCATGCAGGCGCTGGCTGCTCTTTCCGCCATCCCCTCCGAAGCTCCGGCCACTCTGGGGCAGCAGGGGGCCTATGCCAGCTTCTTCGGTGCAGACCCCCAAAGCCTGCTGGGCGTGGTGATCCTCACCTCTCTCGGCACCTGGGGTCTGCCCCAGATGGTGCATAAATTCTACACCATCAAAAGCGAAAAGGCGGTTTATACCGGCACCATCGTCAGCAGCCTCTTTGCGCTGCTGATCTCCGGGGGCTGCTACTTCCTGGGCGGCTTCTCCCGCCTCTATTCCGATTCTGTGCTGCGGGATGCAGCCGGGAATGTGGCCTATGACAGCATCATCCCCGGCATGCTGGCCTCTCTGGGGGATGTGCTGATCGCCATCACCCTGATGCTGGTGCTTTCCGCTTCCATGTCCACCCTGGCTTCCCTGGTGCTTTCCTCCAGCTCCACTCTGTGTCTGGATTTCCTCCGGGGGAACCTGATCAAAAACATGTCGGAAAAGGCGCAGCTGCTCTGGCTGCGCGGGCTGGTGCTGGTCTTTATCCTCATCTCTGTGCTGCTGGCGCTGGATCCGCCCACCTTCATCGCGCAGCTCATGGGCATCAGCTGGGGCGCGCTGGCCGGGGCCTTCCTGGCGCCCTTCCTCTACGGCCTCTATTGGAAGGGCATGAACCGCCTGGGGGTCTGGGCCAGCTTCCTCACGGGGGTGGGCATCACTCTGGGCAATCTCTTCCTGGGGATCAGCAGCCCCATCAATGCCGGGGCAGTGGCCATGCTGGCCAGCCTGATCCTGGCGCCCATTGCCTCCTTGCTGGGGAAAAAGCTCGATTCCGCACTGGTGGAAAATATTTTCAGCTGCTACGACGAAAAAGTCCTCGTTTCGAGGAAATATCACTTGCGCAGGGAAGAGTAATCCATTATAATTCCTGTATAAACTCCCCATATTTCTGAATAAACAGAGCTTTTCAGGGAAAGTGCGCCGGATTGTCCGCAGATCCTACAGCCTGCGTCATGGGCGGAGGATCCTGTCGGCAGGGCGGCGAAGAGGGAAAGTCCATGCTTTTTTGCAATGCAAATCAGGCCCCGGTCAGCGCTGTGGTGGTGCTGGCCGGGGATGCACCCGCCCCGGATGAGGCAGCCCGCCTGCGGCAGCTGCTGAGCGGGCCCGCGCGGCCCCTGCTGCTGGCAGCGGATGGGGGCGCGGATCACCTGGCAGCGCTGGGGCTTTTGCCCGATCTGCTGCTGGGGGACGGGGATTCCCTGCAGGGGGATTTCCCGGGGGTGGAGCGCATCCGCTTTCAGCCGGAGAAGGATTTTTCCGATGGGGAAGCGGCTCTGGCCTACGCCCTGCAGCATACAGCCGGGCGCGTGCTTTTGCTGGGGGCCCTGGGCGGGCGGCTGGATCACCTGCTCTTCAATGTGCAGCTGCCCCTGGCGCAGCCGGGCGGCGTGGAGCGGGTGCTGCTGAGCGGCCCGGGTATGGAGGCTGCCTATAGCCGGGGAGAGGCCCTGGTGGAGGGCAGCGCCGGGGATCAGCTGAGCCTGGTTCCCCTCAGTGAGCGGGTGGAGGGTATTTGCCTGCAGGGCTTGCAGTACCCTTTGGAGAATTATACATTGGAGCTTGGCAGCAGCCGCACCCTGAGCAATGTGCTTTTGGCAGGGCGAGCCGCTGTTTCTCACCGCAGCGGCCTGCTGCTGGTGATCCATTCCTTTTCTCAGCAGCCAAAATAAGGAGGGTCTTTTATGGATCAGCATACGGAAAATACCATGCCCCCGGTGCAGGCGCGCCGGGTGGAAGAAGCCTCTCCCCAGCAGGCAGAGTCCCTTCTCTGCCGGGAGGATGTGCTGCTGCGGAGCAAATTCCCCCATATCTTCGCCTTTTGCCGGCCCCAGGGGCATTATCTCATCCCTGATGCGGAGCAGCTGCTTTCCGGCATTGAGGGGGGCATGATGCTGCAGACATCCCTGAGCGCTGCGGTTCTCCGCGTGGATATGTGCATCAGCCAGCTCTGGCTGATGCTGGAGCATCTGTTTAACTTTCATGTTTTCCCCAGCCGCCTGGCATCAGCCCAGGAGCTGCTGGAGGCAGCCAGATTTGCGGATGATGAGCCTGCTGAGCAGGCCGGGGAGCTGCAGGCCCTTTGCCGGGAGCTGCAGCAGGCGCTGGAGGCGCTGGAAAGCTCCCTGGCTGCAGAGGCTGTCTCTGCCGCTTCCGTGGCTGAGGCGGAAAAGGAATAGGCCCTTCTGCCCTTGAACAGCTTTCAGCCGGAGTCTTTTTCGCGCTTTCACCCGGCTTCGCTGAAATATACTTCGAAATGAAGGCGCAAAACAGGCATCGTTTCTGCTTCTCCCTTTGCCATGGCCGGGGCGCTTTGCGGGAAGGGCTTTCCCAGAAAGACAAAGCCCCTGCTTTCCCCGGCTGCCGGAAGAAGCAGAAGCAAAAAAGCGAAGGAGCGAGCCCATGCGAATTTTATTGGCTGCGCTGAACAGCCAGTTTGTCCACAGCAGCCCGGCTCTCTATGCACTGCGCCGCGGGGTGGAGGCTGCCCCCGGCTGTGCTTCAGCGGAGCTGGAGCTGCATACAGCAGAGTATTCCATCACCATGTCCAATCTGCGGATCATGGAGGATATTTATCGTCAGAGGCCGGATGTTCTGGCCTTTTCTGTTTATATCTGGAACATTGCCCCCCTCCGGGATCTGATCTGCGACCTGCGGCAGCTGCTGCCGGAGACCTGCATCCTTCTGGGCGGTCCGGGGGCCGCCGGACGGGCCCGGGAATATCTGCAGGAGCTGCCCATCGACGGCATCTTCATCGGGGAGGGGGAGGAGAGCTTCCCCGCCTGCCTGCAGGGCTTTCTGGCAGGGGAGAGCCGCCCCGCCGTTCCCGGCCTGCTCTGGAAGGGGCAGGAGGAGGCTTACCGCCCCGGGGCAAGGCCGGATTTCGCTGCGCTGCCCTTCCTCTACACAGCGGAGGATCTGGAGGAGCTGGGAAGAAAGCAGAAGATCGTCTATTATGAGAGCAGCCGCGGCTGCCCCTTTTCCTGCGCCTTTTGCGGCTCGGCAGCGGAACCCCTGCGGGAGCGCCCTCTGGAGCCGGTGCTCTGGGAGCTGGAGCAGCTGGCAAAAACCGCTACCCAGGTGAAATTCATTGACCGCACCTTCAACGCCCGCACAGAGCGCGCCTGCGCCATCACCAAAAAGCTGCTGGAGCTTTACCGCACCGGGCTGAGCTGGCATTGTGAGATCTCTCCCTTTCATCTGCCGGAGCCTCTGGTGGAGCTGTGGCTGCAGGCCCCGGCGGATTATCTGAAGCTGGAAATGGGCGTGCAATCCCTCTACCCACCGGCGCTGGCTGCCATCGGCCGCCACGGGGATTGGGCGCAGGCCGAGCCCACGGTGAAGCGGCTGATCGCAGCGGCAAACTGCCACCTGCATCTGGATCTGATCGCCGGTCTGCCGGAGGATACGCCGGAGGGCTTCGCGGCCTCCTTCCACCGCCTGCATCAGCTGGATGCGGATTACCTGCAGTTCGGCTTCCTGAAGGTGCTGCCCGGCTCTCTGCTGGCTGCCACCGCAAAGGAAAAGGGCCTGGTCTACGAGCAGCAGGCCCCCTACCGCATCCTCTCTACCCCCACGATGGACGGGGACTACCTCTTCCGCCTGGGTCGGGCAGAGCGCATGTTCAATTCCCTCTATAACAAGAGCAAGCTGGATTTCCGGCAGCGGCTGATCGCGCTGGCTGATTGCTGGCCCGGCGGCGCCATGGCTTTGTATATGCGGGCCGCAGAGCTCTGGGATGGGCTCACCGGCCTGAATCAGCAGGATAAGCTGGCTATGGTGGCAAGGCTGGAGGAGGAAGCGGCGGTTTGAAGAGCCGGGTAAACCCTTCCTTTCTTATAAAGTTCAGCGCGCTTTTCGCGCGCTGAACTTTATAAGAAACTTGGTCAAAGAACTTTAAATTTTGAGGTCGATACCCGGAATGAGAAGCAGGGCCCAAAGATAAAAGTTTTTGGTGCCCCTTTTTTCAAAAAGGGGCGGTTTACCTGTTTTTCTCTGGTAAACCCTTCTTCTTTGAAAAGAAGAAGCAAGAAACTTTTAACATTTGGCTTGCACTTCTCATTCAGGAGCAGCAGGCCAAGAAGAAGTGTTTTCCCGCTTCCTCTTTTTTAAAAAGAGGAAGGGTTTACCGACTTCGGAGAGCAGGGCAAGGGGCTGTCGCCACATGGCTCCCTGCGCCTGGCGGCGCAGACGCTCCTTTTTGCCGCCTCCTGAGATGAATTTTCCTCAGGATCGCCGCGTCGTTTTGCTGAGAGAT
>JAFSHU010000096.1 GCA_017440145.1 Bacillota bacterium
AACCCGAAGCTGATGCTTTTCGGCGCAGCAGCTCAGTTTGGTATTTTCTTTACCCTGTGCATGGCCACTCTGCTTGGTTTTGATATGCACGATGCCGCCTCCATCGCCATCATCGGCGCTGCGGACGGCCCCACCTCCATCTTTGTTGCAAATTTCCTGCAGTCCAATTACATAGGCGCCATCATTGTGGCGGCGTATTCCTACATGGCTCTGGTGCCCATCGTGCAGCCTCCGGTCATCCGTGCCATCACCACCAAGGAAGAGCGTCGTATTCGCATGCCCTATGAGCAGAAGAATATCTCCAAACGCACCCGCATCCTCTTCCCCATCATCATCACGGTCATCACCGGCCTGGTTGCTCCCCGCAGCGTTGCCCTGGTTGGCTTCCTGATGTTCGGCAATCTGATCCGGGAATGCGGTGTTCTGGATAACCTCTCCGAAACCGCACAGAAGGTGCTGGCAAACCTGATCACCCTCTTCCTGGGCATCACCATTGCTGCCCGTATGCAGGCAGAATCTTTCCTGAACCTGCAGACTCTGATGATTCTGGGCCTGGGCCTGATCGCCTTCATTTTCGATACCATCGGCGGCGTTCTCTTCGCCAAATTACTGAATCTCTTCAGCAAGAAGAAGATCAACCCCATGATCGGCGCGGCCGGCATCTCCGCCTTCCCCATGTCTGCCCGTGTGGTACATAAAATGGGTCTGGCAGAGGATCCGCAGAACTTCCTGCTGATGCACTCCACCGGTGCCAATGTCTCCGGTCAGATCGCTTCCGTTATCGCCGGCGGTTTGATCCTGACTTTCGTAGCCTAAAAGGAGGATTGCTGCATGAACGAATTATTCTTTGAAGCGCTGAGCATCATGGGCAAAGGCATGCTGGGTATCTTTATCGTTACCGCTGTCATCATCCTGTGCATGGTGCTGCTGAACAAATGGCCGGAAGGCAAAAAGAAAGAAAACTAAGCTGCGATTTTGCAAAAGCAGGGCTGGGCGAGTTGCCTGGCCCTGTTTTTTTCTGCGCAGGCGGTCGCCCCGGGAATAGGGCTTGCCCCGGGGACGGGAAAGGTGGTATACTGAAACTGTCATCGACATTCTTCCCCCTTTTCTGCAGGGAGCGCTGATGACAGAAGAAGAGAAACCGGAGATTCCGGGAAAATAATAAGGAGGTTTTCTTATGGGCATGGTCAAGGGTTTTGTTCAGGAATTCAAGGAATTCATCAGCCGCGGCTCTGTGGTGGATATGGCAGTGGGCGTCATCGTCGGTACTGCTTTTAAAGGCATTATCGATTCCCTGGTCAATGACATCATCATGCCGGTCATTTCCCGGCTCATCGGCGGCCTGGATTTCTCCGAATGGTTTATCCCCCTGGATGGCAATGTTTACCCCACCCTGGCTGCAGCAAAAGAGGTGGGCGCTGCCACGCTGAATTATGGCTCTTTTATTACCGTCATCATCAATTTCTTACTTATGGCTTTTGTCATCTTCACTATGATTAAGATCATGAATGTTGCTGCAAAGAAGCTGCGCTTCAAACCGGAGGAGGAAGCTGCTCCCACCACGAAGAAATGCCCCTTCTGCAAATCGGAAATCGCTATTGAAGCCACCCGCTGCCCCCACTGCACCTCTGAAGTGCCGCTGGAGCCCGTGGAATAAAGGCAGGACAAACGAAAAGCGCCGAGCATTCGGCGCTTTTTTGTGTGCATTTCTGTTAGCAGGCTTTTCGCCGGGCGGCTCCCTGCTGCTATTCCCGCAGCTTCTCGAACTGTGCTTCCACTGCCGCAGAAAAGTCCCCATAATTCCGGGGCCAGGCCATATAGCCGTGGGCACGGATGTGGGTATCACCCTGCATCCGAACGCTCAGCCCGAAAGAATCCCCATCCAGCACACCGGAGTCGCTCCATTGGAAGCCATGCCAGCGACCGATTTCATATTCCCGGAGCAAATCCTCCAGCTCCCGGGCGAAGCTTTATTCCACCGGGAAGCTGAGTTCCTCTTCCTTCGGGACAAAGGCGGGCTTGATTTTTGCTATGTAGCCGCCGTCCGCATATTCCAGCGTATAGACCTGATCCGAATAGGCCATGTAGCCGTTGGAATAATAAAAATCGAAGGATTCGATCTCCCGGATCTCTACATTGGAGCCTTCCAGCTTACCGAAAAGTGCAGCCAGCTCTGTGACGAAGGAAGAGTAATTTTTCGGCCATTTCATATAGCCGTCGGCCTCCAGGCTGCTGCCGTCCTTCATCCGGATGTTGAGCTGGAAGCTGTCCCCATCCATGGCAAATTTGCTGCTCTTATGGAAGCCGTTCCATTTGCCGATTTCATATTTCCGGAGCAAGTCCTCCAGCTCCCGCACGAAGCTTTCATCCACTGTGCAGAAAATAGCATCCTCCGGCGGGGAAAAGGCGGGCTTCACCACCACGGCATAACCACCCAGACTGGGCTCCAGGGAATAGCGCTGCTCGGAGAAGAACTCCATGGAATTTGAGCAGGAAAAAGAGAATGCATCGATCTCCGTGATCTCCACTGCTTTTGTGCAGCCGGTGAGAAAAGAAAAGAACATGAGTATCAATCCCAAACAAAGTATTTTTTTTGCACGCATTTTGCTACCTCGCAGACAGTCTGTTTCCTCTTAGCTAAGCAGAGTATAGCATAAAAGCAGAAGAAATTCCATCTTCTCCGGCAGTCGGGGGAGGATTTTCTTCTCCCGCAGCAGGAGCCTGTTTGCGAAGAGAAAAGGAGGTATGGTTAAAACCATACCTCCTTTTTGTTTTATTCGTTCTCCGGGGCTGATTCTTCGTCTGCTGTGCTTTCTTCCGCAGGGGCGGCTTCGGTCGGGCTCTCTTTGTGGAAGGCAAGCTGCCCATCCTCCAGCCGCAGCAGGATGCGATCTCCCTCCCGGTATTCGCCGGAGAGAATGGATTCGCTGATAGGGTCTTCGATCATCCGCAGAATGGCCCGGCGCAGGGGACGTGCGCCATACACGCTGTCGAAGCCCTCCTCTGCCAGGAATTTATAGGCATCCTCCTCCAGCTCCATGGTGAGCCCCTGCCGTTCCAGGCGCTGCTCCAGCTCCTTCACCATCAGGCGGGCGATATTGCGGATCTGCTCTTCATTCAGGGGG
>JAFSHU010000097.1 GCA_017440145.1 Bacillota bacterium
CTGTGAGAGAAAGGAGAAAGACGGATGAGCAAAAAAGAGAATGCTGCAATCGGCTGCTACGGGAAGAACAGGCAGATCAAGGAAGTTTCCGATCTGCTCCCGGCGGCTGGCGGGGACAAGCTTTCTGCCCTGCTGCAAATCAATCAGCAGACCCGCAAGGATGTGTATTTTCTGAACCGCCGCCGCTTCCGCAGATTCCTCTGGCTGGCGGTGCCTGTCTGCATTTTTGGCATTGCCCTGCTGGTGGGCGCCCTCTTCTTCCTCATCGGTGAGTTCCCGGAGCCTGCTGCCCAGCTTGACAGCGTTCTCACCGCAAGTGCGGAGCAGGAGAAGGGGCTTCTCACCATCCTGAGTCCTGATCCCGGCCTGCTGCTGAAGGCCGCCCTCATCCCTGCTGTCAGCGGCCTGGTTTTGATTCTGGCGGCGCTCATCGCGGCCCTGAGGGTACATAAGAAATCCGCGGAGCTGCTGGAATATTACCAGCGCTGTCTGGAGGAGGAAAGGCGCGTTCTGCTCAGCGCAGAGCTGCTGGCGAAGTTTTCTACAGGTTCCGATGGCGTAATACAGCGCGACCAGGCTGTGAAAAAAATAATTGACAGCCAGATGGAATTAAACAAGCGGGACATGGGCCCTGCCGATGAGGACTAAGCCCGTTTCCCCGAAATTTGCGAAAAGCCCGGGCCGCCCTCTTGACAGGGCGGCCTGCTTCTGGTATAATCCCCTTGTTAATCAGCAAAGCAGAAGCAGCCGCTTCTCACCTGGCGCCCACCGGGCGCGGGTCCATATGGCTTCTCACTCGAAAAGAGGGGTCTTTTTCTGTGCGGCGGCTTGTGCGCCGCGCTTTTTTTCTGCGCGGGCAATCTATGGAGGTGGAAGAGTATCAAAGAATTACGCATTAACGAAGAGATCAGAGCTTCCGAAGTTCGCCTGGTTGAGGATGGCGAAGACAGCATCGTCCTGCCCCTGCGGGATGCACTGACCCACGCTGTGGAAAAGGGTCTGGATCTGGTGGAGATCTCCCCCAATGCCAAGCCCCCGGTCTGCCGCGTTATGGATTACGGCAAATACCGCTTCGAACAGCTGAAACGGGAAAAGGAAGCGAAAAAGAATCAGCGTGTAGTGCAGTTGAAGGAAGTCAAATTCCGCCCCAATATCGAGGATCATGACTTTGATACCAAGGTCAAAAATGCCGAGCGCTTCCTGCTGGATGGGGATAAGGTAAAGGCCACCATCATGTTCCGCGGCCGTGAGATCACCCATCAGGATCTGGGGCGCGTTCTGCTCCAGCGCATGGCGGATGTCCTGGCGGATGTGGCCGTTCAGGAAAAGCCCCCGAAAACCGAGGGCAAGAATATGACCGCCATCTTCGCTCCCAAATCCAACAAGCCCGCCAAATAACCCCGCTCATAAATTTTATTATATAAGAAAGTTGAGGAACGCATCATGCCTAAAATGAAGACCCATCGCGGTACCGCCAAACGCGTGAAAGTCACCGGTACCGGTAAATTCAAACGCCATCATGCTTATTGCAGCCATAAGCTGGCTTGCAAAACCGCAAAACAGAAACGCAACCTGCGTAAAAGCGCCATTGGCACCTCTGCTGATGAAGGCCGCTTCGCCAAGCTGCTGCCCTACGCTTAATCTTGGGCTTAACTGAAAAATCGAGTAAGGAGATAATATACAATGACCAGAGTTAAAAGAGGCTATGCCCGTCATCAGCACCATAAGAAGATCCTGAAGCTGGCCAAAGGCTATCGCGCTTCCAATTCCAAGCTCTACCGCGTGGCGAATGAGCAGCTGCTCCATTCCATGTATTATTCCTTTGCGCATCGCCGCAAAAAGAAAGGTGATTTCCGCAAGCTGTGGATCACCCGCATCAACGCCGCTGCCCGCATGAACGGCCTGTCCTACAGCACCATGATCCATGGTCTGAAGAACGCCGGCGTGGAAGTGAACCGCAAAGTCCTGGCTGAGCTGGCTGTCAACGACGCCGCTGCCTTCGCTGCCTTTGCAGAAATGGCCAAAGCCAACCTGTAAACCGAACATTTACGCACGCTTCAGGCTGCTGCATCTTTGCAGCAGCCTTTGTGTTTTTGGCCTGCGCCTTTGCGGAGAAGAGGCTGTGAAAAGCCTCTGTCATTGCGAGGCAGGCAAGCTGAGAAAAAACGAAGTATTTTCCAGCTTGGCAACGTGGCAATCATCTGGATAGAGCAGATCAGAACGCGACAAAAACGAGCTTCGCTCCTTTTTGAAAGGTTTCCTGCGTCAGCAGGAAACCGGGAGATTCGCCACGTCGTTTTGCTGGGAGATACTGCATATCTCCGCAGCAAAAGCTTCCTCGCAATGACAGAATTTTATACTTCCGGCTTCAATGAGAAGTATCGACCCAAAGTTTAAAGTTTCTTGGTTCTCGCAAGTTCGGCGCGCTCTTCGCGCCCCGAACTTCTTCAAAGAAGAACGGTTTTGCCTTTTCCAACGAAGAAGGGTTTACCAGGCTTCGAAAACCGTCCCTTTTTTAGAAAAAGGGGACCCAGAAAACACTTATATTTTCCTTGCGCTTCGGTTCAAAGGCGGCGAAGCCTTTTGAAGTTCTTTCGCTTCCTTTCTTTCAAGAAAGGAAGGACTTGTACTGTTTCCCAATCCACACAAAAAGGAGATTCCCATGCAGAGCATCACAGCAAAAGACAACCAATGGCTGCGGCTGGCCCGTGCGGTGGCCAGCAAGAAGGGGCGGGATGAGGAAGGCTGCTACCTGATCGAGGGGCTGCGCCTCTGTGGGGAGGCCCTGGCCATGGGTCTGCCCATCATCTATGTATTCTTCTCGGAAAGCGCCTTCCGGGATGGCCGCTATGTCCGCCTTTCGGAGGAAGCGGAATTCCAGCGCTGCCGCATCGCCCTGGTGCGGGATGATCTTTTTGAGAAGATGTGCGATACAGAGCACCCCCAGGGGGTTGCCATGCTGCTGGAGATGCCGGAGCGCCAGCCCCTGCCCAAGGTGCAGGGGGGCTGCTACGCCTATACGGATGGTATCCGTGACCCGGGGAATCTGGGGACGATCATCCGCAGCGCCCACGCAGCCGGTCTTTCCGGTCTGCTGCTCTCCCCGGACAGCGCCGACCCTTTTAACCCGAAAACCGTCCGCTCTGCCATGGGCGCCAGCTTCAAGCTGCCCATTCTCCAATGCGAAAGCACCCGCCTGGCCCGGCAGTATATCGAGGAGCTGGGCTGCCTGGTTCTGGTGGCGGATGCAGAGGGCCGGGATATTCGGGATTGCACACCCCTGCTGCAGCAGAGCCATATCTGGATCTTAGGCTCGGAAGCGGAGGGCCCCACCCCCTTCTGGAAGGAACACGCGAAAAGCCTGGTCAGCCTGCCCATGGAGCCGGATGCGGAAAGCCTGAACGTGGCCAGCGCTGCGGCTGTTCTCTTCTACCAGAGCCGCTTTGCCCGCCGCAGATGACGAAAGCCGGGAAGGCAAGTGTTTTCTTGCTGAAAAGCGCAGTCCCCGCCTGCTTTTTGCTTGCTACTATATGTAGAATATGCTATAATCATCTATAAGTAGTATCAGGCTTTTTGGCTTTATAAAATGACTGCATAAAGGGGTGCTGCATTTATGAAGAAACAAGCGGATGCTTGCTGGCGATTTTTTGAGCAGACCGGCCATGTGGCTATATATATGATCTATCGCGCTTTTATGCCGCAATAACAGCGGGTCAGCATTCATAGCTCGATCATGCCTTTTATCCCAGCGGCAGTCTGCCTGCGGATAAAGGGCATTTTTCCAATTTCAAAGCGAAATCCCTGCGGGCTGCGGCCTGCAGCAATATCAAATTCGGACTCTGTCAGGCTTCGGGGCTTTCCCCCGGCCTGCATAATAATGGAGGTATACGCATGCAACAGAAAGTGGCGGAACTTGAAGCCAAGGCACTGGCCGCCGTGGCTGCTGCGGCCGACGAGGCGCAGCTGACGGAACTGAAGGTGGCCTATCTGGGCAAAAAAGGCGAGATCACCCAGCTCAGCCGCATGATGGGTCAGCTGGATGCCGCGGAACGCCCGGCCTTTGGCGCATTGGTGAACCAGGTCAAGAGCAGTGTGGAGGCGGCAGTGGCTGCCCGTATGGAGAGCTTGCAGGCAGCGGCGCGGAATGCCCGGCTGCAGGCGGAAACCATCGACGTTACCCTGCCCGGCGCCCGATTTACCAGAGGCAATCGCCACATTCTCAGCCTGGTGCAGCAGCAGATGGAGGAGATCTTCATCGGCCTGGGCTATCAGGTCGTCCAGGGCCCCCAGGTGGAATACGATTACTACAATTTCGAAGCGCTGAACCTGCCCAAGGATCATCCCGCCCGGGATATGCAGGACAGCTTCTATTTCAGCCCCAATATGCTGCTCCGCACCCACACCTCCCCGGTGCAGGCCCGCACCATGGAGAAGATGCAGGGCCGCCTGCCGGTGATGATCATCTCCCCCGGCGTGGTCTATCGCCGGGACGACGATGCGACCCATTCTCCCATGTTTCATCAGCTGGAAGGCCTGGTCATCGATAAGCATGTGACCTTCGCCGATCTGCGCGGCACCCTGCTGGCCTTTGCCCGGCAGATGTTCGGCCCCGAGCGGGAGGTCCGCCTGCGCCCCAGCTATTTCCCCTTTACCGAACCCTCCGCAGAGGTGGATATCAGCTGCTTTAACTGCGGCGGCGCCGGCTGCCGGCTCTGCAAGGGCAGCGGCTGGATCGAGATCCTCGGCTCCGGCCAGGTGCATCCCCGCGTGCTGGAAATGTCCGGCTATGACCCGGAACAGTGCAGCGGCTTTGCCTTCGGCATGGGCATCGAGCGCGTGGCCATGCTGAAATACGGCATCACCGACCTGCGCCTGATGTTCGATAATGACGTCCGCTTCCTGAACAGCTTTTAATCGCAGCTGTTAAAACCGTTCTTAAACCCTTCTTTTCTTGAAAGAAAAGAAGCAAAAGAACTTTCATGTTTGGCTTGCAGCTTTGATTGGAAGAAGGCGAAGCCCTTCAAAAGTTTCAAAGGCTTTTCGAAGAAGAAGGGTTTTACCGGTGTTAAAGATAGAAAGCCGTCCCTCTTTTTAAAAAAGAGGGACCCAGAAAACACTTATATTTGGACGATCAGCTTCGATCAGAAGTATCGGCCCAAAGGTTAAAAGTTTCTTGCTTCTTCTTTTCAAAGAAGAAGGGTTTACGAGTAGATATAGACAGAGGGAGAATCGACATGCGCGTTTCATATAATTGGTTAAAGCAATATGTAAGCACTGAGCTGGATGCGGAGACGCTGGCCAGCCGTTTGACCTTTGCCGGGCTGGAGCTGGATGAGATCCTCACTCGTGGGGATGATTTCAGCGGCGTAGTCGTGGCGAAGGTTCTCACTTGTGAGGCGGTGGAGGGCAGTGACCACCTGCACAAGCTTTCCGTGGATGCGGGCGGGGAAGCGCCCCTTTCCATCATCTGCGGCGCGCCCAACATCGCGGCGGGGCAGATCGTGGCCTGCGCCATGGTTGGTGCGGAGCTGCCCGGCGGCTTTCAGATCGGCAAACGGAAAACCTTTGGCGTGGAAAGCTGCGGCATGATCTGCTCCCAGAAGGAGCTGGGCCTTTCTGAGGATCACAGCGGCATCTGGGTGCTGGATGAATATTTCGCCGGGCAGGAAGCCCCCCTGGGCAAGGACATCGTGGAAGCCCTGGGTCTGCGGGATGAGGTCATGGTCATTGAGCTGACCCCCAACCGCAGCGATTGCCTGGGCATGCTGAATATGGCCCGGGAAGCGGCAGCCGTCACCGGCGGCAGCCTGCATCTGCCGGAGATCAGCTACGAGGAAAAGGGCGGCCCCATTGAGCAGGCCATTTCCATCACCGTGGAGGATGAAACTCTCTGCCCCCGCTATGCAGCGCGTCTGGTGCGTGGTGTGAAGATCGGCCCCTCCCCCCTGTGGATGCAGAATTACCTGCTGGCTGCCGGCATGCGCCCCATCAACAACGTGGTGGACATCAGCAATTTCGTCATGCTGGAAATGAACCAGCCTTTGCATACCTTTGATTATCAGCAGCTGAAAGGGCAGAAGATCATTGTCCGCGCTGCGAAAAACGGCGAGACCATGCAGACCCTGGACGGCAAAGACCGCAGCTTCCAGGGGGATGAGATCCTCATCTGCGATGGGGAACGGCCCATCTGCGTGGCCGGTGTGATGGGCGGCATGGAGACGGAAGTCACGGATGCCACCACAGACATCCTCATCGAATCCGCCTGCTTCGATCAGGTTCACATCCGCAAAACCTCCCGCCGTCTGGGCATCCCCTCCGAAGCCTCCATGCGCTTTGAGAAGGGCGTGGATGCCTCCAACTGCGATACCGCCTGCCGCCGCGCTGTGCAGCTGCTGGTGGAATACTGCGGCGGCGTGGCTGATCAGGGCGTGGTGGATGTGCGCGCCACTGCCTATGCGGAGGGCTTCCCTGCCAAGGAAGTGCTGCTTCGCCCGGAACGGGTCAATCAGATTCTGGGCACCGCTTATACGAAGGAAGAGGTCTGCGGCGTGATGCAGGCCCTGAATTTCCCCTATGTGGAGCAGGAGAATGGCCTGCTGGTCTCCGCTCCCTATTACCGCCAGGACATCAGCCTGGAGGTGGATCTGATCGAAGAAGTGGCCCGCATCATGGGCTATGACAGGATCCCTGCCACCCTGCCCCTGAACCCCAGCACCGGCGGCCGCGATGCGGAGCAGAACCTGCTGCTGAAGGTGAAGGACAGCTGCGTGGCCCTGGGCCTGAATGAGACCGTGAATTACAGCTTCATCAGCCCGAAGGAAGCGGATCGCCTGGCTCTGCCGGAGGATCATCCCTGGCGGACGAATCTGCTGGTCTCCAACCCCCTCTCTGAGGAACAGAGCGTCATGCGGCAGACCCTGCTGCCCGGCCTGCTGCACACAGCCGCCCGGAACCAGAGCCGCCGCAATCTGGATCTGCGCTTCTTTGAGACGGGCATGCTCTTCCTCCCGGCAGAGCAGGAGATTCAGAGTACCCAGCCCACCGAGGTGCTGACTCTGGCCATGCTGCTCTGCGGCGCGGCAGAGGACAACTGGCTGCACCAGACGAAGGAATATGATTTCTATGATCTGAAGGGCATGGTGGAAGGTCTGGCTGCCATGCTGGGCGTGGGCGCACTTGGCTTTGCCCGCTGCCAGCGCAGCTTCCTGCACCCGGGCCGCAGTGCGGAGATCAGCCTGAACGGCACGCCCCTGGGCGTCATCGGCGAGCTCCACCCGGCGGTGGCGGAAGCCTACGAGCTTTCCGGCCGCGTGCTGGTGGCAGAGCTTTCCCTGGCTCCGCTGATGGCCGCTGCCCTGCAGCAGGGGAACAAGCCCCATGATCTGCCCCGCTACCCGGCTTCCACCCGCGACATCGCGGTGATCGGCAGCAAGGATGTGCCGGAAGCGGAGATCGCCGCTGCCATCCGGGCAAAGGGCGGGGAATTCCTGCGCCAGGTTCGCCTCTTCGATCTTTACGACAAAGCCCCCATCCCCGAGGGACAGCGTTCCCTGGCCTATGGCCTGCAGTTCCGGAAAGAGGAAGGCACCCTCACCGATCAGGAAGTGGATGCTGCCTTCCAGGCCATTGTGGAGGCGCTTTCCAGTGAATTTGATTACAAACTGCGCTAAAGCGCAGCTGCATTTTTGATTTGATAAACGGAGGTCCTGTCATGGCAAACGATAATATCTACCGCTTTCGCTTATTCGGAGTGGATTATACCCTGTGCGGCGACAAGGCCCCGGCGGAAATGGAAATGATCGTCCGCATGGTGGAGCAGAAGATGGAAAGCATTCAGGAGCTGGCGCCGGGCTATTCCACCATGCGTACTGTCACCCTGGCTGCCCTGCAGCTGGCAGAGGAGCTTTACGACGCCCGCAAGGATTACACGGATATGCTCTTCGAAGCCAATATCGGCGCGGAATACGATTTGTTCAATATGAAATAAGACAAACAGTGAGGGCCAGCCATCCGGCTGGCCCATAGCTGCCTTTAGCCGCTGCTGCGGAATTGCCGCGGCCGGGGCGTGCTTGCTGTCTCCGGGCAGAAGCAGCCAGCCCAAAATAAGTGTTTTTGCTGCCCCGTTTTTTCAAAGAAGCGCGGTTTTGCCGGTTTTAAAAAGCCCAAAATCTCACTTTTTTAGAAAAAGCGGCGGTTTACCCGAATTCCCGCATCAGCGGAAACCGGGCAGAAGCGCTTTCTGCCCCCATCCCAGAGAAAAAAGGAGGCTTTCCCATGAAATTACAGGAAC
>JAFSHU010000098.1 GCA_017440145.1 Bacillota bacterium
ATAGGAGATGCGGTCAATGCTTTTCTCCGGCTGCAGCCTGATACTCCCTATATACTGGATCAGCTCCGCATCCTCTGCATCCTGCAAATACGCATAGAGATTTTCCCGGCTCAGCCATTGCAGGCTGATGATGAGCAGGATCAGCCCCAAAAGGCTCAGCAGGATCGTCCGGCGGCTGGGGCAGGGGATGGAATTCAGCATGGGATCGCTCCTTTCTTTGGTTGGGGCTTTGCTTGTGGGCGAAGGATTGCAAAACCGCCGCTTTTTGAAAAAAGCGGCACCAAAACTTTAATACTTGGGTCAATGCTTCTCATTTCGGGCAGCGGGTCAAAAAGCAGCCTTCCGGGCTTCCTACAGGCTTCCTGGAAATATGTTCAAACGATCAGGGCTGCTCGGGGGTGGGTTCAGCGAAATAATCCCGCATATCCTCCAGCATCAGCTCCATGTATTTGATCTGCAGATACAATTCCTGTCTTTCTTCGGAACCTTTATCCCGAAGCTTTTCCTCTTCGTGGCGTTTTTCCAGCTCCACCAGGTAGAGCTCGCATTTTTCCAGACAATCCTCCCGGGCGTAAAGCTCGCTCAGGCCGCAGTTGTTCTCAAAATGCGCGTCAAAGCCGCTCCTGCGGTCATCATAAGCCAGCGGTTCAAAAACGTAGGGGAAATCCAGCACGGTTTGAATGAGGGCATCCGTGGTCATTTCCTGCAGAATCTCCTCCGGCACACGCAGCAATTCCCTAAGATCGGGCGTACTCAGGCCTTCATCCACAAGAGCCTGCCACTCCTCGGTTCCGGGGTAGGCCGGGTATTCATAGGGTTCCGTGATGCTGTAGCCCCCGTTTCCGCAGGCGGCGAGCAGCAGGAGGGAGCAGAGCAGAAGAAGGAAGATGCAGCTTCGTTTCATGGGATGGCTCCTTTCTTTGGTTGGGGCTTTGCCTGTGTTTGCGATATGTTGGGGGCATCAGGGGGATTCCCTTTTAATTCGGGAAGGTGAAGACATTTTCTACGCCCAGCTGATCCAGAGCTTCCTGCAAAGTGAGGCCGCTGATCTGGTCATCAAAGCTGTGCTTCAGCTTATCTGTGCGGACGAAAATTTCCTCGCCTCCTTCCGCTTTCCCCTGATGAAGGGAGCGCGCTTCTTTTTCTGCATCGGAAAGCAGGAGATTGGATTCCAGGCTCAGGATATCTCCTTCCCCGATGCGGATACGGTAAGGCTCTGCAGTGGGGTAATAAAGATCAAAGGCCTGCCCTGTATACGAAAGGAAGAGCATATACCTGGTGTTTTGCTTCGGCTGCATGTAAAAATCCTCCGGGATTTCCAGGCTGTAGGAGGATTCCTTTTTGCCGCCTGTCTGCTCCGGGGGCAGGATGCCTGTCTTCGTTTCGCTATAAGGCAGGTTGATCTCAATGCTCTGCCGCAGATCATCGGTTTCGTTTTTTATGATCTGCTCCACATTGAATTCGTAGATGTGTCCGTCTCTGCGCCGCTCTGTGGATTCCTTTGTGGAATCATTGAGGTCACGAGCCATGTTCCAGCTGGACTGAAACTCTCCGAACTGACCAATCACGACAAAAGCAGCTTTGTCATACATGCCCTGCAGATCGGATTCCATGTGATAATCCGAACGGTAAAACAGCTCGATGGGCTCCGGATCGGCAGCCGGGCCGCAGGCGGCGAGCAGCAGGAGGGAGCAGAGCAGAAGAAGGAAGATGCAGCTTCGTTTCATGGGATCGCTCCTTTCTTTGGTTGGGGCTTTGCCTGTATAGAGGCTGGCCGTATTTTATGGTACCGATAAAAAAGATAGTTTCTTACCTATATATTACCATAAAAGTGCATGAATCGCAATATATTTACTTACATACAATCAATATAAATAAGAATAAAATAAAAATTTTCTCGAATACATTTTAATTTCAAATAGAATAAGAGAATTATGCGGAAAAGCGCTATTTTTTTAGGGAAGAGAAGGCCGGAGGGGAAAGCTTTTGGCGGCAAGGGCTTTTTGTCGTATAAAAATTTGCTGTCATGCGCTATACTTTGCCGGGAAAATATGTTATGATATTATGATGAAAAGAAGTATTCTCTTATCCACTGGTTTCAATCTAAGCAAGGAGTCGAGCTGAATGCCTGTCAATAAAAATATCCGCAATTTCTGCATCATCGCCCACATCGATCACGGCAAAAGCACCATCGCCGACCGTCTGCTGGAATACACCGGTACTGTGGCCAGCCGGGATATGAGCAAGCAGCTCCTGGACAGTATGGATCTGGAGCAGGAGCGGGGCATTACCATCAAGCTGCAGGCTGTGCGCCTGAAATATAAGGCGGATGACGGCCAGGAATACCAGCTGAATCTGATCGATACCCCCGGACATGTGGACTTTAACTACGAGGTCTCCCGTTCTCTGGCCGCCTGCGAAGGCGCGCTGCTGGTGGTGGACGCCGCCCAGGGCATCGAGGCCCAGACCCTGGCCAATGTCTACCTGGCTCTGGAGCATGATCTGGAGCTGATCCCGGTCATCAACAAGATCGACCTGCCCAGCGCAGACCCGGAGGGCGTCTGCAAGCAGATCGAGGACGTGATCGGC
>JAFSHU010000099.1 GCA_017440145.1 Bacillota bacterium
CTGCCAGCGGCTGGAGGACGGCCCATTGGGCAGATAAAATCGTTCTGGGAGAAAAAGATGAGCATAAAAGAATTCATGCTGCGCTTCGGCATCAAAAGAGAGGCGCAGGTGCTGCAGTGGATCGAAAAGGGCTACATAAAAGGCGTGGTGAAGGACAAAAGCACCGGGGAATATGTTCTGCCGGAGCTGGCCAGGCCGCCCTATACCAGCGCCCGGGCCAGAAATACAGAGGCCATTTACAGGAGCATCGTCCGGGCCTGTGTGGCCCGGCGGGCTGTCTGCGCGGAGCTTTATCGCATCAGTGAGCTGGAATTCCAGAAATATATCGCGGATCTGGCGGCTGCGGAGATCATCAGCCTTGTGGAGGAGCAGGGCTTGGTCTATTATTGCGCCACCCTGAAAAGCAGTGAGTTCCTCAGCAGCAAGCACCCGATGAAATTCATTCAAGCCTGTCTGGGCTCTGTCGCGGAGGGCGTTTCCAAGGGCGTGACCAGCGCTTTTCTGGGGAAAGCCATTGGTTAGCAGCTGCTTCTGCCCTTTGGCGGCGCGCAGCAAAGCGAATACAGCAAAAACAAGAGACGAGGATTTTCCCTTATGACAAAAGAGATTATCGACCGCTATTTGGATGGCTTAAAGGTTCCTGCGGATCAGCTGGATCCCATAGAACGGGCAGCGCTGTTTTCCCGGGGGGAGGAGATCGACCGCATCCCCTGCTGCCTGGATACAGGGGAGACCATGGCGCCCATGCTGGGCTTTTCCATCGCGGAATACTATCACTCCGCGGAGAAGATGTGCCAGCTGGAGGAGTTCCTTTTTGAGAACTTTCACTCTGACGGTGTTGGCCTTTCCACCACGCTGCGGGGCATGGCAGAGGCCATGGGCTCGGAGATCGAATATCAGCACAACAACATCGCCCAGCTGAAAACACCGGCTCTGCGCCTGGATGAGGTGGATTCCGCTCACCTGGTGGATGTGGAAAAAGACGGCCGCCTGCCCATCATTCTGGAGGGCTTGCAGCTGGTCAAGGAAAAGCTGGGGAAAAAGGTGCCCATCAGCGGCACCGTCACCGGCCCCTTTACGGTCGCAGCCATGGTGCTGGGCACAGAGCATCTGATGATGGGCATGATCAAGCAGCCGGAGGCTGTGCATCAGCTGATGGAAGTCATCGTGGAAAACAACAACCGCTACATTCAGCGGCTGATCGATCTGGAAGTAGGTATCGGCTTTGCTGATCCGGTCAGCTCCACCAATCTGATCGGCCTGGAGCAGTATAAGGAATTCTCCCTGCCCTATTTCCAGCGGAATGTGGATTTTATCAAGGAGCAAGGCGCAGGCTGCGGCCTGCATATCTGCGGCGGCAGCCGGAATCTGTGGCCGCTGCTCTGCGAAACGGGCATCGGCACCTTTGGTCTGGACAATGTGGAGGATATCGGGGAAGCCCGGGATGTACTGGGCCCGCATATGTGCATTCAGGGCAATGTGCCGCCGCTGGATGTGATGCGGGATGGTACGCCTCTGGACGTGCTGCGCTCCGCCAGAGAGTGCATCCGCAAGGGCCACGATTCCCGGAAGGGCTTCATCCTAACCTCCGGCTGCCAGATGCCGGTGGGAACCCCTGCCTCCAATATGCAGGCTTTGATGGATGCGGCCCGCATCTTTGGCAGCTATCCGCTGGACGCCTCTCTTTGGGAGGATTAGCCGAAATGGCCGCGGCAAAAACAGCAAAAAGCAAGCGGGCTGATGAAGATCAGCCCGCTTTTTCGTCTTTTGCCGCAGAAAAGCACACAGAGCGAATGGTGCTTTTAGTCCCATAGCTGCCCGTCCCTCGGGTAGAGCTCCAGTATATCGTAATAGTCCGGAATATCACTCGGGGGGATGCCGTTTTTCAGCTTGGTCAAAACCTCGATCTTTTGATCCAGATTCTTGCTGCTGTTTGGATTGAAGAACCTCGATACCAAGTAGTCCAAACCTGCTACATCCGAAAACAACTCCAAAACCTGCATCGTTTTCTCTATTTTTTCATCGTTCATTTTATCTTACCCGCCATATTCGGAATTGAATCATCCAATGCCTTGCACAACTCCGGCATCCGCCGGGATGATGAAAACAGGCGGCAGAGAATTCTCTGCCGCCTTTGTGTGTGCGAAATTACAGACCCAGTTTTTCCAGGAGCATCTTGGCGCAGTCGATCTGATTGGGGATCTTTCCGTTTTCATCGCGGACACGCCAAATATCCGGGGTGATCTCATCGGCAACGAACATCTTGCCGCTTTCATCGTAGCCGATCTCGATCTTGAAATCGATGAGGGTCAGGCCCAGGGGAGCCAGTTCCTTCTTCAGCACTTCGCCGACCTGGATCAGGATGCCCAGAGCTTCGTCATACTGGCCTTCCTTCAGCAGGCCCTTCATCAGGCAGAGGCGCTCGCTGATGAGGGGATCGCCCTGGATGTCATCCTTCAGGGTGACTTCCGCATAGGGCGGATCAAAGACGATGCCTTCCGGCAGGGTGAAGCGGCGGCACATGCTGCCGGCGGTGAAATAGCGGAGCACGAATTCCAGCTTGGGAACAGTGAGGTTGCGAACCTGCATCAAACCCTGCTCCACATCAGCGTTGATGTAATGGGTGGGAATGCCGTTCTTTTCCATCACTTCAAAGAAGTATTTGGAGATGGCCAGGCCAATCTTGCCTTTGCCTTCCACGCTGCCGCCAACGCTGTTGGAGCCAGGGTCAAACACACCGTTTTCACCTGTTGCGCTGTCTTTAAAGAGCAGGCTTACAATGTTCTTTTCTTCATCAAGAAGAACGTCCTTGGTTTTGCCGGTATACAGTGTTTTCATGTGCATTGCTCCTTTGCTGTATTAAAATCGATTAAGCCTGTTTCCATTTGGAAAACAGAAACAGGATCCCAAGCATGTTTTGGCTGAATGCAGTTTGCTTCAGCATATTGCAATATTCTTCTATTTTATCACTGAAAAGAGCCTGATGCAAGATTTTGGGAAAGATTTCTGCTGCTTTTTCTGCCGCACAGCCTAATTAAAGCCCAGCAGGGCAAAGGCCACCGCAAAGATCAGCGAAGGCAGGAGATTCGCCAGTCGGATGGTGTTTTTCCAGATGAGATTGATTCCCACGCAGAAGATGAGTACAGAGCCCACCAGAGAGAGATTCTGCAGAGCCGCCGGGGTCAGCAGGGGCTGCACCAGCTTCGCCAGGATGGTGACGCTGCCCTGGAAGATGCCCACCGGTACCGCGGAAAAGAGGCAGCCCTTCCCCAGGGAGGAGGCCATGACCATGATGATGAAAAAGTCCAGCAGCGCCTTTGCCGCCAGGATGCTGTAATCCCCGTAGATGCCGTCCTCCACGGCGCCCACCACAGCCATGGCGCCGATGCAGACCGTCATGGAGGCGGTAATGAAGGCATCCAGGAAGCCCCCGTCTGAGCGGTTTCCGCTTTTGTCCCGCAGCCAGATGCCGAAGCGCTCCAGAGCCTGATCCAGCCGGAGCAGCTCCCCGCAGAGGCCGCCCAGCGCGATGCTGATGACCAGCATCAGGGTGCCGCCGGAGATCAGCTTGCCGCCTTCCACGGCCAGCATCTGCTCCATGGCTCCGGCGATGCTGATGAAGAGCACGCAGATACCCACGCCGCGGATCATGGTCTCCTGACATTTTTCGGAGAGCCATTTTCCGCCGAAGAGGCCAAAAAGCCCGCCCAGAACGATTGCCGCCACATTGATGATCGTACCCAGTCCAAACATATCTCACAGATCCTTTGCGTTTTTCTCTGGATATGATAGCAAAATCCGCGCTTTTTTGCAAGCTGTGTGGAATGGGGAAGGGGAGATGTTTTGATGGGCCGGCTTTCTGCAGGCACAAAAAAGCGCAAAGCCGGAAGCTTTGCGCTTTTGTTCTGCTTATGCAGTGGGGGAGGGGACTCGCCCCAAATTAGCTGTTCTTCATCACGATCTGTTCCACCATATCCGCCACGTCCTCGCAGCTGTCGCAGCATTTTTCCAGGCACTTATACATGGTGGTCCAGTCAATGATATAAACCGGGTCCTTCTCCTTCGTATAGAGGAGATGCAGGCCCTCGTTGAAGAGGCGGTCTGCCTCCTCCTCCATGGCGTTGATCTCGATGACCTTTTCCTTCAGCAGGGTGGATTTGCGGAAATTGTGCAGCTCATTGATCATATCCCGCATGGCCTGGCAGCTGCGGAAGATCACGCTGGCCAGCTCCTTCACCTCCGGACGCAGCGCGGTGATGTTATACATATACAGGCCCTGCATAACATCCTCGATGCTGTCCACCACATTGTCGATGGCGCGGGAAAGTTCCACGATGTCTTCGCGTTCGATGGGCGGGATGAATTCCTTCATCAGCCGTTCCATCATCTCGTGCTTCACTCCATCGGCCGTGTGTTCGATGCTGTGCATTTTGTCTTTCTGCAATTTTGCATTTGCCGGGTCATAATTCCCGATGCAGTCCTGCAGCAGGGCAGCTGCCTCGCAGGCATAGCCCACGCATTTTGCGAAGGTATCATAATAATAATTGTTTTCCTTTTTTGCCATAGCGCATTCTCCTTGTTGGTCAATTAAAACAGCCACATGAACAGTTTTGCCATCAAAAAGCCGATCAAACCACAGCCCGGGAAGGTCAATACCCAGGTGAGAACCATTTCCTTCACCACGCCCCAGTTCACATTGGAGAGGCGGCGCGCAGCGCCCACGCCCATGATCGCCACGGTTTTGGTGTGGGTGGTAGAAACCGGGATCCCCGTCAGGGAGGAGAGCAGCAGGCAGGCTGCCCCAGCCAGGTCTGCGGAAAAGCCCTGGTATTTCTCCAGCTTTACCATATCCATGCCCACCGCCTTGATGATGCGGTAGCCGCCGATGGAGGTGCCCAGCGCCATGACCGCGCTGCAGAGGATCATCAGCCAGATGGGGATCTGGAAGCTGCTCACATCTGCCTGGCCGTTCACCAGGAAGATGCCCAGCATAAAGACGCCCATGAATTTCTGGCCATCCTGCGCGCCGTGCATGAAGGCCATGGCAGCCGCACCGGCCACCTGGCCGCAGCGGAAAACGCCCAGGGTCTTCCGGCGGTCGATCTTTTTGCAGACCAATTCGATGCCCCGGACGGTGAGCCAGCCCAGGCCGAAGCCCAGAACGGTGGAGAGCACCAGGCCATAGACCACCTTGATCCATTCCGCGCCGTTGATGCCGCTGAGGCCGCCGTGGAGGGCGATGGCTGCGCCGGAGATGCCCGCGATCAGGGCATGGCTTTCGCTGGTGGGGATGCCGAACCACCAGGCCGCCGTGGCCCAGGTGACGATGGCGAAGAGCGCCGCGCAGAGCGCCACCAGCGCATCGCCGGATTCCCCGCCGAAATCCACCATGTTATAAACAGTTGCCGCCACGCTGGCGTTCAGCATGGTCATCACGAAAACGCCCAGGAAATCGCAGAGCGCTGCCATCAGGATGGCGTTCCTGGGGGAGATGGATTTGGTGGATACGCAGGTCGCGATGGCGTTTGGCGCGTCCGTCCAGCCGTTGACCATTACCACCCCCAGCGTGAGCAGCACCGTGATGGCGAGTGTCGGATTGGAAATCAGCTGTGAGAGAAAATCTGCCAGTGAGATCGTCATAGTGTCCCCTTTTCCTGTATGTTTTTTCTAAAATCGGAAATTCATGCTATTTTAACATATTTATTTTATCGGATAAGTGCCAATGATGCAAGCTTTTTGGCGAAAAAAGGGGGAGGGGTGGGGAACAAAGGTAAAAAACGGCATAGGGCAGATCTTTATAACAATGATCTGCCCTATGGAATAATTACATAATCATTTATTAATTTTTGTAGAAATATCAATTGTATTAATGTCAATATTTTGAAATGTGCAAAAAGTTTTTGGAGCTTTGCAAAACAACCATATTGTTAAGATTGCAAATGGAATTGTAAGACACCAAAGCCAAGAAGCATTACCTGTATTTCCAAAAACAATAGGTAAGATACCAAGTATTATAGTTACAAATGTGGATACCCATTTGAAACTAAAAAATGCTTTTAATTGTCTTTCTCTCGCAATATAAGCTTTGAGAAGTTTTTTTGCATCTGGTTGATCTGAGGTTTCAGTTTGGTTCTTTTCCTTATTCAATTTTTTTTGGCAAAATGGCAGGAAATTGTTACTAAATCTTTCTCGGAAAGCATTGATATCGTCAGTGTTTTCAGAGGTGATCATCTTTAAGATGCTGTCATATAGATCAACGATTTGTTGGGTTCCATCTTTTTGCCGGAGTGCTTTTATTGAACGTTCCCTCCAAAAAGAGAAAGGGGTACCATCGTCATATCCCCTATCATTTTTGAATGTAGCTTTCTCTGAATACTCATTAAGTATCGGCCCTTGTAAAGGTATAAGCATCAGTTGCACCATAGTTTCATTCTCATGAATGATGATCGTATGCTTACCATTATTTGTTATTTCTAATGGAAAGTAACCATCATATCCCGGATTGCAAAAATCTCCTGAGGTAACGGAGAGTGAGAGCCTTGCAAAAGTGCTTTTTATTTCTATCTTCCCAGCACAATCACTAGGGATTCTTATGCGCTCCTTAGTATGCGTTAATATGGTATTCCCGGGGCGCAATTTATAGTAGGCAGAAGCCTGATTCTTTGAATGGTGCGGTTTAACTTTTTTCCACAAATCTGTGGCACTAGAAATATGCTCAACAGATTGAGGATCTACCAATTTGCGTTTGGCACATAAAAAACCAGAATCAGCAATTTGTAAATCGATAGAGCAAGGGTTCATTTGATTTTTTAGAATGGAAATACTATCGCTGTTTCCAATTTTTAATTTATACGCTTCTTTTAGTTCGTCTATTCTTTTATGGAAATGAAGTTGCCCATTGATTAGGCATAAGTTATAGCCTAATCTTCGCGCTAATTCGTATTCCGTTAGATAACCAGAACAATAAGAATTTTGAAGAGGATAAACTGATATATAGCCTTCTTTTTGGTAAACCCCTGTTATTACGTATTCACAATCATTTTCTGTATTTTTAATGATCATCCCAAGATCTTTTAAATGTGGGATTAATTCACTAATTTTGCTGTCTGCCGGTTCTCTTTTTTTTGATATTGGTTTGAATCGATCAACGCTTTCGTTTTCAACAATCACCTTGTCAAAAAATTCATCACGAGGTCTTAACCAAAAAGCTTTATCACCATAACATTGC
>JAFSHU010000100.1 GCA_017440145.1 Bacillota bacterium
GGTTTCTTTAAAAAATATCATCATCACCCATTCTGGGCGGCGGGGCGTCCTTATCACCGATCCAGCGCTCGGAATTGCTGCGGAAAGCGGTGTATTGCTTAATGAAAATCATCTCTGCCGTACCGCAGGGGCCGTTTCTGTGCTTGGCGACAATGACATCTACCTTATCGCCATCCTGGTTCTGCTTCATGCTGGCTTCGTCATCCAGCCCAGGCTCCCCTTCTCCGGCAGCTTTGGGCTGGTGCAGCAAAATGACCACGTCCGCGTCCTGCTCCAGGGCGCCGCTCTCACGCAGGTGGCTCAGATTCGGGGGCTCGTTGCTGCGCTCTGCCAGACGGGAGAGCTGAGACAGAGCCAGCACGGGAATATCCAGCTCTTTGGCCATGGCCTTCAGCGAGCGGGAAATCTCCGCCACCTCCAGCTGGCGGCTTTCTGCCCGTCGGCTGCCGCTGCCGCCCTGCATCAGCTGAATATAGTCCACCACCACCAGATCCAGGCCGTGCTCCATCTTCAGCTTGCGCAGCTTGCTCCGCATCTCACCGATGCTCACGCTCATGGTATCATCAATATACATCTGCGCCTTGCTCAGGCGTTCCACCGCATTTTTCAGGCGGCCGAAATCATCCTTGGAGATACCCCCCTTGCGTGCCCGGGAATGATCCACCTCTGCTTCGGTGCAGAGCATACGCTGCACCAGCTGTTCCTTGGGCATTTCCAAAGAGAAAACCGCAACCACCTTTCCGTGGCGGGCCGCTGCGTTCTGGGCAATATTGATGGCCATGGAGGTTTTACCCATACCAGGGCGAGCGGCCAGAATGATCAGGTCGCTTTTGTGCAGGCCGGAAAGGTACTGATTATCCAAATCCGGGAAAGTGGGGATGCCCGTCACACCGCCAACGCTCTGCATCTCGCTGAGCGCCATATAGGTGGAACTCAGCAGATCCGGCAGGGCATAAAAATCCCCGTGACGGCGACCCTCCGACACCTCAAAGACGGCCTTTTCTGCCAGCTCCAAAAGCTCGCTGCCGCCGTATCCGCCTTCATAGCCCCCGGAATTGATCTGAGCTGCTACTTCCAGCAGGGCCCGAACCTGTGCTTTATCCGTAACGATATGGGCATAGTGCAGGGCAGCAGAAGGAGAAGGAACCGAATCCAGCAGACCGGCAACATAGGCCGGGCCACCCACACGCTCCAGATCCCCCTGCATGCGCAGAGCCTCACAGACCGTTACCGGGTCACAGGGCTGGGCCTCGTCCACCATTTTCTCGATGCAGGAAAAAATCAGCTGATGCCCGGAAACATAAAAATCCCCGGGCCGCAAAATCTCCCGCACACTGTTGGCTGCCTGCACGTCCAGCATGCAGGAACCCAGAACAGCCCGTTCTGCCTCCTGGCTATAGGGCGGCGTTTTATTTATTTCCTCATTTGGCGCGATCATTGGCTACGACCTCTAAGGCAATCTCCACGTGGACGTTGCTGTGCAGCTTCGCAATGGCCTTGAAAGAGCCCAGCTTTTTAATGGTTTCCGGCAGCTCGATCTTCTTTTTATCCACAGTATAGCCATGCTCTGCCAGGGCAGCGCTTACATCTGCCGTCGTCACAGAACCAAAAAGACGACCGGCTTCGCCTGCTTTGGCATGCAGCGTGATGGTTTTTTCCTTCAGCTCCTCAGCCAGCTTCTTCGCTTTTTCCAGAGCCTGCTCTTCCCGGATGATCCGCAGCTTGGCCTCGTGGCTCAGGCTGTTCAGGTTCGCTTTATCCGCAGGCTGAGCCAGCTGTTTTGCGAAAAGGTAGTTCCGGGCATAGCCGTCCGCAACCTCTTTTACGTCACCTTTACGACCCAGAGCTTTTACATCCTTCAGCAAGATAACTTTCATATCGAATGCCTCCTCAATCGCTTATTTTCTTATTTCTCAGATTCCCGGTTCTTCCATTTTTCCGTAAACCGGGAGCGCAATTCCTTCATATCCGCAAACACCGCTA
>JAFSHU010000101.1 GCA_017440145.1 Bacillota bacterium
AAAGCTTATTTCGCCAAAGCGTTCTTCATAAGCTACAACTTTCATCTTCGTACCCCCTTGATTTCTAAAAACTGCTTATTTTACTTTTCTCGATAGCCAACAGGCTGTTTCTATATGGGCTGTTTGCGGGAAAAGATCCACCGGCTGCACAGCCTGCACTTCGTAGCTCTGCTCCACCAAAATGGCCAGATCCCGGGCAAGGGTAGCCGGGTCGCAGGAAATATAGACCATGCGTTCCGGCTCCATCTTTGCAATGGCAGCCAGCGCCGCCTTTTCGCAGCCGGCCCGGGGAGGATCCAGAACCAGCTTATCCGCGCGAAGCCCCTGCTTCAACAGATCAGGAAGTACCCGCTCCGCCGGGCCACAGAAAAAGCGGCAATTCCGCTGGCCGTTTCGCTCAGCATTGCGCTGAGCTGCTTCCACAGAGGGGCTGTAGCTCTCCACGCCGATGAGCTGCCGCAAGCCCTCACAGAGGGAAAGGCCAATGCTCCCCACGCCGCAGTAAACATCCAGAAGCGTCTGTCCCTCGCGCTCGCCCAGGAATTCCAGGGCTTTCGCATACAAGCGCTCCGCCTGGGCGTGATTGACCTGCAGGAAGGCAGCGGGTGCCAATTCCAGCTCCACCCCGGCCAGGCGATCCAATAAGTATTCTTCGCCCCACAGATGCCGCCACGCTGCCCCATAAACGCTGTAAACCGCCGGGCCGCTGTTTTCCCAGAGGGAGACCAGCCGGGGCTCTGCCTCTGCCAGCTCCGCAGCCAAAGCATCCAGAAATTTCAAGGGACGATCCACCACAAAGCTCAGCAAGAGCTTCTTCCCGCTGTGATCACAGCGCAAAACCAGCTCCCGAAGCCCCTCCAGGCGATTGGAATAATCTGGCAGCAGCTGAGTCAGCTTTTCAGCCAGCTCCCGCAGGGGCTGACGCAGCAGCGGACAATCCGGCGAAGATAAACGGCGGCTCTTTTCCTGATAAAGGCCAAAACGCAGCTGTCCTTCGTTCTGCACATGGAAAACGACCCGGTTCCGGTATCCCCAGGGCTCTTCCGCCGCCAAAACAGGCAGAACCTCCAAATCCAGCCTGCCAATGCGCCGCAGCGCCTGGGAAACCTGATCCCGCTTATATTCCAGCTGTGTTTGGTAATCCATATGCTGCAGAACACAGCCGCCACAGCCGGCGTAATGCGGGCAGGCCGGGCTTACCCGGCCGGGAGCGGGGCAAAGTACCGCATCCGGCCGGGCCCAGGCGCAGCTTTTCTTTTCTTTTGTTACAGTGGCCAGGACTTCTTCGCCGGGCATAGCCTGGGAGACAAAAACAGCCTTTCCATCCGGCAGGCGAGCCGCGCCGCAGCCATCACCGGCCCAGCCGGAAATCTCCAGCGGCAGCTTTTCATTTGAGCATGACATAGTTTTCGTTTTCACCCAATTCCTTTACCTGATCCGAGCAAATCCAGTTGAAAAGGATGCGAGCCGGATCATCCTCCGGCAGATCAGCCGGGATCACCACATAAAAATCATTGGTATAGGGATATTCCCCGGAAGCGATGCTTTCATTGGTGGCTTCCACCCCATCCACAGCCAGAACCTGGCTGCGGGAAAGCTTGTCCGTTTCCATATTGGTCAAATAATAATAGACCGTGTAGCCCAGGGCGTCCACGCTGTTGTCATAATCCGCGATCACTTCCAGCAGGCCGATCATAGAGCCGACGACCTGCTCAGAAGGGGGTTCCATCAATTCATCGCCCAAAGGGAAAAAGAGATCAAAAAGAGTCTGGCTGCCGCCGTCCCGGTTCCGCTGATAGGGAATGATGGCAGAGGGATTTCCGCCCAGGGCAGACCAATCCGTGAGCTTCCCTGTGTAGATATCTGTGATCTGCTGGCTGCTCAGCTCCTGCACCGGGTTGTTGATATTCGCGATAAAAACCAGAGCGTCCCGGCCGATGGGCTGCATCTCCCATTCAAAGCCCTTTTCCGTAGCGTAATCTAGGGCTTCCTGAGAAGGCTCATAGGCCAGCAGCAGGTCAAATTCTCCATTCACCAGCTGATTGTAGTTCCAGGTGGTGGAGTTTTCCAAACGAACCAGCTCAGCGGCTTCTGCCCGGGGAATATCCAAAGCAGCGGCAGTGACAGCCTCTGCCAGAGGAAGCAGGGCCAGAGAACCGCCGATATAGGGCCAGTTTTCTTCCGTGAAGGTAAAGCCGCCCACCAGCTCCACCCCCGGCTTCGGTGGGCTTTGCGGCTGCTCCTGGCCGCAGGCGCAAAGGCAGAGCGCCAAAGCCAAAAGAAGCACAGCGCAGGATAACAGGGATTTTTTACGCATAAGATCTACCTCCTTATCCTTCCTTAATCCAAATTGTTCACACAAAAACGAAGGATCCATTCGCCGTTTTCATCGATCAGGCCGGTATAGGTGTTGCCGGTAATGGCCCAGCGGCCTTCTCCGGCCTCCCTTGCCTCATGGTATTTTCCGTCCAGGATGCGTTCTCCCTTTGCGTTATAAAGACAACCGCCGTTCCAATCCTGGTTGGGGTCGATCAGCACGCCCAGATCCTGCAAATGCCAGTGCAGCTGCCCGGGGACGCGGGCGATCTCTTCTCCGCTTTCCAAATCCAGAAAGAGCACATCCGTATAAGTCGTATAGCTGGAGGTCTCACCAAATTCGTTGGTTTCCGTGATTTCGCTGGAAAGGGGGATCACCGCCACCTGCTCCGTCAGCAGAAAGCAGCTGTCCCCATCCGGGATGGAATGGCGCGGCGGGCTACTCTCTGCATCCCCCAGCTTATAAAGCTCCATGCGGAGCTCCCCATTGGCCTGAGAGATCCAGGAGCACCAGCCATTCCCCACATAGCTCATCCAGGAATCCCCGCCGCTTTTCGTGAAGCTCTCTCCGCTATCCAGATCCCGCAGGGTAAATATCTTATCCTCGTAATCATGGTCATCAATGATGCGGTGGCCGGTAAACTCATCCAGCTGCACATAGCCGCCGTTCTCGCTATCGGGAATAATCTCTCCATTTTGGTTCAGGAGCCCGCCTATGAAATCAAAGCAGCCATTGCTTTCGTTATAATGGAGCCAGCTATAGTCCTTTTCCGGGTCATAGTTCCCTTCCCGGTCCACCAGCACATAGCGGTCATTGTCCAGCTTCGCGATGGCATAGGTCCCATAAAAGGGGCTGATCTCCTCGAAGCCCTCCAGGATGGTGCTCCCTGCCATATCCTGCACCCGGGCATTCCCCTGGGCATCCCGGAAGGACAGTGTTCCTTCGAAATAGCCCAGGGGCTCCACATTTTCGATGCTGCGGAGCAGTTGCCCCTCCGTGTTATACACATAGATCGTCTGGGAATGCTCCACATAGCGGTAGCCGTCTTCCGTATCGTAATACTCCGGGCTGCTGGCTGTCACAAAATAAGATGCATCCATACCCAGCATATAGCCATCCAGCTCCTCCGTGACCCAGGAGCCATCTACTGCCGCTACACACATGGTTTCCGGGGGAAACATGAAGTCCTCATCATCCAACACATCGGGATAGCGATAAATGCCCAGCAGCTCCACCCCTGCATCCTCCCAGATGGTGAAACCGCTGTAGACCGGGTCAACCACAATGCGGCCCTGTTCATCGCAGAGTCCATACAGGGCCTGCTGGATATAATACTCCGGGCTATAGATGCTCTTTCCCGCAAAGGGATAGAGGCGGCCATAATCCTCCGCCGGGAGCAGCTGATCCGTATATTCTTCGTAATAGCGGGAGCTGATCTCACTATAGGCGGCAAAGGGCTCCAGCTCCGGCAGGCTGGCTAAACGGAATTCATTGGGCGCCAGCTGAATCTCCACCGGCTCCGGCGGGGG
>JAFSHU010000102.1 GCA_017440145.1 Bacillota bacterium
AAGTTTGCTAATCTCCCAAACCCTGTCTGCCCTTTGCAGGCAGGGTTTGTTCTTTCCCTTCTTTTCATGATATCGCATTGGCAGCAATGGCAGCTCCTTTCCGGGAGCTGCCATTGTGCGTCAGGGGTCAGTTTTTTAGCCAGGTTAACCCTTTTTTCAGGCAAAACCTTTCTTTTCTTGAAAGAAAAGAAACAAAAGAACTTCAATTTTTGTCCTGCAGCATGCAATAGACGTATCGGCCCAAGGGTGAAAGTTTCTCGCTTCCTCTTTTCAAAGAGGAAGGATTTTCGGGAAAATGGCCTGCTCCATATAGAAAAAAGACCGCCGAAACGGCGGTCTTTCGTATATCTGAAATTAGTCCAGATAATCCTTTAATTTCTTGCTGCGGCTGGGATGACGCAGCTTCCGCAGAGCCTTGGCTTCGATCTGACGGATACGCTCGCGGGTGACGCCAAAGACCTGCCCCACCTCTTCCAGGGTACGGCTGCGGCCGTCCTCCAGACCAAAGCGCAGCTGCAGCACCTTTTTCTCTCTGGGGGTCAGGGTGCCCAGCACATCCTCCAGCTGCTCCCGCAGCAGGAAAAAGCTGGCAGCCTCTGCCGGGGCCAGGGCTTCCTCATCCTCGATGAAATCGCCCAGATGGCTGTCCTCCTCCTCACCGATGGGGGTCTCCAGGGAAACGGGCTCCTGGGAGATTTTGAGGATCTCCCGGACGCGCTCCGCAGGAACATCCATCTCCGCGGCGATCTCTTCCGGGGAGGGGTCACGGCCCAGCTCCTGAATGAGCTGACGCTGGACGCGGATCAGCTTGTTGATGGTCTCCACCATATGCACGGGGATGCGGATGGTGCGGGCCTGATCCGCGATGGCGCGGGTGATGGCCTGGCGGATCCACCAGGTGGCGTAGGTGCTGAATTTATAGCCCTTGTGATAATCGAATTTCTCCACGGCTTTGATCAGACCCAGGTTGCCCTCCTGGATCAGATCCAAAAAGAGCATGCCGCGGCCCACATAGCGTTTGGCGATGCTGACCACCAGGCGCAGGTTGGCTTCTGCCAGCCGGCGTTTGGCATCCTCATCCCCTTCCTCCATGCGTTGGGCCAGGGAAATTTCTTCATCAGCGGAAAGAAGAGGCACGCGGCCGATCTCCTTCAGGTACATACGCACCGGGTCATCGATGGCAACGCCCTCCGGCACGGAAAGATCGATCTCCAGGGGGACTTCCACCGCAGCAATCTCACTTTCATCCGGCTCCGCCAGATCCTCCAGCGGTTCCTCCAGGCAGACCAGCTCGATGCCGCTCTGGGCCAGCTGATCATAAATCTCCTCCACCTGGGCGGGATTGATCTCTACGTCATGGAAGGCCGCCATGATCTCGCTCATGGTGAGCTGTCCTTTTTGTTTGCCGGTTTCCAGCAATTTTTTGGCAATTTCTTCGCGAGTTCTGTGTTCCACAGAGATTTCCTTTCTGCTCCCGGCCCTTGTGAGCCGGTCAATTCAAAGGGGAGGCAGGCTTAGAGGCCTTTCAGCTCCCGGGTCAACTCATATTTCTCTTTCATCAGAGCAAGAGTATCCTCTTTGCTCTGGTCTGCCTCTGCGATCTGCTTTTGCAGCTGCAGCAGCCGTTCCTTCTTTGCCTGCCGCTGGATGCTGCAAATATAATCCCGGGCAAGCTGTTCCCGATCGTCCGTGGGACAATCTGTTTCTAATAATTTCAACAAAAATTGCCGTAACCCTTCCTTTTCGGAGTCCAGATGATTGAATAAAGTGCGCGGATCAAAGTCATATTCCGCCCCCAATTCCTGGATAAAGGCGATTAGCTGGGCTTCTTCCTCTGTAGAAGGAAAATTTTCCCCCAGCTGGGCTGTGGCAGTTTCAAAAATATTTTTATCGCTGAGGCCAAAAATCAGCAGCTGACGGTTTGCCGGGCGGCAGGGACGCCCGGGACGGCAGGCTGTGGGAAGCCGCACCGGCCTGCTGGGGCTGCTTCGCTCTGTGGGGCTGCTGCTCCGGCCACCGCGGGAAAGATCCGCCCGGATGGCTGCCTCGGAAACGTGCAGAGTCCGGGAGAGCTGCAGAATGAAGCTGTCCAGCTCTGTGGCATTGCGGCAGCGCCGCATGGCGGGCAGCAGCTCTGTGACGATGGCGCCCTTTCCTGCGGCTGTGCTGCTGTCGTGCCGTTCCATGGCCTTCAGCAGCAGATAATCCAAAGTGGGGTAGGCATATTTTTCCAGCAGACGCTGCCAGCCGGCCTGACCGTAGCGCCGCAAAAAATCATCCGGATCCAGCTGCTCCGGGAATACCAGCGCCCGGGGCTGGGTAAATTCATAGTTGGCCAGCCGCTCCAGAGAGGCCAGGGCTGCCTTGGCGCCTGCGCCGTCCCCATCGAAGGCCAGCAGAACCTCCAGCTGATCCGGGGGATTGGGTGCATAGCGGTGCAGCAGGCGTGCCTGCTCCCCGGTGAAGGCCGTTCCCAGGGAGGCCACGGCGTTTTCCACGCCGTATTGATGGGCGCTGAGCACATCCATATAGCCTTCCATAATGACCACCTGGCCTCGGCTGCGAATGGCATCCCCAGCCAGATCCAGACCATAGAGATGCTGGGATTTATTGTAAATGGGGCTTGTCTGGGAATTGAGATATTTGGGCTGCTCCTCATTGATGGAGCGACCGCCGAAGGCGATCACCGCCCCCCGGGCATCCCGGATGGGGAAGATCAGGCGGCCGTGGAATTTGTCATAGCAGCGGCCGTTTTTGGCGGAGCGGCTCACCAGACCGGAAAGCAGCTGCAGCTGCTCGCTGTAGCCTGCTGCGCTCAAAGCATTGTGCAGAGCCTGCCAATCCTCCTCCGGCGCAGCGCCCAGACCGAAGCGGTCGGCTGCCTCCGGGGAGATGCCCCGCTTTTTCAGATAAGCCTGGGCCAGACGGCTCTGCTCCAGCCGTTCTGCGTAGAATTTGGCAGCCAGCTGATGCATGGCCAGCAGAGACTGCCGCTCCTGCATGCGCCGCTGCTCCTCCGGGGAGAGATCCTTTTCCGGGATTTTGATCCCATGGCGATCTGCCAGGCGGCGCACAGCATCCGCAAAGGGAATATGCTCCAGCTCCTGCAAAAAGCCGATCACATTCCCACCCTGGCCGCAGCCAAAGCATTTGTAGATTTGTTTGTCCTCATTCACGGAAAAGCTGGGCGTATCTTCATTGTGAAAGGGGCAGAGCCCAAAATAATTCCGGCCCCGTTTTCGCAGAGCCACATATTCGCCCACCACATCCACAATGTTGGATTGCTGCAGCACTTCCTCGATGATTTCCTGGGGAATGCGATTCGCCATAGTCCCGTTCTCTCCTTTGGTGGAATGCTTAATTCGCTAGTGGGACGGCTTTTTCCTGCTTTCTTTCATTATAATATGCCATTTCTCGTTTTCTTTTTCGCAAAAGCCCAATTTGTCCTCGCCTTCCTGATGAAAGATACAGCTCTCCTGGGTGAGGGGAGGCGTTTTGGATGCTGCCGGCCAAAATTTAAAGCTCCCGGCCCCGGCTTTTTTCAGGAAAGTGGGGATTTTAAAGAGCGGAAAGCCTGCTTCCCGCAGGTTCGCTTTAGGAATCGGGCCCGGAAAAGAGAGAACCCCGGCTTTTCTTCGGCAGCAGCGCAGGAGCATAAGAGGAAATTGGGTTTTTTTAACAGAAAATATTGCTCCAAGCAGGGGCTTCTTTTCCTAGCATGGGCAAAAAATCTGGAAAATATTCCCCACCGCCCTGAGTCTGGTATAGCCAAAGCGGCTGCGGGAATACTAGCTCCGTACTCGATGCTCTGAGCGCCGGAATGCGGCAAGCCGTCCTTCCCCGGAAAGGGGAAGGGTCTGCCGCCTGGCCGGTGTTCAAGGAAAAACACAAAACGGAGGTACAACATGAATCAGCAGAACAACAATCAGCGTAACCAGCAGAACAACAGCCAGCGCAACCAGGAAAACAACAGCCAGCGCAACAGCCAGCAGAATTCTCAGCAGAACAACAACCAGCGCAATTCTCAGAACAACAGCCAGTCCTATCGCTAGGCTTCTGCCCATTCCGGCCTTCGGGCCGGATCTACATAAAAAGCGCCCCACCGGGGCGCTTTTTCGCGCTGCAGCAGCTGCGGGGCGCGGAGGAAGCGGAAGGAAAACAGGCTGCAGCCGCGCGGAAAAGAAAAACTCCGGGGAAGCGTCCTCCGGGGCTTTTTTCTTTCCTCAGGGAACAAAAGTCCCTCCGAAGGCAGTCTTTTCTGTGGGGCGGGCCTGCGGAAGCTTTTGGCGGGGGAAAGCGCCTTTCTCTGCCGCCGGGCCGGAAATCCAGGGAAATTTCATGGAATATCCGGGCATGGATATTTGCTTCTTGAGGCAAGATATGTTATAATACGCTTTATGATACGATAAGATTCTTGTGTGCAGGTTTATGACCCCAAGATACATAGCAGATAAGGATCGGAGGCTGCTTATGACAACGCAAACGCAGGACAGAGCTGTCCGTAAAAAAAGAAAACCCAAGAAAAAGAGAAGGGTCTTTTTGTCCCTGCTCTTCATCCTCTTTATGCTGGGGATGCTGGCCTGCCTGATGGTGGTCTTTTATGTGCTCTCCCTCCGGGATGAGCTGCCGGATATCACCGCAGAGGATCTGGTGAACGCCCAGACCAGCTTCGTTTATGATGATCAGGGTACGCAGATCGCAGAGCTGCACGGCGGGGAGAACCGCATCAGCGTTGCACTGGAGGAGATGCCAGATTTTCTCATTGATTGCCTGATCGCCAGTGAGGATGAGCGCTTTTATGAGCATAGCGGCGTGGATTACCGCTCCGTCATGCGCGCGCTGGTGGTGGATACTGTGGATTCCCTGAAGGCCGGGGAGGTCACCTTCACCCAGGGCGCTTCCACCATCACCATGCAGCTGGTGCGAAACGTCATCGATGAGCGTGAAAAATCCCTGCCCCGTAAGATCAAGGAAGCTCTGCTGGCTTTGGAATTCGAAAAGGAATACGAAAAGCCGGATATTCTGTATTATTATATGAACGAGATCTACATCGGCCCCAGCGTCTACGGGATGCAGGCGGCTTCCGAATATTACTTCGGAAAAGATGTAGGGGAGATCAGCCTTTCTGAGGCCGCCCTGCTGGTGGGCCTGGTGCGGAACCCGGGTTATTATTCTCCTTACTCCAACCCGGAGGGCGCCCTGAACGTGCGCAACACGGTTTTGAATCTTTTGTCCGAATATAAGCCGGATATTTATGGCAGCACGGCTGTTGCCGCCAAATCCGACCCCCTGGTGGTCTTTGAGGGGGATGATGACGGCGCGGATTACATGTACCCCTGGTACGTGGATTATGTGATCGCCGAAGGCATCGATGTTCTGGAAGAATTGGGCTATGACAGCTCTTATATCTACACCGGCGGCCTGCGGGTCTACACCGTTCTGGATGTAAACGTGCAGAAAGTCATGGAAGAGGTTTTCGCGGATGACGAAAACTTCCCCAGCAGCAACACAGGGGATATTGTGGAAAGTGCCATGTCCATCGTGGAGCCGAACACAGGTAAGATCAAGGGTCTGGTGGGCGGCCGGGAATACACAGCCCGCCGCGGCTACAACCGGGCCACAGAGCTGATCCGCTCCCCCGGCTCCACCATCAAGCCGCTGGTGGTCTATGGCCCCGCTGTGGAGATGGGCTACGGCTCCGGCAGCATGATCGATGATTCCCCGGTGAGCTATGGCGAATGGTCCCCCAACAACGATGACCATGCCTTCATGGGGCGCATCACCATGCGCACAGCCATCATGCGCTCCCGCAATGTCTGCGCCGTGAAGCTGCTGAACCAGATCGGCGTGGAAAACGGCTATGCCTACGGCCTGAAGCTGGGCCTGCCTCTGGATGCCACGGATGAGACCAATCTGGCCATGGCCCTGGGCGGCATTGCCTATGGCGTGGCTCCGCTGGATATGGCAGGCGCTTTTGCCACCTTTGCCAGCCAGGGCATTCACACCGAACCCTATGCCATTGCCCGCATCGAGGATGCCAAGGGCAATGTGGTCTATAGCGCCCAGCCGGAACGCACAGAGGTTTTCTCTGCGCAGACGGCCTATATCATGACGGATATGCTCTGCAGCGCCGTCAATGGCGGTACCGGTACCGCTGCGAAGATCAGCGGCTGGCAGACAGCGGGTAAGACCGGCACCAACGGTCTGCCCTCCGCCAAGGACGACCCGGATTATGCAGGCAAGACCGGTACCAAGGACGCCTGGTTCTGCGGCTACACCACAGCTCTTGCCGGTGCAGTCTGGATGGGCTACGACAACAAAAAGGACGAGGACGGCACCCTGCAGTATCTGACCAACCTCTACGGCGGTACCTACCCGGCCCGTCTCTTCAATACGGTCATGACCAGAGCGCTGGAAGGCTATGAGATTCAGGATTTCACCCGCCCCGATGGCGTGGTCAATGTGTCCATCGACAGCAAATCCGGCATGACCCCCAGCTCTTTGACACCCGGCAATTATATCAGCTCTGAGCTGTATAATTCCAATTCTATGCCCGGTGGTCCCAGCGATGTCTGGCAGATCGTTCAGGTCTGCCTGGATACCGGGACCATCGCCGGGGATTTCTGCCCGAATATCGAAGGCAAGGTCATGCTGATCCGCAAAGAGGGACAAACCCCCAACGAAAAATCCGCGGATTACGGCCTCTTCGCCCCCTACGCCAAGTGCCCCACTCATACTACTTATCAGGCCGGTATGCAGGCCGTTCAGATCTGCACCGATTCCCGCCATGGTGGGGAAGCCATGCTGGCCAATGTGGCCGGCACCAATGGGGAGGGCGGCTGCCCGGCTTCTTCCGTTGCCACCCGCTATTATTATCCGCAGTTCATCCCCTATCGCTACTGCGGCCTGGAGGAACACCAGGTCACCCGCTACGGGGATTTGGGCCGGGATGATAAGGACGATAAGGATGATGAGGACGAGGACGACAGAAGAGGGAATTCCCATAACGATGGGAAGCAGGAGGAGAAGGAGGAGGCAAAGACCAAGCTCCAGACCCCCAGCAATGTGCGGACTTCTGTCAGCGGCAGCTCCATTGTGGTGAGCTGGTCGGCCACAAATGTTTCCGGCACCATCTACGTGGTGGAGCGGGTGGATGGCTCCGGCAATAAGGAGCGCTTCATCGCCACCGGGAACAGCTATACGGATAGCAAGGTCACCGCAGGTGACAGCTATACATATCGCGTCTACGCCTATTATGAGCCGGAGGAGGCCACCAGTGACTGGTCTGGCTCTGCCACCGGCCATCTGTAAGGCAGACGCTCTGCTGCGCTTCGTATTTTAAATGTAAGATATATATTGTGGAGGGATTTTCATGTCAGGACATTCTAAATGGGCCAATATCAAGAGAAAGAAATCTGCCAACGATGCGGAACGCGGTAAGATCTTTACCAAGATCGGCCGTGAGATCCAGGTCGCGGTTCGCCAGGGCGGTCCCGATCCGGATGGCAACTTCCGCCTGAAGCTGTGCATCCAGAAGGCAAAGGCCAACAATATGCCTTCCGACAACATCAAACGCTGCATTGAAAAGGCAGCCGGCCTGGGCAGCTCTGATGCCATCGAAGAATTCAATTACGAAGGCTACGGCGCCGGTGGTGTGGCCATCCTCTGTGAGATGATGACCGATAACCGGAACCGCTGCGCCAGCGAGATCCGCTACATCTTCAGCCGCAACAACGGCAACCTGGGCGAAACCGGCTGCGTTAGCTATATGTTTGACCGCAAGGGCGAGATCCAGGTGGAGATGGAAGGCGTGGATGAGGAAGAGCTGATGATGACTGCCCTGGATGCAGGCGCAGAGGATCTGACCGTGGAAGAAAATGCCGTGATCATCACGGCCCCCGGCGACCTGGAAGCTGTTCGCGCCGCTTTGCTGGATGCGGGCTTCAACGTAAGCAGCGCCCAGGTGATCATGCAGCCCTCCAACACCATCGAGATCACCGATGTGGAGACCGCTGCCAAGCTGATGAAGCTCATCGATGCGCTGGAAGACAATGATGACGTGAACAATGTTTACGCCAACTATGAGATCAGCGATGAGATCATGGAGCAGCTCTAATTTGCTTCGAAGCTTAAAATGCAAAAAAGCGAAGGTCATTTGACCTTCGCTTTTTTTGTGCGCGTATTGTGAGCAGTGAATCTAAAGTCCCCAAGGCGGCGGTTTTGCCTTTCGGAAACCCTGGCAAAGCGTAAAACCTTTCCTCTTTTTAGAAAAGAGGAAACGAGAAAACACTTATTTTTGGCCTGCCCCCTTGCTTTGGGCAGCAGACCAAGCGTTAAAAGTTTTTTGCTTCTCTCAAGTTCGGTGCGCCGTTTGCGAAGCAAACTTTATGCGCCCCGAGCTTTTTTCAAAGAAGAAGGGTCTACTTCCCCATTTTTTGAAAGAAAGGGGCGCGAGGCTGCTCATTTTTGGCCTGCAGCGGGGATTTCGGGGAAAAGATTGCCACGTTGCCAAGCAGGAAGATGCTGCGCATCTTCTCAGCTTGCCTGCCTCGCAATGACAGATCCAACTGGAGCTGACATGCCACTCGTTAAAGTTCTTTTGCTTCTTTTCTTTCAAGAAAAGAAGGGTTTAAGCGAAGCCGAAGTCTCTCGGAGGTGGTTTTGCCTTTCGGAAACCCTGGCAAAGCGTAAAACCTTTCCTCTTTTTAGAAAAGAGGAAACGAGAAAACACTTATGTTTGGCCTGCCCCCTTGCTTTGGGCAGCAGGCCAAAGTTTAAAGTTCTTTTGCTTCTTTTCTTTCAAGAAAAGAAGGGTCTACTTCAAGAAAAGAAGGATTTTAAGCTATCCCCGCCGCTGATGCACTGCCTCATAGAGCAGGACGCCTGCGGAGACGCTGACGTTCAGGGAGCTGACAGGACCCTGCATGGGGAGGGCAGCCACCATATCGCAGTTCTTTTTCACCAGGGGAGAAAGGCCCTGTCCTTCACCGCCCATGACCAGCGCCAGGGGGCCGGACAGATCCAGATCCCAGAGGGGCTGGCCGTCCATATCCGCGGCGCAGACCCAGCAGCCTGCATCCTTCAGGGTACGCAGCGCCTGGCTGATATTGGTCACCCGGGCCACCGGCAGGTGGTTGGCCGCTCCGGCGCTGGTTTTCATCACCGTCTGGTTCAGGGCCACAGCCCGGTGCTTCCCGATGACGACCCCATGGGCCCCGGCGCAGAGTGCAGTGCGGATGATGGCGCCCAGGTTATGCGGGTCCTCCACCCCATCCAGCACCACCACGAAGGGAGCCTCCCCTTTGCGGTCTGCCAGCGCCAGGATGTCCTCCAGAGATGCGTATTCCTGGGCAGCGATCTCTGCCGCCACCCCATGATGATCCGGCCCGGCGATCTTCCGCAGCTGATCC
>JAFSHU010000103.1 GCA_017440145.1 Bacillota bacterium
CTCAGATACTGCCCGGCCGGGATCACCTGTGCCTCAAAGCCCGGCACATAGGTAGCAGCCGCCTTGCTGATGATGCTGCCACTGATCTTGTTGCCCTTGCCGTCAATGGCCTCTCTTCCCTGCAGAATATGGCTGGCTGCTGCCGGGTTGCTCAGCCTGGGCAGGCTGGAGCCGCCGCTGCCGCCGCTGCCCATCACGATTCCTGTCATCTTCATCCTCCTCTCTTTCTCATCCGCTCTAAGGCAGAAGCAGCACCGTCAGGGGAATATCCACCGTGGGCAGGGTCTGGTCGGCCTGCAGAACGAAGCTGCCCTCCTCCTGGCTCTGCAGAAAGATGCAGCCCTCCCGCCAGGCATTCCTCTGCTCCTCCGTGGCAAAGCTGCTGTGGCAAACCAGAAAATGATCCTCCGCAGTCAGCCCCTCCAGACTCACCCGGTTCCGCTTCGTGCTGCTGTCCCAGCCTGCCGCATAGACAAAGCAGCTCTTTGCCCCGCTTTTGGAGCTTTCTCCCATTGCTTCATCCACATAGGCATAAATATCCCTCTGCTTGCCCTGGGGGTCATATACACTGAGCTGCATATCTCCGCTGTCCCCCTTGGGGCCGCGCACATAGCCCAGATCATAGAGCTTCGTTTCCCCGCTCCCCTCTCCGGGTTCGCCCAGGCTGTAGATCAGGTGTCCATTCTCATCAATGTGAAAGGCCTCGCCCTGCACCTCGCTTCTGCTCAGCAGGTAAAGATGCCCGTCTGCCCCCACATAAAAGCAATACATGCCATCGCTGGTGCTGAGCACAGCATCCGCGCCCTTCAGCGCGCCGCTGTCCAGCTTGTCCTGCATGCTCTCGCCGTCGCTGAATTTGATCTGCGCTGCATTTCCTGCCTGGTTGGCGCTGATCTTTCCATCCGTCAGCGTCTTCAGCTTCTGCAAAACCGCTTCCAGATCCCCTTCCGGCATGCCGCTGATGCTGATGTTGTTCAGCCCACCGGCCAGCGCGTTCAGGTCTGCCATGATCTGCGCTGCATAAGCCCGGTTTCCATCCCGGAATTGATAAGGCAGGTTGATCCTTGCCATAAAACGCCTCCTTTCGAATTTTCTCTTCAGAATTTTCTCTTCAGAATTCTCTCTTTCGAATTCACTCTTCGGAAATCCCTCTCCGAATTTTCTCCTCGGATTTCTCTCCTCAGAAATCTCTCTTCGGAATTTTCTCCTCAGAATTCTCTCTTGTTCTTCTCTTAATCCGCATAGTCCACAGCCGTCATGCTGACGCCCATCCGGTTGCCCTTGGCCTTCCGTCTCTTGAAGACCAGGCCCAGACCATAGATGAGCAGCGGCTCATCCACATGCTCATCGCTGATGAAAAACCAAAGCCGCTTGGTCTTGCGCTTGATGGGCAGCTCCTTGGTGACGGTATCCTCCCAGCCCCAGTAAACCTGCCCGAAGCTGCCTTCCCCGTAGACCAGGCTTTCATCCAGATCCACAGCCCCAACCTCATAGGCGCTCTCCTTGTAATCCGCCTTCACCTGCACACGGAAGTGGGATTGCTCCTCCTTGTATTGCCGGGCCACCGCCACCACCTTCCGCAGACGAATGTCCCGGATCATGGCATTGGCCACGTCAAAGCCCTTTGTCACAGCCAGCACCGGAATGGCCGCGATCCCCCCGGTATCCGGGTTGATGTAGTGCCGGCTGTCCTTGTCGTAGCAGAGAATATAGCCGTTTTTGATCCCCAGATAGAGCTTCCCCTGATACAGGGAATAGCTTAAAGCGCCCTGGGTGAATTCACCGAAAAAGGCCTTCAGCCGGGGGTAATAGCGGTATTCCCGCACAGCCCCGCTCTTCTCTCCCTTCACGCTCAAAAAATAGCTGTTTTCCCAGGCCACGGCAAAGGCCTCAGAAATTTCCCCATCCGCAAAAAGCGCATCGGAAATTTTATGCTCCGAGATATTCTCTGCTGCCACGATGCTGCTGTTGCTGGGTACATACAGTCGGTAAACACCGTTTTCCCCCAGGTAATAGACACCGTTTTCCATGGTGACTACCGTGGAGCTCCAGCGGGTGCCGCAGGTGACGCTGAGCTGCATCAGCTGCACATCACTGCCGCCCTCCAGGTCCCAGCCGGAAAGGTAGTGAACACTGTGCCGCTTGAAGATCAGCAGCCCACCGCCATATTCATGCAGAGCCGTGATCCGGTCATCATTTTTGGTGTTCACATTGATGACCGAGCTGCCCGCAATCGCAAAGGGACTGCCGATCTCCGAAAACAGCACCTCATTCCCATTGGTGGCATAAAACCAGCGCTGTCCTCTCTGCTCCACAGCCACAGCAGAGCAGAGCTTCTGCCAATCTCCGGCGCTCATATCTGCGGGCTGCTCCAGACCAGAGACCTTACTGCCGTCATAGCAGCTGATCTCAATGCCGCTGATCCAATACAGCTTGTGCGCGTGAATGAACCAATCCCGCAGCACCGGCACATCCGCAGAAACGGTGATCCAGCTCTCATTGCCGCTGTCATAGCGATAAAGCCCCTGCTTGCCATCGTCCCCCTTGCTGAAGGCCAGGGTCTGCGTGGAGCCATCTGCCGTCGTCAGGTGGATCAAATGGCTGAGCCAGCGCTGAATGCCGCCCGATTCCAGCCGGGGCAAGGCGATCTCCGTCCCAAAGCTACGGCAGATGCCAAAGCCCTCCCCGGGGACGATGTTCACCGCCCGGGAAAGCTGGTTGTCCTCCATATTGTCATTGGCTACCTCGGATAATCCGCCGGAAAAATCCCGGTAGCAGCGTAAGATTTTGCTCATATTCCCTCCTGCCCGCCCACCAGCCCAGCCCTTCTCTGTTTTGCTCACTCCGGAAGAAAGCGAAGCTGCCCGATCCTCCCATCAGGGAGAACCGGGCCGCCGCCAAAGGCCCGCAGGCCTGCTTTTGCTGCCTTATTCTTCCGGAACGTAGGCGCCGGTGATGACCATGTGGGTCTGGGGCAGGCGTACCTCCAGAGAGCATTCGGTCAGGAATTCATCCACGATGCCGTCCAGATCCGGGCTCTGAATGCCGACATTCAGCTTGGTATCACGGCCATCCAGATAGGCATAGCGCACATTCTCCGTATCCAGAACAAAGCCATAGCCTTCATAGACCGCACCCTCCAGCAGCGGATCATAGATCACCTTCAGATCGCCGTAGGTGGTGATCAGGTTCTTCACGCGCAGACCATAGGTATCGTTGCTCACATCAGTGACCAGCTTTTTGTCTGCCCAGCTGTTGATGGCAGCTGCCAGATTGGGGCCGGCGATGAGCAGCTTGTTCTGGGAGCCGTGGCGGAACACTTCCTTGGCCACCTTGATGTCAAAATTGCGGTAGGTCAGCGGATTGCTGCTGCTGTCAAAGCTGACCTTGTTGTTGTCACCCAGCATTTGCACCAGGCCGCCCATGGTACGGCGGGCACCGGAACCGCTCAGATCCTCCTTGCGCTGACCAAAATACAGAGCTCTGGCAATGTCGCGCTTATGCTCAATAGAAGCCTTGCGGCGCTGATAGGCACGATCCTTGCCGCCGTGCAGCATGCTGGCTGCCTCGGTACCGGAAAGGGCAATGGGCGTGCGGAAGATCTGGGTGAAGTTGTAACCGGTGCTTTCCTTGGTGGATTTCACCGTGCGCAGGCTGCTGTTTTCTTCCATGGCCGGGCCAAGGTTCAGCAGAGCCGCCTTGTCTGCGATGGCTGCCGCTGTGGTGGAGCCATAGCCACGGACTACGGTCAGGCTATTGTCGGAAACAGCAGTGACCAGCAGGTTTTCGTCGGTAGCAGGCAGCTTCAGCACATCACCCTCGCGGAAAATGGAACCGTCCGCTACAGTAATGCTGGTGGCGCTTGCACTGACGGCACCGTTTACAGAGGACCAGGTCTCCAGCAGATCATCCTCCAGCCATTCGAACTTCGGGTTAAAAACCACGCGGCTGTCCTTGCGCAGCACCTTCAAAAAGGTGAGAAAAGGGCCTTCGTTGGGGTCCAGCAGGGCGATGTCTTTGGCCATATCCACCATGCGGCGTTCAGCTGCGATATTGCTTGTCATACGAGCTCCGGTAATGTTTGTCATAGTAAATACCTCCGTTTATTTGATATATTCTCCGGCCGGTCGTTTCCCGGCCAAAATTCCTTTTCTTTTCTCTGCCGGGGCTTCCCGGCAGTGATTTCCTCAAAAGTGTTTTGCGGCTCTGCCGCTTCGCTGCTGCGCCGCTACGCTTAAAAAATGCCGTTGCGGCGAGCCTGTGCCATGGCGCGGATGATCTCCTGCTCCGGGGAAAGCGGTGCCGGGCTGCCGTGCCGTACCCCGGAGGGGGCCAGGCTCAGGCGGCGCTGTCTTTCTTTTTCCAGACGAGCCTGCTCCTGCTGGCCAGCCAGCAGCGCGGCCTCCATCACCTGCTGCAGATCATGCTGCGGCATACCATAAAGCTCCATGGCAGCGTGGCGCAGCATACCCTGGGGGTCCTTCTGCCACAGGCAGCAATCTCCATAGCGGCTGCTGATCTCTGCCATTTTCAGGATCAGCTCCTGCAGATTCCCTCTGGCCTGCGGCCACTGGGAGAGAACCTCCTGCTGTGCCAAAAGCCACAATCTTTCTTTTTCCGCCTCAGCCTCCGCTTCAGCGCCGGCCTCGGCAGCGCTGCGCAGAATAAATTCCTCTGCATTCATCTCCTCCGGCAAAGCAGCGCCGGGTCGGATCCCTCTTTCCTGCTCTGCCAGACGGGCCAAAAGGCCCTGGTCGCTCAGATCAAGAACGCCTTCATTCCCAAACAATGCCATATTTTTCCTCCTTTCTGAATCCGGCTCAATATACGTACCAGCCATCCACCGGCCCACGGGCCAGCTCCAGCCTGGCTTTTGCCAGATTCTTTCCCTGATAGTAATAGCTCAGCCATTTGCTGGCATGGGTGCTTTCCTCCCCATCCCCTTCGCTTTCCATATCCCAATAGCGGGATGCAGCGAACAAAGCCGGGAGGTAGTGCAGAGCGGGCAAAAGCTCGCTTTCTTCTGTGCCGTCCGTACCTGTCAACAGCCTGGGCATGCGCCGAAAATAGAGCTTTTTGCCTTTGGCCTCGCCCTCAAGCTGCAGCCGTCCATCCGTCAGGCGGCGAAAGGGCAGGTCGCAGCCAAGCAAAGTCAGCCAATCCTTTCCCGGCCGAATGCAGCCCTCCTCATCGGGCAGCAGCTCCTGGCTTTCGATGGGACCCAGATCGTAGGCCAGATCCAGCTGCGCCTCGTTGAACCACAAAGCCAGCTGAATGCTGTCCACCTCGTCACTGGTGCCGGTATAGACCTCGAACATCTCCCGCATCTGGTCAAATGTCATTTTTTCACCTCCTTTCTCCTGGGCAGCCGGCCTTCGCGCTCACTGCCCTCATGAAAATCGGCAGCAGCTCCCGTTTCCCACGAAAGCCCCTGCCGAAACTCTGTCACTTTCTGCGCCCTCCCGCCGGACGCCCTTTCTCTTTCTCCCACCGCCACCCTCAGCCGTTTCCGGGCCGCTGCCCGCCCATTTCGGCAGCCAGCCCTCGCGCTCACTGCCCTCATGAAAATCGGCAGCAGCTTCCGTTTCCCACGAAAGCCCCTGCCGAAACTCTGTCACTTTGTGCGCCCTCCCGCCGGACGCCGCTTCTCTTTCTCCCACCGCCACCCTCAGCCGTTTCCGGGCCGCCGCTCGCCCATTTTGGCAGCCAGCCTTCGCGCCCACTGCCCTCATAAAAATCGGCAGCAGCCTCCGCTTCCCACGAAAGCCCCTGCCGAAACTCTGTCACTTTCTGCGCCCTCCCGCCGGACGCCGCTTTTCTTTCTCCCACCGCCACCCTCAGCCGTTTCCGGGCCGCTGCCAGCCCCTTCTCTTCGGCAGTCAGCCTTCGCGCCCACTGCCCTCATGAAAATCGGCAGCAGCTCCCGTTTCCCACGAAAGCCCCTGCCGAAACTC
>JAFSHU010000104.1 GCA_017440145.1 Bacillota bacterium
ATAAAATTGAAAGCCCATAAAAACCCCTGCTTGCAGTGCAAGCAGGGGTTTCTTCTCGCTATAGCTCTTTCTTCAGACAAGCGCCGGTTCGGGAATCCGGGCAATCCAGCAATCCCACCGGAGGCCCCGCATAGAGCAGCTGCCCGCCGTTCTTGCCACCAGCAGGCCCCAGATCGATCACATAATCCGCCCGGCGCACCACATCCAGATTGTGCTCGATGACAATGACCGTGTTCCCTGCATCCACCAGCTGATCCAGAATCCCCAGAAGGCGCTCGGTATCGGAGATATGCAGGCCGGTGGTGGGTTCATCCAGCACATAGACGGATCCCTGCTGCCGCAGACGCCCCGCCAGCTTCAGCCGCTGGCACTCACCGCCGGAAAGCGTGGGCAGCGGCTGCCCCAGGGTAAGGTACTCCAGCCCCACCCGCTCCAGCATTTCCAGCTGCTCCCGAATCTTCTTCTGGGAGAAGAAATCCAGAGCCTCCCGGACGGTCATATTCAAAACTTCGCTGATATTCTTCCCCTGATAGAGGTAGGAAAGCACCTCGTCATTGAAACGCCGCCCCTGGCAATTCTCGCAAAGGCTGCGTACCGATTCCATAAAGGCCAGCTCCGTATAGATATAGCCCAGCCCCTGGCAATCCGGGCAGGCACCCTGGGAATTGAAGCTGAACAAAGAGGCGGAAACTCCGTTCGCTTTGGCAAAAAGCTTACGAATCTCATCCAGAATGCCCGTATAGGTGGCCGGATTGGAGCGCACGTTCACGCCCACCGGGCTTTGGTCGATGACCACCGCCTCCGGGTAATGCTTCAGAAATTCTTCCATGATCAGGCTGCTCTTACCGGAACCGGCGACACCGGTGACCGCACTAAGCATGCCCTGGGGGAAATCTACATCCAGATTCCGCAGGTTATTGGCGCAGGCCCCGCGGACGGGCAGCCAGCCTCTGGGCTGCCGGGGCTCTGCTTTCAGGGAAAGCTGCTTTGCCAGGCAGCGGCCGGTCACCGTATCTGCCTGGCATAATCCGGCATAATCCCCCTGGTAAACAATGCTCCCACCCTGAGAGCCTGCACCGGGGCCCATATCCACCACCAGATCGGCAATGGCGATCACAGCCGGGTCATGCTCCACGATCAGCACTGTATTCCCTGCATCCCGCAGCTCCAAAAAAAGCCGGTTCAGCTGCTCCACATCGTGAGCGTGCAGACCCACGCTGGGTTCATCGAAGATATAGAGCATATCCGTCAGGCTGCTGCCCAGATGCTTCACCATCTTGATGCGCTGGCTTTCCCCGCCGGAAAGGCTGGAAGTCGTTCTCTCCAGCGTCAGATAGCCCAGGCCAATATCCCGCAGATGCCCCAAACGGCGCAGCAATTCCGCTGTCAATGGTTTTGCAGCCGGGGCTTCGATCCCTTCCAGCACCGGGATCAGCTGCTCGATCTCCATTCTGGACATTTCCGCGATATTATAACCATTGATGCGGCAGGACAGGGCCGCCTGGTTCAGGCGTGTTCCTCCGCAGGCCGGGCAGGGCGCATAGCGGATGTACTGCTCGATCTTCTCCCGGGTAGAAGCGCTGATCTCACTGCTGCCCTTTTGGATAAACATACGGGTAAAGCGGCGAATCACCCCTTCGTAATTCCCCTCCAGCGGAATGCCGCCGCGGACGGTGGAAAATTTTCCCTCTCCGTAAAGGAATTGCTGCCACTCCTCTTCCGTATAGTCCTGAAGGGGCTTATCGCAGTCAAAATAGCCGCTGCAGGTGAAAGCCTTCCAGTAATAGCTGCCTACGCTGTAGGTGGGAAAAAGGATGGCCCCTTCGTTCAGGGATTTCGTTTTATCGAACATTTTCTCCTGATCCACTTCCACGATATGTCCCACACCGCCGCATTCCGGGCACATACCTTTGGGGTGGTTGAAGGAGAAGGCGTTGGAATAGCCCACATAGGGCTGGCCCACACGGGAAAACAGCATGCGCAGCACAGCGTAGATATCCGTCACCGTCCCCACGGTGGAGCGGGAATGGCCGCCCAGCCGCTTTTGATCCACCACCACGGCTGCGGAAAGATTGGCGATCTGATCCACATCCGGCGCGGAGCCGGAGGGCATACGCATACGGGCGAAAGCGCTGAACATATCGCTCAACTGCCGCCGGGCTTCCGCAGCGATGGTATCAAAAACCAGCGAGCTCTTTCCGGAGCCGGAAACGCCGGTAAATACCACGATGCTATGCTTTGGAATATCCAGATCCAGGCTTTTAAGATTATTCGCCCGGGCGCCGCGAATCCGGATGCACTTTTGATCCATAAAAACCTCCTAAAGAAAGAGGGAGCGGGATAATCCGCTCCCAGGAATCTCCTGCGCCCCTTTCCTATTGGGAAAGCGGGTTCTTCTAACAGCAAAAGGGAAAGTGACCACAAGCCGAGGGCACATCAGGCAAAGATGATGATCAGACCCACCATCATACCCACGAGAACGGCAAAGGCGGGCAGCTTGGAGCGCCACATCAGGATGGCCGCAGGCAGCAGCTCACCAAAGACCACATAGAGCATAGCGCCGCTGGCGAAGCTCAGGGAGAGCGCCAGGAAGATGGGACCAATGGTCCCCAGCCAGAAGCCCAGCAGCGCACCAATGACCGTGGGCAGGCCGGAAAGAGCCGTCAGAAGAATGGCCTTCCAGCGCTTCATGCCACCAGCGATCAGCGGCACAGAAACGGACATTCCCTCCGGGATATTATGCAGACCGATAATCAGCGCCATGCCCAGACCAGCCCGGGAAGCAGCAGCATTTGCCTCTGTGGCAAAGGAAGCGCCGATCACCATGCCTTCCGGCATATGATGCAGAGCAATGGCAAATACCATGATCATCCCGGCAAGGAACATCTGGGAAGAGGAATCCTTCTGCTGCGCATGCACCTCCAGATGATTGCTGTGGATCAATTCCTCCAGGCTATCGGCGGTCTTTGGGTGAGCTTCATCGATATGGGGAACCTCATGATCGGTTTTTCGATCGATCCAGAAATTCAGCAGATAAACCATGCCATAGCCTGCCAAAACACCAAGAATCACCAGAAGTACGGCGGCTGTACCCATGCTTTCCAGTTCCGCGATGCCTTCCCCGATGAGAGCAAAGCAGACCACGCTGAGCATGACCCCAGCGGCAAAGCTCAGCAGCAGGCTTACGGTTTTGCTGGAATCCCGGCGAAAGGAAGCGCCCAGCACACCACCGAGCCCCGTACCAAAAACACCGGAAACAAAGGTGATCAAAAAGACTTCTAAAATTGCGTTTGTCATTGCGCCCATAAACTACTCCTATGTAGGGTGGATAAAAGAATATATCCATTATACTTCCCTGCCCTGCCGGATGCAAGAAATTTTCTCCTCAGGTGAAGCATGTGAAATTTTCTGTCCGAATTTGTCGTATATAATTCATTCGACTAGCTGGCATATATATGTTATAATAGGAAGAGCTTATGATGACGAAGGCAGCGAAATTTTTTCTTTCAATAGAAATGGTGCGGATATGAACCCTTTTCTTCCAATTTGTAAACAGGATATGCAGGAACGAGGCTGGGAACAGGCTGATTTCGTTTATGTGATCGGGGATGCCTATGTGGATCATCCCTCCTTCGGCCCGGCCATCATCAGCCGCCTGCTGGAATCCCGTGGCTACAGGGTCGCCATCATCAGCCAGCCGGATTGGAAGGATGCCTCTTCGATCGATGTTTTTGGCTGCCCACGCCTGGGCTTTCTGGTCAGCGGCGGAAATATGGACCCAATGGTGAACCATTATACGGTAGCCAAGAAGCGCCGCCGCCAGGATGCCTACAGCCCCGGCGGAAAAACAGGCCTGCGGCCGGACCATGCCACCGTGGTCTATTGCAATCTGATTCGCCGTACATATAAACACATACCCATCATAATCGGCGGCATAGAAGCCAGCCTGCGGCGGCTGGCGCACTATGATTATTGGTCAGATAAGTTGAAGCGCTCCATTCTTTTGGACAGCCAGGCAGATCTGCTTTCCTACGGCATGGGAGAGCGCTCCATTCTGGAAATTGCTGAGGCGCTGGACAGCGGCCTTCCCGTGGAGCAAATCAGCTACATCAACGGCACTGTTTACAAAACAAACAATCTGGAGGCGGTTTATGATTACCTGCTGCTGCCGGAATACCCGGCACTGCTGGAAGATAAAATAAACTATGCCCGCAGCTTTGGCATACAGTGCCGCAATGCAGACCCCTTTTCCGGGAAACGGCTGGTGGAGCCTTACGGAGAGAAAGAATTTGTGGTGCAGAATCCCCCCAGCCTACCCCTTTCCCAGGAAGAGCTGGATCAGGTCTATGAGCTCCCCTACACCTATGAGTATCATCCCAGCTATCGGGAGGCAGGTGGAGTCCCTGCCATCCAGGAGGTGCAATTCAGCCTGACAAGCTGCCGCGGCTGCTTCGGCGCCTGCAATTTCTGCGCCCTCAGCTTTCACCAGGGGCGCATCATCCAGGCCCGCAGCCACGAATCTTTACTAAATGAAGCCAAAAAACTCATTGCCAGAGCAGATTTCAAGGGCTATATACATGATGTGGGAGGCCCCACGGCAGATTTTCGCCATCCTGCCTGCAGCAAACAGCTGAGCAAAGGCGCCTGCCCGGATAAGCAATGCCTCTTCCCCCAGCCCTGCAGCAATCTGCGGGCGGATCACCGGGATTATCTCTCTCTGCTGCGGAAGCTGCGTTCCCTGCCCGGTGTGAAGAAGGTCTTTATCCGCTCCGGCATCCGCTTTGACTATGTGCTGGCAGACCGGGACGAAAGCTTCCTGCGGGAGCTTTGCGCCCATCATGTAAGCGGCCAGCTGAAGGTGGCGCCAGAGCATGTCTCCGATGTGGTTTTGCAGCACATGGGCAAACCGGCCAACAGTGTGTATCGCCGTTTTTTGGAACGATATAGCGAGATCAACCGTCAAATGGGTCGGAATCAATATGTGGAGCCTTACCTGATGTCCTCTCACCCCGGCTCCGGGCTGAAGGAAGCCGTGGAGCTGGCGGAATATCTGCGGGACGCGCACTGTTCCCCGGAGCAGGTACAGGATTTCTACCCCACCCCATCCACCCTTTCCACCTGCATGTATTATACCGGGCTGAACCCCAGAACCATGAAGCCCGTCTATGTGGCTCGCAACCCCCATGAAAAGGCATTGCAGCGGGCGCTCATCCAATACCGGGACCCGGCAAACCACCAGTTGGTGCTGGAGGCTCTGCGTAAGGCAGGCCGCAGCGATCTGATCGGCTTCGGCCCCAAATGCCTGGTATTTCCCCGGGCGCTCAAAGAAGAGAAACAGTCGCCCCGGCAAAAGCCAGGGAATAAGCCAAAACAGGCGGGCAGAAAAAAGATTCAAAACAGGCAAGGAGGTCGAAAGAAATGAACATTGCCTTTTTCATAACCCCCAAACTGGATGTAGCCTTTTTATACGATGATTGCAGCCTGCGGCAGGGACTGGAGAAGATGCGGCACCGAGGATACACGGCCATCCCGGTGATCAGCAGAGAGGGTATCTACATGGGAACCATCAGCGAAGGTGATTTCCTCTGGCATTTGCTGGATCATTGTGGCCAGAGCCAGGAGGGATTCAGCCTGCACGATGCGGAGGATATCTCCATCCGCGAGCTGCTGAAGGAGGACAAATACCCGCCCGTTCCGGTGACGGCCACTGTGGAGCAGCTGGTCAGCAAGGGAATGTCCCAGAACTTTGTTCCCGTGGTGGATGATACAGGCGTGTTCATCGGTATCGTTACCCGTAAGGATATCATCAAGCATCTGGCGGAGAAGCAGATAAAAGAATAAGATTTTACGCAAACAAAGTGGGATGCTATTTCGATAGCATCCCCTATTCTTTATGAACGGATTCGGTGTGGAAGCGAAGTAAAACGAGCCTCCCATATCTCCGTTAAGATAGAAAAGAGCCTGCGCCTCACAGGGACGCAGGCTTTGCTTTTTATGGACACAATTAAGAATAAATTCTTTGGATATCGACAAAGGGTTAAAAGTTTCCGGATTTAAATTGAAGCATACCATTCTTCATCAATCAAATAGTCCGTAATTGGCGAGATGCCAAGTCCTAACTCTTTTAATTTATCAATCAACTCATCTCCATCTATTAAATCAATAGGAGTAGTTCCTGGTCTATTCGCTTCTTGAATGGCAGGGCTAGAAAACTTTCCTGTTGTAATAAAAATACCCTTATCGGCTCTACCTTGCATAGCACCTCTAAAATCTCTGATTTCGCTAGAAGAGACGCTCCCTTGATATCTTTTACATTGAAACAGCATATGAAAACTAATCATTCCATTAAGCTTTATGATTCCGGTTCCATCAATCCCACCGTCCCCTGATCGACCAGTAACTTCTACTTGAGTAAAACCAGATTCACGGAGCAGGCGTTGTGTTAATCTCTCAAATGCATCCGGAGCTAAATTCAGAAGGACTTTCTTTAATTTATCCCGCCAACTTTGGATTTCATCCGGAAAAGCAATACCATCATTTTCTGGCTTTTCGTCATCTAAATTAATTGCCGTTTGGTCAAGAGTAGACGAGCTAAACATTCTCCTTACTTGCTGAACAATATCAGCAGAGTTTACGGATTGCATCTCTCTTCCTTTATGAGTAAGAGACCAAATTCCGCGAGAAGAATTTTCTAATATACCTGCTTTTTTCATGTAGGTACGAGTCCACGCTAAACGGTACTCAACCTCCGTCCTACCCCCGTCTCCATGTGGAAATTCAACTGTTTCTATTGGCAATTGTAAAATCTCAATAGTCTTCTGATTTATCTCACCTATTGTCCCAGATCCACCTAATTCTTTGATAGCCTGAAACAGCTCTTTCATCATTTCATTGTATGCCGGTCCATTATACTTATCCACATAATCACCCCACATCTTTTTAATAATTATAGCATTTTTACGCAAACAAGTCACTTGTTTTCTATTCAAGTGGATTAATTTATTATAAAATAATAAAAAATGCAGGTTCTGCTTTGTTTATCGGCTTCGGCAAAAAGAAAAAGCACTTGCGAGAGCAAGTGCTTTTTTGGAGCGGGCAAAGGGATTCGAACCCTCGACTTTCACCTTGGCAAGGTGACACTCTACCACTGAGTTATACCCGCAAAATGGCGACGCAGAAGGGACTCGAACCCTCGACATCCAGCGTGACAGGCTGGCACTCTTACCGACTGAGCTACTGCGCCATATGGTGGGCGATGACAGGCTCGAACTGCCGACATCCTGCTTGTAAGGCAGGCGCTCTCCCAACTGAGCTAATCACCCGCATCGTTCGGAACCTTTTCGCTTCCAGCAACTTCTTTATTATAACGCTCGTTTGCCGAAAAGTCAATATCTAAGATAAATTTTTTATAAAAAACAACAGATTTTTCCTCATCCTCGCCGAAAAGAATGTATCCGCAACAAGGAAAGCTCCAGCTTATCAACAAAGTCCATACCAGGTGCAGGCAGAGCCTTTCAGCCTCAAAAAAAGCCCCCCCACACACAGCAGAAATCTGCTTGAATTCCGAAAATCATAGGAAAGCGAAGTTTTTCGCCTCACGTTCCCCGGAGGGGCAGCGCAGGAAAAGAAAAAGCACTTGCGAGAGCAAGTGCTTTTTTGGAGCGGGCAAAGGGATTCGAACCCTCGACTTTCACCTTGGCAAGGTGACACTCTACCACTGAGTTATACCCGCATATGGTGCCTCGGGGCGGAGTCGAACCACCGACACGGGAATTTTCAGTCCCCTGCTCTACCAACTGAGCTACCGAGGCAAATGGCGACGCAGAAGGGACTCGAACCCTCGACATC
>JAFSHU010000105.1 GCA_017440145.1 Bacillota bacterium
AAGGTTTTTAACTCCTCAACGGTGTACTGATCTTTGTCGGATGCATCAATAATCAGGCGCAGCTCGTAGATCATGGCGAGTTCGATTCGGGAGATTTCTTTCTCTGTCGGCATTGCGCTCACCTCCTTATGCTTAAAAGATAGCATGGGTCTGCAAGCAATGTCAAGCCCCCCTCCATTGGTGAAAACAGGCTTTGAAATCCTGTTAGAACCCTTCTTCTTTGGAGAAGTTCGGGGCGCGAAGAGCGCGCCGAACTTGTGAGAAGCAAGAAAACACTTATTTTTGGCCTGCCACCCAAAATCAGAAGCACGATCCAAGGGTTGAAGTTTTTTGACCCACTTTTTTTCAAAAAAGTGGGGGTTTTCCAGTGAAAAGGCCTGTAAACCGTCCCTTCTTTGGAGAAGTTCGGGGAGCGAAGAGCGCGCCGAACTTGTGAGAAGCAGGGAAACTTTAATTATTGGGTCGGTACTTCTACCCCATGCCGCTGCCCAAAATCAGAAGCACAGCCCAAGGGTTGAAGTCCTTTGACCCACTTTTTTCAAGAAAGGGACGGCTTCACCGGTTTTTCCTACGCAAAAAAAGCCCGCCCCCTGCACAGGGAGCGGGCTTCTCTTATCTGTTGATTTTCGGCTAGAGCGGGAGGACGGTCTGCTGCTCCTCGGCGAAGAGGGCCTGAACGCCATTGCTGCAGCCCAGGCGATCCGCGCCCGCAGCCAGGAAGGCTTCCATCTCCTCCCGGGTGCGGATGCCGCCTGCGGCCTTGATCTTCACAGCCGGGTCGAGATGCTTGCGGAAGAGCTGCATATCGCTGAGCTCTGCGCCGGCGGGGCCGAAGCCGGTGGAGGTTTTGATGAAATCCACGCCTGCTGCGGAGATGACGCGGCAAAGCTCTGCCTTATCCCGCTCATCCAGATAGCAGGTTTCGATGATGGCTTTCAGCACATTGCGCCCGGCGGTTTCCCGCAGAGCCTGCAGCTCTGCCAGCACCCGGTGAAAGGCGCGGTTGCTCACATCCACCAGGTTGATGACCACATCCAGCTCGTCGGCGCCATCCCGCAGAGCCTCGCTGGCGGCGAAGCATTTCACCGCCGGGGTAGCATGCCCCAGGGGGAAGCCCACCACGGTGCTGATACGAAGCTCCGGGTATTCCCGGCGCAGCCGCTCCACATAGGAGGGGGGAACGCAAACGCTTGCCGCGCCGTAAAGCAGGGCTTCCTCCGCCAGATTCTGCATCTGCCGCCAGGATGCGTCCGCTTTCAGCAGGGTATGGTCGATGTGGGAAAAAATTTCTCTGGTTTCCATGGCACAGCCTCCTTGCCGGCGCTGGGTGCGCGCTGTTTGTTTGCTGCTTGCTGGTCTTCTTATGGGAAAGCAGGTGATAATCGATAGTGGATAGTTGAAAGTTGATAGTTATAGAAGCGTTTTGAATTCTTCAAAACGCATTGGCAGCGGGAATTCCTCTCTGTCATCGCGGGAAGCTTTTCCAGCAAAAGGACGTGGCGATCTTTGAGCCAGGTTTCTGCGGGGAGCCTTTTTGCAATGCCGGGCTTTCGCCCTTCGGCTTCGAATAGAAGCTCCGACCCAGCGTTAAAGTTCTTTGGCTGGCTTTCTTTCAAGAAAGCCAGGGTTTACGATCTTTTCAAACCCCCACTTTTTTGAAAAAGGTGGGCCAAAAACTGTCCACTCGCAACTGTGAACTTTCAACTCTTTCCCGCGTCAGCGGGAAAGAAGAGGGATAGTCTTACACAGTTTATGCTTTCTGCGGCGCAGTACTGCGCTTTAGTCGTTGGCGTAGTTATCGAAATAGCCCTGGATGAAGATGATGGGCGTACCCTTATCCCCGGAGCCGGAGGTCAGGTCGCAGAGGGAGCCGATGAGGTCGGTCAGGCGGCGGGGCGTGGTGCCCTGGGTAGCCATCTGGCCCACCAGATTGGCCTCCTTGGTCTCGATGGCCTTGCGGATGGCCTGCTTCAGCTCTTCGCCCTTGAGCCCGGCGAAGTCATTGTCCGCCAGATATTTCAGCTTCAGCTCATTGGGCTGGCCTTCCAGTCCGCTGGTATAGCCGGGGGAGACCACCGGGTCTGCCAGCTCCCAGATCTTGCCGACGGGGTCCTTGAAGGCGCCGTCGCCGTAAACCATGGCCTGAATGCTGCGGCCGGTGGCTTCCTTCACCAGATCCTGAATGCGCTGCGCCAGGGCCATGCAATCCCGGGGGAAGAGCTTCAGGGTGGTTTCGGTGGCTTTGTTGGAGCCCAGCAGGCCGTATTCGCTGTTGAAGCCGCTGCCCTCTCTGGGCTGGTTCATGATCTCATCCAGGCCGAATACTGTCTTTGCCCCGGCGGCCTGAAGCAGGCGTTTGCTGCGGAAGCGGCTGTGAATATCCGCGCAGAGCACATGGGGGGTGTAATCCAGGATGCGGCGCACGTCATTGGCGAAGAGGATCTCGATCTCCGCGCCGGCCTCTTCGGCGATCTGACGGTAATAGGCCACATAATCCACAGCGGTGAAGGTGTGCATCTTCGTGCCGAAGAGCTCTCTGTATTTGGCTTCTGTCAGAACGTCGGTGTAAGGGTTCAGCCCGGCGGCGTCCATTTCATCCAGGGAGAAGAGGTGGTTTCCCACTTCGTCGCTGGGGTAGCTCAGCATGAGCCAGACCTTTTTCAGGCCCCGGCAGATGCCGGAAAAGGCAATGGCGAAACGGTTACGGCTGAGGATGGGGAAGGTGACACCGGCCTCCCCTTCGGGGAATTTTTCCCGCACATCGGCAGCGATATCCTCCACAGTGACGTAATTCGCCTGGGCGCGGGCCACGATGGATTCCGTCACAGCCAGGATGTCATTGTCGTGCAGGGGAATATCGTTTTCTTTGCAGGTGCTGAGCAAGCTTTCCACCGCGATGGCGGCGATGTCGTCGCCTTCCCGGATGATGGGGGCGCGCAGACCCCGGGCAGTGGTGCCGATCATTCTGGACATAAATTTTTCTTCCTTTCTGAGGAAACTGACCCGTCAGCCGGAAGCTGGCTGGGTATTTCTGGGCTAAGTGTATAGTATTCTCTTTTTCTGAGGGATTTCCTGCTTTGGGTAGGCTTTTCTTCGGCACGGCTTTGGAAAGCGCCGCTGGCAGCCGGGGAAGCGTCTGGGAAGCTATGCCCCTTCCCCTGCCCGCTCAGCCTTTGCCGGGGCAAAAAATAGACCGCCTGCGCTGCAGGCGGTCATAGGCACTGAGGAAAGTGAGCCCTCAGCCGGAAGCTGGCTGGATATTTCCGGGCAGAGCGCATAGTATTCTCTTTTGATAAGGGATTTCCTGCTTTGGGCAGGCTTTTCTTCAGCGCGGCTTTGGGAAGCGCCGGGGAAGCGCCCCGGAAAAAAAGACCGCCTGCGCTGCAGGCGGTCTTGCTCGCATATGGCTTTATTCCATGGGCATGAAGTAGATCCAGAGATCGTCCAGGAACATCACAACACCCTCACCATAGAGGATATAGGGAGCGCCAATGGCGTCAAAGTTGGTCTGGCCGTTTTCAGAGGGAGTCTCGGAAAGATCCACGAAGGATTCCACGCTTCTCATCTGGTCAGGTTCGCCAACATAATCCGGGATGGTGACATTGCTTTCGATATAAACCTTGCCATCCACCATGATCTTACCCTGGGATGCAACTTCCGCTTCGATGGTGTAGCCGGCGCTATCGGTCAGCACATGGGCTTCTTCACCCTCTTCAGCAGCGTTTCCTTCCACATTCGTGCCGGGGTTGGCAGGATCAACAGCAGGTTCATCGCCGCAGGCGCTCAGCACGCACAGGGAGAGAAGCAGGCAAAGGACAATCGCTAAAGTCTTCTTCATGTTCATTCCTCCTATAGTTTGCATCGGTTTCGATTTTAAAGCTTGATAATATTACTTTGACAAGGATGCGCAAAATCCTTTTTATCACAAAAAGTTCATTCAGAATTGCGGAAAAACACGGAGGAAGGGGATTTTCGGGGAAACAGCTGGGAGCTGAAAGTTGACAGTTGAAAGTTGCTGATGGGTTTCGAAGGCTTTCGAAACCCATTGGAAGCGGAAATCTGACTTTTGTCATCACGAGGCAGTTCAGCTGAGGGACTGCGAAGCAGTACACAGCTGAACAAGGTGGTGATCTTTGCAGAAAAGCTGCCGCCTCCGTCATTGCGAGACGGGCAAAGCCCAGCCTGGCAAGGTGGCGAATCTCCCGGTTTCCTGCTGGCGCAGGAAACACTCTCAAAAAGTGGCTGGCGCTACATCGCGCCCTGCGCCTGAGGGCGCAGACGCCCCTTTTTGCCTCTCCCGGAGTAAATTTTCTTCAGGATTGCCACGTCGTTTTGCTGGAAGATACTGGCGTATCTTCGCAGCAAAAGCTTCCTCGCGATGACAGAGAGCTGGATTCCCCTTCTTCAAATGTGTTTCGAAGGCTTGGCTTTTTGGGTCGATGTTCCCCCGACTTCCTGCGGAGCCGGAAAATATTGGGTATAAATCCCCCTCTGCCGGTGCATACTGCCTGTAAAACAAAAGCAAAATTTCCGGGAGGGATTTTGGATGCAGGATAAGTACATTTGGCAGGCAGGCTGGTGGCGGCAAAAGGAACGGGGGCGCTGGGCGCTGACTCTGGCGCTGGCTGCGGTTCTGGTGGGCGGCGGCGCGCTGCTGGATCGGGAGCAGGCCCGGCAGGAGGCGGCAGAGAACGCTGCCCGCCTGGCAGAGGAGCAGCAATCCCGGGAGGCGGAGCGGCTGGCCGCAGCCCTGCTGGCTCGGGAGGAAGCGGAGCAGCAGAGCGAGGTTATGTCGCCGGAGCAGGAAAGCCCCAGCCCGGAGACGCAGCTCAGCCCGGAGAGAGAGCCGGATTCAGAAGCGGAAACGCCCCAGCCCCCGGAAGCGGACTACAGCGAGGACGGGCAGACTCTGCGCCAGCCGGAGCCGGAGGCGGTACGGGTCAGCGCAGGCGCGCTGGAGCTGGTGATGCCGGTGAATGGGGCCATCCTTCGGGGGCAGGGCTATGATTATGACCCCAGCACAGAGGATTATCGCTTCCACCGGGGCATTGATCTCTCCGCTGCCGCCGGGGATCCGGTGTTCTGCGCCGCCGCCGGGAAGGTCACTGCCGCCGCGGAGGATGCCTATTGGGGCGGCGTGGTGGTGGTGGATCACGGCGGAGGCTGGAGCAGCGCCTATCGGGGGCTGGAGCCCTCTGTGGAGGTGGGGCAGCAGCTGGAGGCCGGCAGTCTGCTGGGGAGAGTGCTTTCCACCATCCCCGCAGAGGCCGCCCAGGAAAGCCATATCCACGTGGAGCTGAGCCTGGAGGGGGACAGCGTGGACCCCAGCGCCTGGCTGTGAGCAGTTGAAAACTGTTCCCCCGGGGCGAAACTTGTGCTATAATAGGCATACCTGAAAGATCGCAGCGGCGAGAGGGCCGCGGAAAGGTTTGCCTTATGCCGAAAATGATATTCGCCCGGCCGGACGGCCAATGGTTTGATCTGCCCGGCCTGGAAATGGCCGCCATGAGCGGCAATCACCTGCAGGTTCCGGTGAAGCCGGATCTGATCCCCCTGCCGGAGGGGGCCACACTCACCCTGATGCCGGATGCAGCCCCCATCGGCTTTGATCCGGAGGCCGGGGAGTTCCTGCTGGTGGATGAAAACCCCTATAAAAAGAAATCCGAGCCGGTTTATGCGGTGGGCGCGCTGCTGCCCCAGGGCTTCACCCGGCTGATGACCCCGGCCGTGCAGTGCGGGGAACGCCGCCTGCCCATTCTGGGCTATACCGCGGTGGGCGTGGAAAAGGGCCGCCTGGTGGTGGCTGCCGCGGCCACGGATGAGCACAAACGCTGGCACCCCAAGCATTTCAATACGGATGATCTGCCGGAGCTGGTGCGGCAGCGGCAGGAGGAATTCCCCGGAAACCGGGTGATTCGCCAGCTCTCCCGCTGCGCGCTGGAATACGGCTGCTTCACCGCGCAGAATATCTTCTACCGCCGCTGGGAGGGGGGTCTGCCCGCCAGCCCCAGCTGCAATGCGGCCTGCCTGGCCTGCATCTCGGAGCAGCCGGATCAATGCTCCCCACAGCAGCGCATCGATTTCTGCCCCCAGGCGGAGGAGATCGCCCAGGTGGCCATCGCCCACCTGAAGCAGGCAGAGGATCCCATGGTCAGCTTCGGCCAGGGCTGCGAGGGAGAGCCCAGCCTGGCTTACCAGGTGATCTGCCGGGCCATGGAGCTGATCCGGCAGGAAACGGATCGGGGCGTTATCAATATCAACAGCAACGCCGGCTCCACAAAGGCCATTCAGGCCCTGCTGGATCACGGTCTGAACAGCATGCGCGTCAGCCTCTTCTCCCCCTTTGATGAGGAATACGCCGCCTATCACCGCCCCCAGGGCTACGGCCTGCCGGATGTGCGGAATTCCCTGGCCGCAGCGCAAAAGGCCGGCATCCCTGTGGCCTTCAATCTGCTGGCCTATCCCGGCTTCACCGATCAGGAAAACGGGCAAAAGCCCTGGTGGAGCTGGTTCGGGAATACGGCGTGCGCCAGATCCAGATGCGGAATCTCAACTGTGACCCCCGCCTCATGGAGCCCTTCTACGGGGATGAGGCCGGGGCGCTGATGGGCATGCGGATGCTGCTGCAATACCTGGAAACCGAGCTGCCCGGCGTGGAGATCGGCAGCTACAGCCATATTTATAAGGATTAAGTCTCTCCTCCTGAGAAAGCAAAATTCCCTCCCTGCGCGGAGGGAATTTTTGCAAACCCGGCCTTTTCCGAAAAGCCTCGTGAACCCTTCTTCTCACAAGTTCGCTTGAAGCGAACTTTGAAAGAAGAAGCAAGAAAACACTTCTTTTTGGCCTGCTCTCCGGAAATGAGAAGCAGCGGCGAAAAGCTTTGTAAACCGTCCCTTTCTTGAAAGAAAGGGATCCAAAGAACTTCAACGCTTGGATCGGTACTTTTGATTCCGGGCAGCAGCGAAAAAAGAAGTGTTTTTTGTCCCACTTTTTTCTAAAAAAAGTGGGAGTTTCTCTGGGAAAACCGGTAAACCGTTCCTCTTCGGCCTGCTCTTCGCGGACCGAACTTCCCCGAAGAAGGTCTTATCGGACTTTTCCGGGGGAAACCGTCCCTTCTTTGAAAAGAAGGGACCCAAGAAACTTTGACACTTGGGTCGGTACTTCTATTCCGGGCAGCAGCGAAAAAAGAAAGCAGAGCGGCATCCCCGCTCTGCTCTTGCTTTGTATGTGACCCGCGGCTCTTACAGCAGGCCGCTGAAGAAGATATTCAGGCCGATGAGGATCAAAATCACGCCGCCCAGGATGGAGGCCTTTCCGCTGAGGCAGGTGCCAAAGCGTTTCCCCAGCGCCAGCCCCAGCAGGCAGAGGAAAAAGGTGACAAAGGCGATGAGCAGGCAGCAGACAAAGGCCCCCGGGAAGGCATAATCCGCGATGGTGAAGCCCACGGAAAGCGCATCAATGGAGGTGGCCAGCCCCTGCAGCAGCAGGGCGGAAAGGCCCACCGCCGGCTTTTCCAGCGGGCAGCCCTTGGTGCGGATGCCCTCCAGCAGCATCTTCCCGCCGATATAGCCCAGCAAAAGCAGGGCGATCCAGGGGATAAATCTCCCGAAGGCCTGAAAATACTGAAGGATGCTGTGTACGCAGACCCAGCCGATCAGGGGCATGAGGAACTGGAAAAAGGCAAAGATCCCGGCAATGCCCTGCATACGCAGGCTGCTCATGCGGGGCTCGTTCAGCCCGTTGGCCAGGGATACGGAAAAGGCATCCATCGCCAGCCCCGCGCCGATCAGCATACTCCTCAGGAAAAACATCAGGCTCCAATCCATTCTCGTTTCCTCCGTTCCGGCGGCAAATAAAAAGCCCGGGCTGCTTTCTGCCGCAGCCGGGGAAAAAGCGCCTCTGCAGAAAAAAGCAGAACACAGCTGCGGGCAGGAAGTTCACTATAGCATATTCCTTCATGTTTATCAAGATTCTGCCGGGAAAGGGAAAAGGGCTCTGCTGCGAAAAGCGGCAGGCAGGCAGAAACAGGAGCCGCCCGATGCCGGGGCGGCTCCTGCCAAGGAAGAAGAAGGACAGCAGTTGCATGAACTACTATTGCGAAAGTAAATATTTCGGCCAAGATAAAGAATCCCGAAAAAACAGCGGCATATAACAAAGCATAGTGCCTTTGCTGGGAAGATACGAAAAGAAAAAGCAAAGCTTTTATGTATCAGAAAAGGAGGAGGAAAGAGAAAAATCAGTTATCTCGACCATATTTATATAATACATGCAAGCGTATACTTTTGTCAATATGAAATTTTTTATCTCTAAAATCATAAAATCCTTTTCCTTTCATCATGCGCCCTTTTGGCCTTCTTTTCAAAGGATCTGCGCGCTCCTGCCCAAAACAAAGGAAAATTTTTTCTTTATTTTGCAAATATCCGAAAAAATTTTGCCGCCATTCTGCCCTCTGCGGCGCTCAGCCTGCCCAGATGCCGGGCGCAGGCTCCCTCCCGACCCGGAGCGCACACAAAGAAAAAACCGACAAGTCGAAACTTGTCGGTTTTCTGGCGGAGTGGGCGAGATTCGAACTCGCGGTACCCGGAGGTACACTGCATTTCCAGTGCAGCTCGTTATGACCACTTCGATACCACTCCATAGGTCACATTGCTTAACTATTATAAATGATACATCGGGAAAAAGCAAGAAGAATTTTTGCAGAGACGGTGAAAATTTTAAATTCTCTGCGTGCCGGGGGCTGCGCCGGGAAAATCTGCCGCTCCGGGGCTAATTATCTGATAATTTATGTATATATTCATAAATTAAGAATATTTTTAAATGCCCATTGAAATATACGCTGAACTATGCTATTATAATTTACAGAAAGATCGCATAAAATGAGGTGGGGTGATTCCAATATCCCTCTTTGCTTTGAAAAAGACCTGAACAAACAGCGAATAAAAGGAGGATGACCTATGAAACACGCAAAGCATGCCCTCTTGGCCATCTTATACGCAGTCTGCCTGCTGCTCTGCTTCGCGGGTCTGTCGATGGTTTAAGCCCCTGAGGCAAAGCCAAAGTGAGCTCCTCTATTCTCAGAAAAGGGATCATACTTCAAAAACATACATCAGAAAAGGAAACCTGCTCCCATGCATCTCGTCATTGTAGCGGCTTAGCTGCCCCGGCACGTCCCGGTGTGCTAAGCCGCTCTTCCTTTTTTGTGTTTCGCTGCACTTGCTTTCTGCGCCTCTTTCTGCGCTCCCCCAGGGCCGCCCCGCATAAAGTGGGGCGGCTTCGCATAGCAATGGAGAAAGCACAGTGGGGCCCGGCCCCGGAGGGAGATAGAACATGCAGATTTACGTTGTGGAGCGGGGGGACAGCCTGGGCAGCATCGCGGGGGAATTCGGCATCCCCCTGGGGCTGCTGGCAGCAGAAAACGGGCTGGATCCGGCGGGGAGCCTGCTGCCGGGGCAGGCGCTGCTCATCGCCAAAGCCCGGCTTGTCTACGCTGTTCAGCCGGGGGACAGCCTCTATGCCATCGCCCGGAAGGCAGGGCTCAGCCTGCGGCAGCTCTGGCGCTTCAACCCCTGGCTGGAGGCCAGCAGCAGCATCTACCCCGGGCAGGAGCTGGTGCTGGCTTACGAGGACAGCGGCAGGCAGCCCTTTTTCGTCAATGGCTACGCCTACCCCTATATCCCCGAAAATATCCTGGGGCAATCCATCGCCTGCCTGAACACCCTGAGTCTTTTTGCCTACGGCTTTGATGAGCAGGGGAATCTGATCCCCCCGGCGGAATCGAATGTGGTGGATTGGGCCAGGCAGCGGCAATGCGGCAGCATGCTGGTGCTGGCGCCGCTGGATGCCAACGGGGAATTCAACAATCAGCGGATCAGCGCTGTGCTGCAGGATGCAGAAAAACGCCAGCGTCTGCTGGATCAGCTGCTGGCGGAGATCAGCCGCAAAGGCATGGTGGGGGTGGATCTGGATTTTGAATATGTGAAGCCGGAGGATGCAGCGGCCTATGTGCAGTTCGCCGCAGAGCTGCAGGCCGATCTTTCCCGCATGGGGCTCAGGCTGACGATCGCCCTGGCCCCGAAAACCTCTGCCGATCAGCCCGGCCTGCTCTATGAGGGCCACGATTATCAGGCCCTGGGCGCGGTGGCGGATGCCGTGACCCTGATGACCTACGAATGGGGCTATACCTACGGCCCGCCCATGGCAGTGGCGCCCATTCAGGAGGTGCGGCGGGTGGCGGAATACGCCATCACCGAGATCCCAAGGGAAAAAATCCTGCTGGGCATGGGGAATTACGGCTATGACTGGACGCTCCCCTATCTGCAGGGGCGGCCTGCCCGCTCCATCGGCAACCAGCAGGCTCTGGAGATCGCTGGGCAATACGGTGCAGAGATTCAGTTCGACGAAGAAAGCCAGACCCCCTATTTCTTTTACCGGGCCCCCGGGGGAGAGGAGCATGTGGTTTGGTTTGAGGATGTTCGCAGCGTCTCCGCAAAAATGGCTCTGGCTGCGGATCTGGGTCTGGCCGGGCTTTCTTACTGGACGGTGATGCGGCCCTTCATCCAGAATTGGCTCTATCTGGCTCTGCAGTATGAGATTCAGCCCTGAAGCAGGGCAAAGGGAGAAGCCCCTCTATGCAGAGGGGCTTTTGGTTTGACATGATTTTCCATCTCTGGTATAATGATAACGGTAATTCCATACCGTCAGCGTGGGGATAGGAGTTCGCACCTCTCTACCCCCCTGCATCGGGTGTCAGACCACCAAACGCAACTTGCCAACGGCAGGATCAGTGTAGCATATTTGATCTGCCCATAGCAAGGGGGCTTTTTCCGCGTGGGGCTTGCACC
>JAFSHU010000106.1 GCA_017440145.1 Bacillota bacterium
CCGCTGCCAGACAGCTCACCACCGCCGAGATAAACAGCAGAAAGGCAATCAGCAGATCCATAAGCAAAACCTCCTGTTGGAGAAAATGAAAGCAGTTGAAAGACGAGCCTTACGGTGCCGCAGCGAAGGATTTTCTTTCGCCGGGCGGGAACGTGAAGGGAAGCTATGTAAGTTAAACAGTCGGTTCCTTGCCAAAACAAAGCGCATTCCAATTTTTTATTATAACATGGGGAAGCAGGGAAGAAAAGAAGGAATTTTGACAAAAACTTTGCTGCGGGGAAAAGAAATTTCCTTTCCCCAAAAGACAATTCAAAGAAGCTCTTGCGTATATTCCCAAATTACTGTATAATAATTTAATAAATCTGTCTGTGAAAAGCATCTCCCGCTCTTTTGCGGCAGATCGCGCTGCAGCCCCTGCCGCGGCGAATCCACATAAAAAGGAGGATCTTATTCATGAAAAAGATTTTTCTGATCCTGTTAAGCCTGTCTCTGCTGCTGGTCTTTGCCGCCTGCGGGGAAGAAGCCGTGGGTCCGGATGGGCAGCCCGTGGCTGAGCAGCCGCTGGTTTCTCTGCCGGAATATGCACTCAGCCTGGAGGAGCTGCCGGCGGAATATGATGCCGCGCTGGCGAAGGAGGATGGCTGTGTGATCTTCGAAAATGGGGATGTCAGCAGCGGGCAGGAGCTGTGGGATTCTTTCCTGGCCCACACGAAAGCGGAGAAAGCCGCTACTATCCGTCTGGCGGAATATGACGCAGAGGCAGCCGCACCCAGGCTGATCCGGGATCTGCATTTTGATGGGAAGGCCTATACCCTGAGGAGCCTGCAGGAGGATGGCAGCGTGCAGGAGCTCAGCTATCCCTATCTCAGCCGCTATGAGGGCGATGAGATTGCCCCCGGCATGCCCTATGAGCCCTTCATCCGCTATGCACTGGTGGAAAAAAAGGTGAGCTGGAGCAAGCTCTTTGAGGGCTTTGGTCAGCCCGGCAAGGAAGCTGCCATTTCCTTTGAGATCGTCTATACCGACCTGCTTTAATCCACCAAAAAGAGCATTTTTCAGAAGCATAAGCTCAGGCCCGGCCATGCGTTGGGCCTGATTTTTTTGTGCCGCAGCCTTCCCACTGAATCAGAAGGGCTGAAATTTTATGCAGCAGCAAAAGGCCGGGTTCCCTCCTTCAGCCCGGTTTCCCCTGCTCTCCCCCATGTTTGCATCCCCTGCCTGAGCAGGTTTTTCCCGGCAGGTGAAAAATAATTCGTCAAATGTTCACAAAAGACAAGCCCCTTTTCCCTTGACTTTCCCCCGGAAGCACAGTATACTGAAGCAGAAATAGATAGATTGCCTAACTAATTTCGCAGCCTTTTTCTTTTGTTTTCATACATATGCATCCCCGCTTTCTTCTTTTTTCTTCTTCTTTTGCTGGAATCCATTAGTTAGGCTAACTAACGACTTTCCCTCCCGGCAGTGTCTTCGCCCCAGGCCGCCGCTACCGGGAAGAGCACCCCGCTGCCCGGCAATGCGCCCTGCTTCCAAGGAAGGAGGTCCCTGTGGATACCTTTACTGCTGCAATCAGCAATCTTTTGGTTGAAATCTATTATGATGTCCTGCGCCTGGAGGAATTGGCGCTGAAAAAGGATACCAAGACCAACCTGAGCATCAACGAAATGCACCTGATCGAGATCGTGGGCTACGCCGATGAAGAGGGCGTGACCATCAGCGATCTGGCGGATCGCCTGCACATCAGCCGCCCCTCCACCACGGAGGCGGTGAATAAGCTGAAGCGCAAGGGCTTCGTCACCAAGAAAAAATGCGAAAAGGATGGCCGCGTGGTGCGGGTCTACCTCCCGGCAGAGGGGAAAAAGATCTTTGCTTACCACAAATATTATCACCGGAACATGGTGAAGGCCCTCTGCAGTGAATTCACAGAGGAGGAGCAGGCCATCATGGTTCGCGCCATCGGCAAGCTGAACGATTATTTCAAGAGAAGCGTGGGAGAGAAATCCTGAGCTTCTCCGCAGGCCGGCTGCGTGACTCCGCAGCGCTTCGCGCCATCGGCAGGCGGAACGATTATTCCAAGAGAAGCGTGGGAGAGAAATCCTGAGCTTCTCCGCTGGCTGTCTGCGTGATTCCACAGCGCTTCGCGGCATCGGCAAGCAGAACGATTATTCCAAGAGAAGCGTGGGAGAGAAATCCTGAGCTTCTCCGCAGGCCAACTGCGTGATTCCACAGTGCTTCGCGCCATCGGCAAGCAGAACGATTATTCTAAGAAAAGCGTGGGAGAGAAATCCTGAGCTTCTCCGCAGGCCGGCTGAGTGATTCCGCAGCGCTTCGCGCCATCGGCAGGCGGAACAACTATTTCAAGAAAACCTGGAGAAAAATATGAGCTTTTCTATTTTAGGAACGGGCAGCTACGTGCCGCCCCGTA
>JAFSHU010000107.1 GCA_017440145.1 Bacillota bacterium
CCCGGCGTCTTTTACGACCAGCGCTGCCGCGGTGCAGAGGAATACCAGAATCTGGCCGTGGAATTTATGCAGCGGAACGATGATCCGGCAGCGGAATAGCCGGGTTTTTCAAAAGCAAGATTCTCACTTTCCTGAAACGAAGAAAGCAAAAAGAAAGCAAAATCCCCACTTTTTTTAGAAAAAAGTGGGTCAAAAACACTTGGGATCGGCTGCCCTGCCTTCCTCTGTCATTGCGAGGAAGCTTTTGCTGTGGAGATATGCAATATCTCCCAGCAAAACGACGTGGCAATCTTTCCTTAAATCCAAGTCGACAGGGCAAAGATAAAAGTTTCAGAGGGTTTTCGAAGAAAACCCGGGGTTCCTTCTTTTCAAAGAAGAATGGTTTCAAAGGTTTTTCAAAAGCAAAACTCCGGCTCCACCCAGTTCGCCCACTTTTCGCGGAGCGGACATCCAAAAAGAAGAAGGGGCCTGGAGCAAAGAAAAAAGAAAAAAGGCAAGCTCCCCGGAGCCTGCCTTTTGCAGTGCATATCTGTTTTGCCGCCCGGCGGCGCTCAGTCCTCCGTGGCGAGATCAAAAAAGCCGATGATCTTTTTGCAGGCCGGGCAATGCCAGGCCTGGGGCAGCTTCACCTGCCGCAGCAGGTGGTTCGTTTCCCCGGCCAGCGGCTTGCACCCCGGCAGGAGCAGGCGCTTTGCTCCCTTCCGCTGAAAGCTCTCCATGGGCGCCCAGCGAACCAGCAGACCATCGATCAGCAGGCCGCCGGGCTGCATCTCCGTCTCACAAAGCGGGCATTTCACAGGCGAATCCCCTTTCCCTCTGCGGGAATTTGTTTTTATTATAAAATATCCAGGCATCGTTTACAATAGAAAAGAGCCTTGTTTCACGTGAAACATTTCCCGGGGCCGGAATTCCGCGCATTCCCCGGCATGACAAAATGGAGGTAAATATGGCGAAAAAACAAGCTCTGGGCAAAGGCCTTGGCGCACTTTTGCCGGAAATGGGCATTCAGGAGGAGATCTCCAATCAGGAAAAGGTCTGGGAGATCCCTCTTTCCCAGATCCACCCCAACCCGAATCAGCCGCGAAAGGAGTTTAAGCCGGAAAGCCTGGCTGAGCTGGCGGAAAGCATCCGGAATTTTGGCATCATGCAGCCCCTGCTGCTGATGGAGGAGCCGGACGGACAGAGCTATATGATCGTGGCCGGGGAGCGGCGCTTCCGGGCGGCTGCTCTGGCCGGGCTGGAAAAGCTGCCCTGCATCGTGCGGCAGCTCAGCCCCTCTCAGCTGGCAGAGGCTTCCCTGATCGAGAACATCCAGCGCGAGGATCTGAGCCCCCTGGAGGAGGCAGAGGCCTTCCGCAGCCTGATGGACAGCTACGGCTATACCCAGGAAAAGCTGGCCCAGCGCCTGGGCAAGAGCCGCCCCCATGTGGCGAATACGCTGCGCCTTTTGCAGCTGGCCCCCCAGGAACGGAAGCTGCTGGCAGAGGGACGCATCAGCGCCGGGCATGCCCGCGCCCTGCTCTCCATCGCCGACCCCCATCTGCGGAACCGCCTGCTGGAGCTGATTTTGAAGGAGGAGCTTTCCGTCCGCCAGGCAGAGGCCGCCGCCAAAAAGCTGCTGGGCGAGGGGGAAAAGCCTGCTCCCCAGCCTGCGCAGCGCCGGGAAAGGGCTGTGCTCAGCGATCTGGAAAAACAGCTCACCAGCTCCATCGGCATGAAGGCCCATATCCAGGGCAGCGCCAGCCGGGGAAAGCTGGTGGTGGAGTATCGCAGCGAGGATGACCTGCAAGCCCTGCTGGATCGGATGCTGTAGGCAGTGGATAGTTGTAGAAGCGTTTCGAAGCATCCGAAACCCCTTGGAACGAAGCCGCCGCCCAAGGGTTGAAGTTTTTGATACCGCTTTCTACAAAAAGCGGCGATCGAAGAAGGCTCGGTAAGCCCTACCTTTCTTGAAAGAAAGGTAGCCAAAGAACTTCAAATTTCAGCCCGCAGCCCTGATCGAGAAACAGAAAGCTCAAGCATGAAGTTTTTGCTGCCGCTTTTTCTAAGTTCGGTTCGCGAAAGTTTGCTTTGCAAACGGCGAACCCGAACTTGTAAGCGGCGGTCTAAGCCATGGAACGCACACGAAAATACCACACCACACAGCAAAGGAGTATACATATGTTCAGAGAAATGCGCAGAAAGAACCAGCTGCTCCCCGCGGAGGAAAGCATCTCCATCCTGGAAAAAGCCAGCTCCGGCGTATTATCCCTGCTGGGGGATGAGGGCTACCCCTACGGCGTGCCGCTGAGCTACGTTTATCTGGAGGGAAGGCTCCTCTTCCACGGCGCCACAGTGGGCCACAAGATCGACGCGCTTCGCCGCTGTGAAAAGGCCTCCTTCTGCGTGATCGACCGGGATGAGGTGAAGCCCGAGCTCCGCAGCACCTGGTATCGCAGCGTGATCGCCTTCGGCAAGGTCAGCCTGCTGGAGGGAGAGGAAAAACGCCGCGCGCTGGAGGCCATCGGCGCCAAGTATTCCCCCCAGGATCCGGAGGGCTGCCGCAAGGAGATCGAGGAATCCTTCGATCATACCGCCATCATCTGCCTGGAGATCGAGCATCTCAGCGGCAAGGCCGCGAAGGCGCTGGTCTAGGGTTTCCGGCAAGGCCGGGAAGAGGTGCTTGAGCGTAGCGGGCGCAGCGAGGACGGAGAGGGAGAGCACCCTCTCAGTCAGCTACGCTGACAGCTCTCCCAGAGGGAGAGCTGGGTTCCCGCTCAGTCAGCTTCGGGACAGGCAACCTGCCTCTCCCTTCGGGAGAGGTGCCTGAGCGTAGCGGGCGCAGCGAGGACGGAGAGGGAGAGTAGCCTTCCCCCCATAAACACGAACAGCCTCCCTTTGGGGGAGGCTGTTTTTTTGTGCATATGCGCGTGGAGCAGGGGACTATCTGCCCAGAACTTCCTTCAGCGTGGCGATGAAGCGGCGGTTCTGCTCCGGCATGGCGAAGCTGAGGCGGATATGATGGGGATAGCCCCAGGCCGCGCAGGGGAAGACCAGAAAGCCCTTTCGCAGCAGCTTTTCGTAGAGCTCGTCCGCGTCCATGCCCACATCCACAAAGAGGAAATTCCCCTGGCTTTCCGGCACCTCGCAGCCCATGGCCATCAGCTCGCCCCGGAGGTAAGATTTTGCTTCCTCCGCAGCGGCGCGGCTGGCAGCGGCGAATTCCTCGTCGTTCAGGGCAGCCAGGCAGGCCACCTGGGTGAGGCGGTTCACGGAATAGGCCTCCACTACCTTCCGCAGCACGGCGATGATATGCTGCGGCGCCACGATATAGCCGAAGCGCAGGCCGGCCATGCCCATGAATTTGGAGAAGGTACGCAGCGCCAGCACGTTCCGCTCCTGGCGGATGTATTCGCAGACATCCGGGAAAACCGCCGGGTCAGCGAAATCGATGTAGGCCTCATCCACCACCACCAGGCAGGAATCGGGTACCTTTGCCATGAAATCCGCCAGCTCCTCTTTGGAGATGGTGACGCCGGTGGGGTTATGGGGATTGATGATGACCAGCATCTTCGTCTGCTCGTCGATGGCAGAGAGCATGGCCGGGAGATCGAAGGTATAGCGCTCGTTCACGGGGATCTTGACCACCTCTGCCCCCATGAGCTGGGCCTGGGTCTCGTAATAGGCATAGGCAGGCAGGCCGATGATCATTTTTTCCCCAGGGTTGAGGAAGGCCCGGGCCATGGCAGCGATGAGATAATCCGCCCCGTTGGCGCAGAGGATGTTCTCCGGCTGCACATTGTATTTTTCCGCCAGCTTGGCGCAGATCTCGGTATTTTTGCTGTCCGGGTAGCGGTTGATCTCCTCGGCGGCATCCCGCAGCGCCTGAATGGCCATGGGGCTGCTGCCCAGGGGGTTTTCGTTGTTGTTCATGATGACCAGCTCATCCAGGCCCAGCTCCTGCATGAGGATGGCCGGGGCCTTGGCATTGGCGTAGCTCTTCACCGGCATGGCGTTCACAGCGGGTCTGGCCAGGTCTTTTCCTGTTTTCATCTGCATGTGCTTCTCCTTTGCTTCTATGGGATCGCTCCGAATGGGAGCGGGGAATACGCTTCTTTTGCTGATTTTGGGAGAAAGGATTGTTCCCTGGGGTTTCTGCGGAGATTTAGCTTGAAGATTGCTGCGTTGTTCAGCTGTGTACTGCTGCGCAGTCCTGCAGCTGAACTTCCTCGCAATGACGATGATTTAGCTTGTCCTCTCCCGTCAGAAGTGAAAACTCGAAGCTCTGTCATTGCGAGGCAGGCAAGCTGAGAAAATACGAAGTATTTTCCAGCATGGCAACGTGGCAATCTTATAGTCGTCCCAAAGCTCTTTTTTCTCACCTCCCTTTGCACAAGGGAGGCTTTTTGCATGCTGCCTTTTTTCAGAAAAGGAAGGCTTTCCCTGTTTCGAAGTACTTTCTCCTGAATCACCAAGCTAACTATAGCCCCTTTCTGGTCTGCTTAAAAGTGCCACATGGGGGATAATTTTACATACCAGAGCTTTTTCTCCCTCTGGGGAAAGCATGCGCCTGATGCCGGGGAATTATGCCGGGAAGGCAGATGTGAGTGGATAGTTGATAGTGGAGAGTGGATGGTTTTGGAGGCGTTTCGATGCCGCAGCCCAAAGAGTAAAATTCGCCTGGGTTTTTCTCTTTCAAGAAAAGAACGGTTTAAAGAGCCCCCCTTCTTCTCACAAGTTCGCCTGAAGCGAACTCGAAAAGAAGAAGCAAGAAACTTTTAATATTTATCCTGATACACGGAATGAGAAGTACGACCCAAACGTCAAAGTTTTTTGACCCACTTTTTTTCAAAAAAGTGGGGATTCCAAAGCAAAGCACAGCCTTCCCCAGCCTCCTCATGCAGCAAATCTGACAAAAATTCCCAGGGAAAGCGCTGATAGAACGGGACAAAACTGGATATTCCTAAAGCAGTAAAGGAATCTGCCGGAAAAAACGGCAGTTTTGATGCAGCAAGAGGAAGAGAAAATCAAGAAGTGGAGGTTGACCTGCATGTGCAAAGAATTTGTCCACCCCTATATCCCCAATTCCGAGCCGAGGGTGAAAAAAGAGATGCTGGATTTCCTGGGCATGGAAAGCGCAGAGGGTATCTATAAGGAGATCCCGGATCGTCTGCGCTTCCACGGGAAGATGCAGCTGCCAGAGCCGATCCTCTCTGAAGCCCAGCTGGAGCGGCATGTGGAGGCGTTGCTGGCGAAGAACAAGCACGCGAAAAACTGCATCTGCTTCCTGGGCGGCGGCACCTGGAATCATTACGTCCCGGCGGTGGTGGATACCATCATCGAGCGTGACGAGATCCTCACCTGCTATGTGGGGGAGGCCATGTCCGACCACGGGAAATTCCAGATGCTCTTTGAATCCAGCTCCATGCTGGGGGATCTGACGGGCTTTGAGGCCTGCAACACCCCCACCTATGACTGGGCAAATGCCGTGGCCATCGCCGCCCGCATGGCCACCCGCACCACCGGCCGCAGCGAGATCCTGGTGGCGAAAACCATGGGCCCCGGCCGTATGCTGGTGACGAAGAACTACTGCAAGCCGGACATCTCCGTGGTGGAGGTGGAATACCGCAGGAACGACGGCCAGATCGATCTGGAGGATCTGAAGTGCAAGCTTTCCGAGCGCACCGCCGCTGTATATATCGAAAGCCCCAATTACCTGGGCGCCCTGGAGGAGGCTGCGCCGCAGATCGTGGAGATGGCCCATAAGCTGGGCGCGCTGGTGATCGTGGGCGTGGAACCCACCTCTCTGGGTATCCTGGAAGGCCCCGGCGCTTACGGCGCGGATTACTGCGTGGGCGAGCTGCAGCCTCTGGGCATGCACATGAGCTATGGCGGCGGCCTGGGCGGCTTCATCTGCACCCGGGATGACAAGGAATTCGTGGCAGAATACCCCTCTCTGCTCTTTGGCCTGACCCGCACCATTAAGGAAGGGGAATACGGCTTCGGTCAGGTCTATTATGAACGCACCTCCTACGCCAGCCGGGAAAAGGGCAAGGATTTCATCGGCACCTGCTCCGCGCTTTACGGCATGGGCGCTGCGGTCTATATGGCGCTCATGGGGCCCCAGGGCTTCCGGGAGCTGGGCGAAGGCATCCTGCAGCGGGTGGCCTACGCCAAGGAAAAGCTCTCCCAGATCCCCGGCGTCCGCATCCCCCTGCCCGGTCTCAGCTACTGCGATTTCCTGGTGGATTTCTCCGGCACCGGCAAATGCGTCCATTCCATCAACAAAGACCTGCTCTCCTATGACATCATCGGCGGCAAGGATCTCAGCGGCGATTTCCCCGCCTATGGCCAGTCCGCCCTCTACAGCATCACCGAGCTGATCTCCAAATCGGACATCGATCAGCTGGTGCAGTCCCTGCGGCGCATCTGCTGCTGCTAACGATCGGCAGGGCGTAAAACCGCCTCACCAGGGGCCCGGAAAACACTTCATTTTGGGTCGCTGCTTTGAATCAAATGCCGCAGCGCAAACGCCTTGTCATTGCGAGGCAGGCAAGCTGAGGGTTTGCGTCAGCAAAACCCAGCTTGGCAACGTGGCAATCCTGAAGCTAAATTTCTGCTGTTATCCAGGTAGAGATCGCCACGTTGTTTTGCTGGGAGATATTTGCATATCTCCACAGCAAAAGCATCCTCGCGATGACAAAAGATAAACGCCTTGTCATTGCGAGGAAGTTCAGCTGCTTTGACGCATGGGCAGCTGCCAAAAGTTGAAGTTTTTTGACCCACTTTTTTTCAAAAAAGTGGGGCTTTACCAGCAAAAAAGGCACCACCAGTCATTCCCACCTGCATCCCAAAGATGCAGCCCGATACAAACCAACAAACGAAGGGAGAACGCACATGGCAAAGACGAAGGTACGCACGAATTTCCATGAGGCTCGCTGGGACGAGCCCATCATTTACGAGCTTTCCACCCCGGGGCTTCGGGGCATCATCCCCCCCATCGTGGAGGAGGAGATCGCCTGCCGCGTGGGGGATGTGGCGGCGAAGCTGCCGGAATCCCTGAAGCGGAAAAGCAGGCTGGAGCTGCCGGAGGTGGCCCAGAAGCAGGTTCTGGAGCATTATGTGCATCTGACCCAGGAGACCATGGGCTCCAATATCTCCAACGACATCTCCGAGGGCACCTGCACCATGAAATACAACCCCCGCATCAACGAAAAGCTGATCGGCCTGCCCGGCTTTGCGGATCTGCACCCGGAGCAGGATCCGGATACCGTCCAGGGCATGCTGCAGATCTGGCATGAATTTGAGCGCGTGGTGAAGGAGGTCTCCGGCCTGGATAAATTCACCCTGCAGCCCGGCGGCGGCAACCACGCCGTATTCACCGCCGCCTCCATCATGCGGGCCTATCACGCCGCCCGGGGCGAGGCAGAGCAGCGGAACGAGATCATCACCACCATCTTCTCCCACCCCTGCGATGCTGCCACCCCCTCCACGGCGGGCTATAAGATCATCACCATCTGGCCGGATGAGCAGGGCATCCCTGATCTGGAGGCCATCCGCGCCGCTGCCAACGAGCATACCGCCGGCATCTTCATGACCAACCCGGAGGACATCGGCATCTATAACCCCCACGCGGACAAGATCGTGGAGATCATCCACGGGGTAGGCGGCCTCTGCTTCTATGACCAGGCCAATGCCAACGCTTTCCTGGGCGTGGCTCGCGCCAAGGAAGCGGGCTTTGATATGTGCCATTTCAATGTTCACAAGACCTTCGGCACCCCCCACGGCGGCGAAGGCCCGGCCTGCGGCGCGCTGGGCGTCCGGGAATTCCTGGCCAAATACCTGCCCGTCCCTACTGTGGAATTCGATGGCTGCAAGTATTATCTGGATTATGACAAGCCGGAATCCATCGGCAAGGTTCGGGATTTCCTGGGCCAGGCCGCGGTGGTCTTCAAGGCCTATTGCTGGAGCCGCATGATGGGCGCCAAGGGTCTGCGGGAATGCGCGGAGATCTCCGTCATCAACAACAACTATATGCAGAAGCTGATGGAGGCTATCCCCGGCGTGAGCAGCGCCTTCCAGGGGAACGGCATCGTCCGGCAGGAGCAGGTGCGCTACAGCTTCCAGCAGCTGAAGGAGAAATACGACGTTGGCTCCGACGATGTGAACCGCCGCCTGAACGATTACGGCATTCCCTGGTTCTGGTCCTCCCACCATCCCTGGGTGATCCCGGAACCCATGACCCTGGAACCCTGCGAGACCTACACCAAGGAGGACATCGAGCAGTATGTGAAGGCCGTGGAGATCGTCTGCCGGGAGGCCGCCGAGGATCCGCAGATGGTCAAGGGCGCGCCCTACCGCGCCCCTGTGCATCAGCTGGCTGACATCTCTGAGCTGGATGATCCGGAGAAATGGGCCCTTACCTGGCGGGCCTATAAGCGGAAATTCGGCGTAGAGTAGTTCCCGGCAGATCAACTTGCCTCTTCCCCTGGGAGAGGTGCTTGAGCGTAGCGGGCGCAGCGAGGACGGAGAGGGGAAGCCCCCTCCCCGTCAGCTTCGCTGACAGCTCCCCTGAAAAGCGGCGGTTGAACAAAGCTTTTCATCACTTCCCATGACCCCGAAACCACATACAGAAACGGAGGGAAAACAATGGTAGGACAAGAACAAGGTTTGAAAAAGGGACTGAAGTTCCTCTATGTATACGCCATCGCCACGGGTGCGATCTTCACCTTCATCGGCTACTGGGATTCCATCTTCGTAGCCTATTGCGGGCCCGCCACCTTTCTGGCCTTTGCCCTGATGACCCTGGCGGTGCTGCCCATCGCCTTTGTCTATTGCGAGATGGCGCCCATGTTCCCGGAGGCCGGTGCGGAGCTTTGCTATAACACCATCGGCATCAACAAGCATGTGGGCTTCTTCTCCTCCTGGTTCATCATGATGGCCTGGATCGCCGTTCCCCCGGCCGCAGTGATGGCCATCATCGCCTGGGTGGCCCATGTGCTGGGGCTGACGATCAGCTTCCAGACCACGGTGCTGATCGGCATCGCTTTGATCGTGCTGTATACCATCGTCAGCCTGCTGGATATTCAGATCGCGGGCAAGCTGCAGACCGCCATGCTGATCGGCGCCATTGCCGGCTGCGTGATCACATCCATTCTGCTGATCTTTTTCTCCGGGCAGTGGTCCTTTGCCAATTTCACCAGCGGCGGCGGCTTTTTCCGCTCCACACTGGGGGATGGGGGCTTCGGCGGCTGGTGCATCGGCCTGGCGCTGATCATCACCCCCTATTTCGGCTTCGAGACCGTCCCGCAGATGGTGGAGGAGGGGGATTTCCCCATCAAGGATTCCACCAAGGCCATCTGGGGCTCTGTGGTGACCTGCGGCATCATTTATACCCTGCTTTTCTTCGCCCTGGGCGGTCTTTCGGATTGGGATAGCCTGATGAGCCTCACCTCCTCTCTGGGGGAATCCGCTGCGGATGGCTTTGTGACCATCTTCGCCATGGAGGAGCTGCTGGGCTGGAAATTCTGGGCCACCATCTACGGCATCTTCGCCATTCTCTGCGCCATCGGCACCTGCATTCTGGGCTTCTGGCTTTCTACGGTGCGCCTGATCTACGCCATGGGCCGCTCCAATTACCTGCCGAAATCCTTCTGCCGGGTGAATAAGCATCATCAGCCCATCCTGCCGAATATCTTCCTCTGCCTGATCTCCATCATCTTCCTGATCGTGCAGAACGAAAGCAGCTTCATGGCGGCCTTCTTCAATCTGATGGCCTTTGGCTGCGGCCTGACCTATGCCATCACCACCATTTCCGGCTTCCGCTGGAAGAAAAAGCACCCCAACTGGGTCTCTCCTTATAAGGTACCCGGCGGCAACCTGATGAAGGTGCTGGCGCTGATCATCTCCATCGCCATCGCCGTGGGCACCTGCATCGGCCAGGGCTGGGATTCCTGGCTCTGCTTCATCATCTATGTGGGCATCGGCGCCCTGCTCTGGATCGGCATGCTCTTCAAATGGCGGCACAGCAAGGTGCGCTGGATGACCCCGGATGGGTATATGGAGTTTTAGCAGCAGGTATAAGTTTGGAGTTATGAGTTATCAGTTATGAGTTGTGGTGGCCTGCCGGAGGCTTTGCCTTCGGCAGGCATTGGAAGGCGGGGGAAACTCTCCTTGTGTCATTGCGAGGAAGTTCAGCTGCAGGACTGCGAAGCAGTACACAGCTGAACAACGTGGCAATCCTGAAGCCAGCTTTTTTCAACCCCTCAGTCAGCCTGACGGCTGCCAGCTCCCCTTACACAGGGGAGCCCAGGGCTTCCGCAGCCGCCAAAAAGCCTCCCTTGTGCAAAGGGAGGTGGCGCGGC
>JAFSHU010000108.1 GCA_017440145.1 Bacillota bacterium
CCGGGCTGTTCTCTCTGCGGAAACCTGGCTTGAAGATTGCCACGTTGCCAAGCTGGGTCTTGCAGTGGCAAGCCCGCAGTTTGCCCGCCTCGCAATGACAATACTTTGGGTCTGCGCTTCTCAATTCCGGACGGTGGCATGGGATAGAAGCAGCGGCCTAAGATTTAAAGTTTCTTGGTTCTTCTTTTCAAAGAAGAACGGTTTTACCAGTCTTTTGCCGGCAATGTCCCCACTTTTTTAGAAAAAAGTGGGTCAAAAAACACTTCTTTTATCCTGCAACCCCTTTTGCTGATTCACCTGCAGCTTGCCTGCCTGCAAGGACAAAGCTTGATGTCATCACCCTCGATCAAAGATGGGGCAAGCAAAGGGGCTTTCTTGGGAAAAAGATTGCTATCCGCAGCAGGTTTGTTATATAATAGAATGTAAATCTTTATGTAACAGGAGGCCAAACATGGCAGAAATACGCGAAATTATCACAGAAGAAGATCCTTTGCTGCATCAGGAAGCGATGGAGGTTCGCCGCTTCAACAGCAGTCTTCACAGCCTGCTGGACGATATGAAAGTGACCATGTATAAGGCCAACGGCGTGGGCCTGGCAGCCCCCCAGGTTGGCATCAGCAAGCGTGTCATCGTGGTGGACGATGGGGAAAACGGTTTCTTTGAAATGGTCAACCCGGTCATCACCCAGCGGGATGGCTCTGCCATCGCCACGGAATACTGCCTCTCCGTTCCGGATCGGGGCGGCCGTGTGCAGCGCTCCACCAAGATCAAGGTCAAAGCGCAGGATCGCTTTGGCAACCCCTTCCAGCTCAGCGCCAGCGGTATGCTGGCCCGCATCTTCCAGCATGAGATCGATCATCTGGAAGGCAAGCTCTTCACCGATGTGATGCTGGAGGAAGTCCGCGATTAAGACGCCCCCGGACGGAGAATACTACAAAAGCCGCTGCAAAAGGCAGCAGCACAGCGCAGGCAAAGCGCCTGCCGTTGTGTTCAGGAGAAGCCTATGCGTATCGTTTATATGGGCACCCCGGATTTTGCGGTGCCGCCCCTGGATCGGCTGGTGGAAGCCGGTCATGAGGTGCTGGCCATCTACAGCCAGCCGGATCGCCCCCGTCAGCGGGGCAAGCAGCTCAGCCCCACCCCGGTAAAGGCCCGTGGTCTGGAGCTGGGCATCCCCGTTTATACCCCGGAAAAGATCAACGCCCCGGAGGTGCTGGAACAGCTCAGCGCCCTGCAGGCCGATCTCTTCGTGGTGGTGGCCTATGGGCAATTCCTCAGCGAAAAACTCTTTACCATGCCGCCCCATGGCTGCATCAATATCCATGCTTCCCTGCTCCCGGCCTATCGCGGCGCAGCGCCCATCCACTGGGCCATCCTCAATGGGGAAAGCCGTACCGGCGTGAGCATCATGTATATCGATAAGGGGATGGACAGCGGGGATGTGCTGCTCTGCCGGGAAACGGAGATCGGCCCGGAGGAGGAGACCGGCTCTCTGCATGACCGCCTGAGTGAAATGGGCGCGGAGCTGCTGCTGGAGGCGGTGGAAGCCATCCAGGCCGGAACAGCCACGCGCAGCCCCCAGGATCACGCTGCCGCCACTTACGCATCCCTGCTGAAAAAAGAACACGAGATCATCGATTGGAGCCGCCCGGCGCAGGCCATCCATGACCAGATCCGCGGGCTCTCTCCCTGGCCGGGCTGCCATACCACCTGGCAGGGCAAACGGCTGAAGATCCGCGCCAGCCTGGTGCTGGATCAGGAAAGCGATGCAGAGCCCGGCACCATCCTTAGCGCGGATAAGCAGGGCCTGAGCGTGGCCTGCGGCCGGGGCTGCCTGCTTTTGCAGCAGCTGCAGCCGGAGGGCAAGGCTCTGATGGAAGCAGGTGCTTTCGTCCGTGGCTATCACCCTGCGCCCGGGGAAAAGCTGGGCGGCGAATAGGCCCACTCCCCCGCCGCAGGCTCCGAGAAAGCACAGCCCTGCGTTGCCCAGGGGAAGCCGCTCCCGCACACAGAAAGCCGGGTGGAAAACCATATATCCTTTTGATCCCAGCTTTTTGATCTCAGCTTTCTTCAAACGTCTTGCCTTACTCAAGGAGGTAATCCCATGCCTATGTTTTACGGACTGGATCCCACCTGGATCCTCTTGCTTCCGGCCATTTTGCTCTCTCTTTATGCACAGACCAAGGTCAATTCCACTTACCGGCGCTATGCCCGGGTGGCAGCCCGGGCAGGCATGCCCGCCTTCGAGATGGCCCGGCGTATGCTGGATATGAACGGACTGCAGCATATCAGCGTGCAGCAGGTGGGCGGAAGCTTAACAGACCACTATGACCCCAGAAAAAAAGAGCTGCGCCTCTCCCAATCCATTTACAACAGCAGCTCTGTGGCAGCTTTGGGCATTGCTGCCCATGAATGCGGCCACGCCCTGCAGGATGCAGAGGGCTATGCGCCCCTGCGCATCCGCGGCGCCCTGGTGCCTGTTGCCAATATCGGCTCCCGACTCTCCTGGGTGCTGATCCTCATCGGCATCTTTCTCAGCTTCGGGCAGCTGGTCACTTTGGGCATCATCTTTTTCTCCGCAGCAGTACTCTTCCAGCTGGTGACCCTGCCGGTGGAATTCAACGCTTCCCGCCGGGCCATGGCTACGCTGGAAGGAGCTTCCTTCCTCACCGCAGAGGAGCTGCCCATGGCCAAAAAGGTGCTGGGCGCAGCAGCCCTCACCTATGTAGCGGCAGCGCTCACCTCTCTTCTGCAGCTGCTGCGCTTGATCTTGCTCTTTGGGAGACGAAGCAGATGAACGAAAAAAGCATTTCCAGCCGGGAGCTTGCCTTTCTGGCTTTGCAGCAGGTGGAGCAGGAGGGGGCTTATGCCAATCTTGCCCTGAAAAAGCTGCTGGATCAGGCCCGGCCCTCTCAGCAGGAGGCAAAGCTGGCCACAGAGATCGTCTATGGCGCAGCCCGGCTCCGCTTCGCGCTGGAGCACCTGCTCTCCAATCTGCTGACCCGGCCTCTGGATCAGCTGCAGAAGGATGTCCGCATCATTCTGGAGCTCAGCCTCTATCAGCTGCACTATCTTTCTCTGGAACCCTACGCCGTGGTGAACGAAGGGGTAAAGCTGGCGAAGAAGCACTGCAACCCGGCTTTGGCCAAGCTCACCAACGGTGTTCTCCGAAATTATCTCCGCAAGGTGGAGGCTCAGGGAAAAGCAGCCCTGCTCCCCGGGGAGGATGATCTGCGCGCTTATCTGCGGATCAGCCAATCCTACCCGGCCTGGCTGGTGGATTACCTGCTGGCCCACTTCGGGCCGGAGCAGGCAAAGCAATTCTGCCTGGCCGGGAATGGCCGCCCCGGCGTCTGGCTGCGCTGCAACAGTCTGCGCAGCAGCCGGGAGGCGCTTCTGGAACGATTGACTGCTGCCGGTTCTCAGGCAAAAGCTGCCGGCTTCGCACCGGAGACCATCCGGGTCACAGCCAACGCCGCCCCGGCAACGGAATGCATCCGGGAGGGCTTATGCCTGGCACAGGGCCCGGCTTCCCAGCTGGTGGCCCATGCGCTCAGCCCCCGCCCGGGCAGCCGCGTGCTGGATCTGGCTGCTGCCCCCGGAGGAAAGACCACCCACCTGGCAGCCATGATGGAAAACAGCGGGGAGCTGCGTGCCTTTGACCTGCACGAGCATAAGATCCCCCTCATCCGGGACAACTGCCGCCGTCTGGGCATCCACATCGTCCGGGCAGAGGCGGCAGACAGCAGCCTGCTTCCAGGTGAATACCGGGAGTGGGCGGATTATGTGCTGCTGGATGCCCCCTGCTCCGGTCTGGGCGTGCTGAATGCCCGGCCGGACAGCCGCTATCACAAGCAGGCGCAGGACATCCCCGAGCTGGCAAAGCTTTCCTATAAGCTGCTGGAAGCAGCGGGCAGCTATCTGAAGCCCGGCGGCTTGCTCTGCTACTCCACCTGCACCATCACAGAAGAAGAAAACAGCGGCAATCTGCGCCGCTTTTTGGAAAAACATAAGGAATTCCAGCTCGCCCCCATGGAAGGGCTGCTGAACATGCTGCCCAGACCGGAGGATCAGCAGGCTGCCCGAAAGGGCGCACTGCAGCTGCTCCCCCAGGAACAGGGCGTGGAGGGCTTCTTCATCTCCCTGCTGCGGAAGCGGCCGGATTGAGGCTTCCCAATTTCCCGGAGCCGGAGGGGCTTCCTCCCCTGCCGAAGCCCGGGGAAGCGCGGGTGAAAAGCTCTGCACAAAGTCCGCATAAATCTTCGCATAAATCTTTAGGAAGCATCTTATTTCTTATAAGGGGTTTTATTTCTTATAACGGGCCTTATTTCTTATAAAGGATCTTATTTCTATGGAAAATTCTACTACAGGAAACAGTATGATAGAAAAATCCACTGCAGAGGATTCTGCTATAAAAAATGCAGTAGAAACACACAGCAAAAAACCGGATCTGCGCGGCATGCTCCCTGCGGAGCTGCAGGCCTATGTGAAAGGCCTGGGTCAGCCCGCTTACCGGGCGAAGCAGCTCTTTCGCCAGGTGCAGAAGCATGGCGCCCCGGATTTTGACCATATGAGCGACCTTCCCCTGGCCTTTCGGCATTACCTGGGGGAAACCGCCCGGCTCAGCACACCGAAGGAGCTCCGGCGACAGGTCTCGGCCTCCGGAGATACAGCCAAGCTCCTGCTGGAGCTGGAGGATGGGGTGCTGATCGAGATGGCGCTGATGCTTTATCGCCGGGCAAAGGCCCGGGATCGGGCCACGGTCTGCGTCAGCTCCCAGAGCGGCTGCGCCATGGATTGCCAATTCTGCGCCACCGGTCTCTGCCGGGATTTCCGCAATCTCACTGCCGGGGAGATCGTCGCCCAGGTGCAGGCTGCGGATCGCCTGGCCAAAGAGCTGGGCTATGAGGGCGTGACCAACATCGTCTACATGGGCATGGGGGAACCGCTGGCCAACATCGAGCAGGTGCATCGCTCCATCCAGCTCATCAATGACCAGGAGGGCATGGATATCGGCGCCCGGCGCATCACTGTCTCTACCTGCGGCCTGGTGCCGCAGATCTACAAAATGATCGAATGGGATCTGCAGGTCTCTCTGGCGGTTTCCCTGCACTGCGCCGATCAGAAGCGCCGGGAAAAGCTGATGCCTGTGGCGGCTCGCTACCCACTGGAGGAGCTGATCCGGGCCTGCCGGGATTTCCGCGACCGCACCGGCCGCCGTGTCACCTGCGAATACGCCATGTTTGCCGGGATCAACGACAGCATGGAGGATGCCCGCCTCCTGGGGGGATTGTTGACAGGAACCGATATTCTTGTTAATATTATCCCAGCTAACCCTGTTCCGGAGCGGGGTGTGCAGCCCAGCCCGGCCCCGGTGATCGAGGCCTTCCGGAAAATTGTGGAGGAAGACTATCATGTGGCGACCCAGCTGCGGGAGCGGCGGGGCGCGGATATTCAGGCTGCCTGCGGCCAGCTGCGCCGGGGCGAAAAACAGTAAGACAGCATGGCGCATAGCCGGAAAGCTGGATCCATTTGGAAGCGCCAGGGAGGTAAGATTGTGAAAGCAGAATATCTCTCCCACGTGGGAGCGGTACGAGCAAATAATGAGGACGCAATTTATTGCGACAGCAAAAACGGTGTATTCATCGTAGCCGACGGCGTGGGCGGAAAGGAAGCCGGGGAAGTGGCTTCCGCCACCGCTGTCCGCATTGTGGCAGAAGCCACCTGGGCAGCACACCCGGAGGAGGACGCCGCGGAGATTCTGCGGGAGGCCTTTTACCGGGCAAACGACCTGCTGCACAGAAAGGGACACGAATCCGGCAGGGACGGCATGGGCACCACGCTGACTGCTGCTGTCTGCAGCCCGGAGCGGGTCACCATCGTCCACGTGGGGGACAGCCGGGCCTATCTCATCCGGCAGGAGGAGATTCGTCAGCTGACAGAGGATCATACCCTAGTGGCCCACCTGGTGCGGGAAGGGAAGCTCACACCGGAAGAGGCGGAGAACCACCCCCGGAAAAATATCCTCATCCGTGCCATCGGCCAGGAGGCGCTGGTGGAGGTCAATACGGTGGAGATCCCCTGGGAAAAAGGGGATTACCTGCTGCTCTGCAGCGATGGCCTCTACAATCTCATCTCCGAGCAGGAGATGCAGGATCTGACTCTGCGCAGCACCCTGCTGAGCACGGCTGTGCAATATATGGCAGAGACCGCCTATAACCGGGGCGGCTATGACAATATCTCTGTCATTCTGGTGGCACATGATTAAGGCAGAAGGCCCTGCCTTCCCAAACAGCCACCGCCTTTGCTTTGGCTTGAAGCGCTGTATGGTTTATGGCAAAACAGCCTGTTCATATGGCATTTGATAAAATATCTCTATGATACTGGTGGCAGCCCGGGAAGGGTGCCGCCCAGCGAAAGGGAGAGACCGATGATCGGCAAAGTATTTAACAACAGATACCAAATTATTGAGAAGCTGGGCGCCGGCGGCACCGCCATTGTCTTCCGCGCTCAGGATATGCTGCTCAATCGTATGGTGACCGTAAAAATCCTTCGGGAGGAATACGCCAGCAACAACGAATTCGTGCGTCGCTTCCGCCATGAGGCACAGGCCATTGCCAGCCTGAGCCACAACAACATCGTATCCGTATACGACGTGGGCTTTGAAGAGAACATGCATTATATCGTCATGGAATTCGTGGAGGGCGAATCCCTGAAGGATTATATCAAGCGCAAGGGCGCGCTGAAGCTGAACGAGGCCTGCAACATCATTTCCCAGCTGCTGGCCGGGCTGCAGCATGCCCACGACCACGGCATCATCCACCGGGATATCAAGCCCCACAACATTCTGCTGGGGAAGGATGGCCGCGCCAAGGTAACGGATTTCGGCATTGCTGTGGGCATGAGCGATGTGACCATGACCTACAATTCCTCCAGCCGCATCATGGGCTCTGTGCACTACATATCCCCGGAGCAGGTGCAGGGAAAGGCAGTGACGGAAAAATCCGATATCTATTCCGCAGGCGTGGTCTTTTATGAAATGCTCACCGGCCACCTGCCCTATGTGGGGGAAACCCCCATTTCCATTGCCATGCAGCATGTGCAGGGGGATTTGATCCTGCCTCACCAGGAGAACCCCAATGTTCCCATGGCCATCTCCTATGTGGTGATGCGGGCCATGCGGAAAAATCCGGAAATGCGCTATAACAGCGCCCGGGAAATGGCGGATGCCGTCCGCTCTGCCTATGAAGGCAGCATGTCTGCGGAAACAGAAGAAGATGCCATCATCACCGGCAGTGGTGCCAGCCGAGGCAGCAACAAAGCGGAGCCGGGAAACGGTGGAAAGAAGCCCTTCCCCCTGAACCGGGTGATCTTCCTGGCACTGGGGATCGTGCTGCTGCTCAGCGTTGTGCTGCTGGCAGGGAAATTCCTGAACCAGGTGGATGAAGGCGAGGGCAAAACCAAAGTCCCCTCTGTGGTAAATCTTACCCAGCAGCAGGCGGAGGAAGAGATCCGGGAGTGGGAGCTGATCCCCAGCGTGATCTATCGTGCCAGCAGCGATGAGCAGGCCGGCTATGTTTTAAGCCAATCCCCCACGGCAGAGCAGGAAGTGAGCAAGGGCCGCACCGTGGAGATCGTGGTGGGTAGCGGCGTGGCGCCCCTGACCATGCCGGAGCTGATCGGCGCCACCCAGCGCATGGCGGAATTGAAGCTGGGGGATATGGGCCTGGAATTCCGTGTGCTGGAAGAATTCAATGAAGAGATCCCCAAGGGAGAGGTCATAGATCAATATCCCCTGCCCCAGGCAGAGGTTCGCCCCGGCAGCACCGTGGAGATCGTGGTCAGCATGGGGCCGGAGCATGAGCCCATCACCATGCCCAATCTGATCGGCATGCCCCTGGAGGATGCCTACGCAGCCCTGGAGGAATTCCGCATCACTGTCAGCTCCGTCTCCAGCGCAGCCAGCCTGCAGTATCCGGAAAACTTCGTGATCGAGCAGAGCATCCCCGCTGAGACCGCAACGGAAAGCGGCATCGAGATCATCCTCACCGTCAGCGAGGGCCCCGGCCCCGCAGCAGCGGTGGAAACCACCTTCAGCTATTTCGTCCCCATCCTGAGCTCCTCGCCCTCTTCGGAACGCTCCGTTCAGGCCACCCTTACAGACAGCACCGGGATGCACATCGTCTTTAACCAAATGGTACCCGGCGGAAGCACCATCACCATTCCCATGAGCATCAGCGGCCCCGGCATCCTCAACATCACTGTGGATGGCACCCAGGCCCATACTGAGGTATACGAATAATGACAGAACGCTACAGCGGCACCGTGATCTCCGGCTTCGGCGGCTTTTATCAGGTTCGCCGCAGCATGGAACAGGTGGTGGAATGCAAGCCCCGGGGGCGGCTGAAAAAAACCCATGATAAGATATACCCCGGGGATGAGGTGGAGATCTCTCTGCTGGAGGACGGCAGGGGCATGATCGAAAGCATCGGCCCCCGCAGAACCGCTCTGCGCCGACCGAACATCGTGAATTTCGACCGCATTCTCATCGTCCTGGCCTGGACTTTGCCCGATTACGACCTGCTGCTTTTGGATCGCATGCTGGTTCTGGCCCGGCAGGGCGGCGTGCAGCCCATCATCTGCTTTAATAAGATGGATCTGCTGCCGCCGGAGCAGGAGCCGGAATTCCGCGCCATTCAGGAATGCTACCAGCAGGCAGGCTATCAGCTGCTGGCGGTTTCTGCCCAGCAGCCGGAAAGCATCCGGGCGCTTCGGCAGGAGCTGCGGGGCGGGCTCTCCGTTCTGGCAGGCCCCTCCGGCGTGGGGAAATCCAGCCTCATCAACGCCCTGCTGGGGCGGGAGCAGGTGGAGATCGGCGCGGTCAGTGATCGCCTGCGCCGGGGGAAGCATACCACCCGCTATGCCACCATCATGCCGCTGGGAAAAACAGAAGAAGAAGGCTTCATCGCGGATACCCCCGGCTTTTTCATCCTGGATTTTCCCGATGAATTCCAGCCGGAGGCCCTTCCCCTGCATTATCCGGAATTCGCCCTTTACCCCGGCTGCCGCTTTGACGGCTGCCTGCATCGGCGGGAGCCGGATTGCATGGTGAAGCAGGCCGTGGAAGAAGAAAAAATCGACCGGCAGCGCTATGAACGCTATCTGCGCCTGCTGGAAGAGCTGCAAACCAGGGAGGTAAAATATCGATGAACTACATTGCACCCTCTTTTCTCTCCGCAGACATCTGGCAGGTAGCCCAGCAGATTTCCACCCTGGAGCAGGAAGGCTGCCGCTATCTGCATCTGGATGTGATGGATGGCACCTTTGTGCCCAACATCAGCTTTGGCCCGGGCTGGATCAAGGGCCTGCGCCCCCATACGGAGATGATCTTTGACGCGCACCTGATGGTGGAAGAGCCGGATCGCTTTCTGCCTGCCTTTGCGGAGGCCGGCTGCCAGATCTGCACCATCCATGCGGAGGCCTGCCGCCATCTGGACCGCAGCCTGCGGCTCATCCGGGAGCTGGGCATGCAGCCCGGCGTGGCGCTGAACCCGGCAACCCCCCTTTCCGCCATCGAATACGTTCATGATCTGGTGGATCTGGTGCTGATCATGAGCGTGAACCCGGGCTTTGGCGGGCAGAAATTCATCCCCCAGGCCCAGCAGAAGCTGAAGCAGCTCTGGGATCTGCGGGAAATGTGGGGAAAGGATTTCCTCATTGAAGTGGATGGCGGCGTCACCGCCGGCAACGCCACAGAGCTGGCCCATGCGGGGGCTGATCTTTTGGTGGCGGGCAGCGCTGTCCTGGGGAAAGCGGATATTGCCGCTGCCTACCGGGAGGTTCATGCCGCAGCAAACGCCTGATCTGAAAAAAGCAGCGCCTGCCTCAAAAAGAAAGGGGCAGGCGCTTATTTTCGCGTTGACAAAAACGAAGAAATCGGGTAAAATATTTTGTGGTCATTTGAATATGGGGGTGTGGCTCAGTTGGGAGAGCGCCTGCTTCGCATGCAGGAGGCCAGGGGTTCGAATCCCCTCATCTCCACCAGATAAGGGGCTGCAAAAAGATACAGCCACAGAAAACCCTGATTTTATCAGGGTTTTTCTGTTTTCATAGGCGGAATTTCAGTTGTTGGTTTTAACCTACAAAAATATTTTCTCAGGCAGGGCTCAAACGCTTGCCCAGCTGCTGTTGTTCTGTGCGGCATGGTTTAAAGAATGAATGCTGATATATTTTGGTCAGAGGTGATCGTTTGAAAAAGAAGCTTTTAAACATACCGAGTATTGCTGCTTTGTTGCTGCTACTTCTTCTTGCCGCTATTTTTATTTTACTTTGGAACGGCACACTTCTTTTAAACGGATTTTCCGCCGAAAGATATGCGATAAAGGGGATCGATGTTTCTTCGTATCAAGGAGAAATCGATTGGGAAGAGCTTTCTTTGCAAAATATATCTTTTGTATTTATTAAAGCGACAGAAGGGAGTTCCTTTGTAGATAAAAACTTTGATTCCAACTTTTCAGAGGCACAAAAAACCTCGCTTGCCGTAGGAGCTTATCATTTTTTCAGTTATGACAGCAGCGGACAAACACAGGCAGAAAATTTCATAAATACGGTTACGCCCTTTGAAGGAATGCTGCCACCGGTCATAGACTTGGAATTTTACGGCGATAAAAAAAAGAACCCCCCAGAGAGGGAATCTGTAGAGCCCCAGCTAAAAGAGATGCTTACCCGATTGGAAGCCCATTACGGCCAAAAGCCCATTATCTATGCCACTGAAAAATCCTACGAATTGTATTTGGCAAATGATTACGATGAATACGATATTTGGATAAGAAACGTGATTGCGAAACCGAAATTAGCGGACGAGCGAGCATGGGTATTCTGGCAATATGCGGACCGCGGCAAACTCGATGGGTATACGGGTGAGGAAAAATACATTGATTTGAACGTTTTCAACGGGAGCTCTGCGGAATACAGCTCATATTTACAAAGCAAAACGTATCGGAATCCCCTTGACGAAGCTTCAAACCCCTAAGAAATATCGCTGAAATATCTTTTTCATAGCCCATAAGCAGAAAGAACCAGCTTCTAGCTGGTTCTTTTTTTGTTATGCTGGATTTCTGTTGCAACTGGATTCTACCGAAAAGCTCAAAATGCAAGTGCAGACCAACACCCGACCAACACCTGCTCCGCAGAAAAATCCACAGTCGCTTTCCGGCGCGAGATAGGGTATAATGTATTTAGAGATGCTGCAAAAAATGGAATTGGAGAGAGCTTCTATGCGACAGAAAAAAGACTACCCGCCACTGAGCAGCCAGAGCTGGTACGAAAAAGCTCTGGATTGGATGACCCGGGAAGAGCGCTCCTGGCTGCCTTATGTGATTCTGGGCAGCTATCTGCTCCTTCTTTTCCTTTCGATCTTTCTTTTTTACGAGCCCCCGGCACAGTCGGCTGAGCTGTTCAGATTCCTTGAAGGCTGGTGCTGCTTTCTTCCGCTGATCTTCCTCCTGGCCATGATCTATCCTCTGGCCGGAATTTGGGAGCTCTTTTCCGGGCGAAAGCTGAAAGAAGCGATCAGAGAAGATATACAGCTCCATGGAAGCAGCTCCTACGATGAGCTGGCCAGTCGCTGCAGGAAGATCAAAACCCATCTGGGGCTGCATGCGGCTGTGGAAGATATGCTGAGCAGCAGAGAGCTGATCCGGGAGAAGGATGGCCTCTATCGCCTGCCTACAGAGGAGGACGAAAAAAGATGGCTGGATGAATGGCTCGCCGAATACGGCGCCAAAATCTCTTTCGCGGATTTGGAAAGACTCTTTGCCCGGGAGCTGAACGAATGGAAGGAAAGCCTTGATATCGGCTTTTGCCTGAGAGGACGGGATGTCTATTCCATGGGGAAGATGATAGACAAGGCTTCCGGCGAAGAGATATTCTGGTATTATGGAGAAGCAGGCCCCTGTCAGAATTTCGGCAGCTTTCAGGAGCTGACAACGGCTGCGCTGATTGAGGAGCAAACATTGGAGGAGATCTGGGAGGAGGCAATCATCACCTTCCTGGATGATGTGCTGGATATGGAGATCCGTCCCTGGCTTTCCGAGCTTTTGTCCTGATCCCCTTTCACAGATTTTCGGCTGCTCTCAGCAGCCAAAGCCTGATACACAAACCAACACAGAAAGCGAGTGACACTCATGGATTATAAAAAGACCCTCTTCCACCTGGAGGACGGCATCGGCTGCATCCGCATGGATTCCCCGGAAAACCTGAACGCCATCGATGCGGATATGGCTGCAGAGCTACTGCAACGGCTGGAGGATTGCGAAAAAGACCCGGAAGTACGCCTCATCCTGCTGCTGGGCGGGGAAAAGGCCTTTTCCGCCGGTGGGGATATCGGCTATTTCGGCAGCCTGATCCGGGAGGATCGGCTCAGAGAGATGAAGAACATCTTCACCGCCGTGGGCAGGCTGGCTCTGAAGATCAAGCAAATGGAGAAGCTGGTGATCACAGCTGTCAAGGGGGCGGCTGCCGGCGCCGGGGCCAACCTGGCGCTATCCGGGGATTTCGTCATCGCGGCGGAGAACGCCAAATTCATCCAGGCCTTCGTCAATCTGGGGCTGGCCACGGATACCGGCGGCGCTTATCTGCTCAGCAAATCCATCGGCGCAGCACGGGCTCTGGAGCTTTGCATCAGCGGACGGCCTCTCCCGGCAGCGGAAGCGGAGCAGCTGGGCCTGGTGAATCGGGTCTGCCCCAGGGAGGAGCTGGAGGAGCAGGCCATGGCCTTTGCCCTCTCCCTCGCCAAAGGGCCGCTGCTGGCCTATGCCAGGATAAAGAAGCAAATCTTCGCCGCCTCCTACAGCGATTACGAGCGCTACCTGCAGGAGGTGGAGCTGCCCCTGCAGTGCAGCGGCGTGGAAACTGCGGATTTCAGGGAAGGTGTCACGGCCTTTCTGGAGAAGCGGAAGCCTGCCTTCCGCGGGGAATAAAGCAAGAGAAAACAGCTGCCCGGGCGCATTGGGCACGGGGAATCTCCAAGCCGCAGGGAGACAGACTTCGCCTGTGGTATATTCTCTTCGAAAAGGCTGCGAAAAAGTCCAACATCTGCGGATGCTGGGCCTTTTCTTTGCCGCATCGCGCAGCGATCCCATAACATGCAACAGGCATATACCGCATTGCGCCGGCAATCTTCCCATTTCCAGGGGAAAATCGCACTGAGGCTTTTGCCTTCTCCCGAAAGGGGAGCAGGCCCCCGCTGCCGCTGCAAGGGGAAAAAGCCGCTGCTTCTTCCTGCCAAAAGGGCTTCCGGTGAGCGAAGCACAGCCGGTCGTTTGAGAAGATGTTCGCCAAAGCGGAATGTCTGTTTCCAGCTCCATCCCGAATTCGCTTGCCGGGAAGGCCCCAAAGCCGGGAACTGCGCTTCATCAAAAAAACTTTTGCAAAGTTTCACCTTTTCTTCTCTTTTTGCTTGCAAAAAATGCGTTCTCCTGCAGCAAAATAAAGCTGTGGCCTGTGGAGCATGCTTTTTGGCTGCGCCCACGCTGCCCGCAATCATACGAGAAAGGTCGTTGATCTTATGAAGCGTTTTCTCCCCTGCCTGCTGGCCCTTGTTCTTCTGCTGGCGCTGTCCGGCTGCAAAGGCACAGAGCAGGCAAATGATCCCTCCGCTCCGGAGCAGGATCCCGGCATCACCCTCATCCAGCTCTCCGATGAGGCCATTCTGGTGAACGGCGAGAAAGCCCCCACGGAAGCCGGGGCAGCGGTCTACACAGCCAATGACATCGTTTTCTACCTGGCCGGGCAGGATTTCACCTACGGAGAAGGCACGGAAGCGGACGCGCATGAGCAGTCCGAAGCCGACGCCCACACTGTGCTGCACATCAGCCAGCCCGGCAGCTATTCCCTCAGCGGTCAGCTCTCCCAGGGGCAGATCGCCATCGACCTGGGGGAAGAAGCGGAGGATGACCCGGAAGCAGTGGTCACGCTCATCCTGGATGGGCTGGACATCAGCTGCAGCGTGGCGCCGGGCATCATCTTCTACAATGTCTATGAGTGCGGCAGCAAAGATGCAGAAAGCGCCACCAAGGACGTGGATACCTCCGCAGCCGGGGCCAATGTGATCATCGCCGACGGCAGCAGCAACAGCGTCAATGGCTCCTATGTGGCACGCATCTATGAATCCTATACTCTGAACGAGGAAGGGACGGAGGTCATCGACAGCAAAAAGCTGCACAAATACGATGCGGCTTTCTACTCCAAACAATCCATGAACATCAGTGGCGGCGAGGCCGGTACCGGCACGCTGAACATCAATGCCGAAAACGAAGGTCTGGACAGCGAGCTGCACCTGACGATCAACGGCGGCAATATCAACATCGTCTCCGGCAATGACGGCATCAACACCAACGAGGACGGCGTCTCTGTGACCAGCATCAACGGCGGCCTGCTGAACATCGTCGTGGATGGCAGCACCGGCGAAGGCGACGGCATCGATTCCAATGGCTGGCTGCTCATCAATGGCGGCACAGTCCTGGCCTCTGCCTGCGACAAAAGCCAGGATTCCGGCATCGATGCGGATATGGGCATTTATATCAGCGGCGGCACAGTGGCAGCCAGCGGCAATATGATGGATCGTATCTCCGGCGGTGAGCAGAGCTACGCCAGCTTCTCCTTTAATGGGCAACAGTCCGGCGGCCTGGCTTACAGCCTGAAGGACGCAGCGGATGAAGCGGTGCTGGAATTCTCCCCGGCAAACAGCTTCAGCTGCCTGGTGCTGAGCAGCCCTGCGCTGAAGGAGGGCGCATACAGCCTCTGGCAGGGAGAGCAGCAGTATCAGGGCAGCACCTCCCAGGGCGGCATGGGCGGCTTCCCCGGTGGCCGCGGCCCGGTCATGGGTGGCGAAATGCAAATTCCCGAAGGGGAGCTGCCGGAAGGCTTTGACCCCAGCCAGATGCCCCAGCCTGAGGATATGGACTTCTCCGAAATGCCCGCTCCCGATGGTATGAAGCCCGGTGAGCGTCCCGAAATGCCGGAGGGCATGGAGTTTCCGGAAGGTGAGCGCCCTGAAATGCCGGCCCCCGATGGTATGAAGCCCGGTGAGCGTCCGGAGCTGCCGGAAGGCATGGAATTCCCCGAGGGCGAGATGCCCGAAGGCTTTGAGCGGCCTCAAGGCGGCTTCCCCGGTAGCGGGGGCATGGGCCAGCCCGAGGAGCTGAGCAGCGAATTTACGCTCAAAGCGGGCGAGAATCATTTCTCCTTTGTGCAGCTCCCGGAAGCAGAATAAAGTCGCTTCGGCGCAGAAAAGCAGTCGCTATGCTTTGCATAGCGGCTGCTTTTGTTTTGCGGGGGGACAGTGAAAGGCCATGTGCCGACCTGCCTATATGCACTATTCCCGTTCAAATTTGATAATATCGCTGACTTCACAATCCAGGGCATAACACAGCGCATCCAGCGTTTTGGTACTGATGGCCTCTCCTTTTTTCATACGATGCAGAGTATTGGCAGAAAAGCCCTCTTTAAAGATAAGATGATACTCTGTGATCCCTTTTTTAAACAGCGTTTCGTAAAAGGGTTTATAACTGATCATTGCTCTCACCCAGCAAAAGCTTAGCATACTCAATCTCTTGACTATGCTTAATATATTGAGTATAATGATTCTTATCTTCCACAAAGAAAAAGCTTTTATTCAGAAGCATAGAAAAAGGCAAGGATTTTGGAATGGCCAATCCAAAATGAGAATAAAGGAGGCAAAAATTATGAGCAGAAAGATTCGGCAGGGAGACAGCCCTTACGGCGCTGTGGTTTTTACCATCGACGGAGACAAAATCCTGCAGGGAGACAGCCCTTACGGTGCTGTGGTTTTTACCATTGACGGCAACAAAATCCGGCAAGGAGACCGCTCCTGGGGCGATGTGGTCTATACCATCGATGGCAACAGAATCCGGCAGGGAGACCGCTCCTACGGCGATATCGTCTACACCATCGATGGAGACAAAATCCGGCAGGGAGACCGCTCCTACGGTGATATCGTCTACACCATCGACTAATAACAGAGAAACAAAGAAGAAGAGAAGCAGAAAGCTGCTTCTCTTCTTCTTTGTTTCTCC
>JAFSHU010000109.1 GCA_017440145.1 Bacillota bacterium
CGCCCACGAATAGCGGATGACGTTATTTTCTTTTAAAATTTCGGCGATTTCTGCAGTGCCGGATCCTTTTTTGATCTCGACAGGACAGTCTGCGGCTTTGATCGCAGCCTTTCCGGGAAGCGCAGCCTTGCGGATTTATTGCAAATAGCTGCGCCGTAGGAGGCTGTGCAGGAGGAAGCCTGAGTGGGGCTTCCCGCTTCTGTGCCCTGCGTTCTTGCCGGGGCAGAGCCTGCGCCCTCCGGGGGAAGCGGACAGTTTGCGGCTTTGACCGCACGATCTCCGGGAAGCGCAGCCTTGCGGATTTATTGCGAAAAGATAGACCGCAGGAGGAAGAGAAGAAGGAAGCCTGATCTGGGCTTCCCGCTTCTGCGCCCTGTGCCTTTGCCGGGGCAGAGCCTGCGCCCTCCGGGGGCAGCGGACAGTCTGCGGCTTTGACCGCACTCTCTCCGGCAAGCGCAGCCTTGCGGATTTATTGCGAAGAGAAGCGCCGCAGGAGGAAGTGCAGGGCTGAGCCGCCCTTTTCGGAGCGGATTCTGTGAGAAAAATTTGTGCGGCAGCGCGGCATGCAGCGCTGCAAAAGGAGGAAGCATGAGCGAGACCCAATTCACCCCGGCGCAGCTGGATGCCATCCAGTCCCGGGAGGAAAATCTGCTGGTGGCAGCGGGCGCGGGCAGCGGCAAAACCACCGTTCTGGTGGAGCGCATCATCCGGCGGCTGCGATCCGGCGGCAAAATTCAGCGGCTGCTGGTGCTGACCTTCACCCACGCGGCAGCGGACGATATGCGGGCAAAGATCCAGCGGGCGCTCTCCCAGCTCTGCCGGGAGCAGCCCGGAAATGCGGATTTTCGGCAGCAGCTGGCTTTGCTGCCCCAGGCCCACATCAGCACCGTCCATTCCTTCTGCCTGGAGCTGCTGCGTTCCCATTATTACCGGGTGGGTCTGCCTGCGGATTTCCGGGTCGCCTCTGAGGTGGAGATGGAGCTGTTGCGGCAGGAATGCCTGGAAGCCTGCATGGAACAGGCCTATGGGGATGAGGAAAGCGGACTGGCTGCCCTGGCGGATGCCTATGGCGGCGTCCATGATGACAGCCAGCTTTCCCAGATCATTTTAGATTTACACAGCTACAGCCAGAGCCGCCCGAACCCGGCTCAGTGGCTGCGGCAGAGCGCGGCCCAGCTCCTTTCCGGGGAGAGGGTGGATCAGCTCTGGGGCGCGGAAGCCCTTTGCCGAAGCCTGCGGCAGCAGGTGGAGCGCATCATCGACTCCCTGCGGCAGGCTTCCCTGCTACCGGAGATCCCCCGGCTCTATCAGGAGCTGGCCTGGGTGGAGATCGCCCAGGCAGAGCAGGTCTGCCGTCAGCAAAGCCTGCAAGCCATGGCAGCGGCTCTCTCCGCCCTGGAATTCCAACGCCTGCCCAGCGGCGCGAAAAAGCTGGCAGAGGGCTATCCCCCCGGCCATGTCTTTGACCAGGAGCAGATGGAGCGCTTCAAGAAGCTGCGTACCGCTGTCAAGGATGATCTGAAAAAGCTGGCTGTCCGCTACGGCGGCCTGACGGCAGCGGAGGCTGTGGAGGAACAGCACCGCAGCGGCCTCCTGATGCAGAGTCTGGTGAATCTGGTGATCGATCTGGATGAACGCCTGCGGGAAGCCAAGCTGAGCCGGGCCTGGATCGATTACGGGGATATGGAGCATTTGACTTTGAGCCTGCTCTCCGACGAGGATTTTGCCCGCAGCCTGGCAGAGGGCTTTGATGAGGTGCTGATCGACGAATACCAGGACATCAACCAGGTGCAGGAGGCCATTTTCAGCCGCCTGCGCCGGAAGGAGAATTTTTTCGCGGTGGGGGATGTGAAGCAGAGCGTTTATCGCTTCCGCTTGGCAGAGCCCCAGCTCTTCCTCAGCAAATACCTGGCCTATGGGGAGGGGGAGGGCGGCCGCCGTATCGACCTGAACCGGAATTTCCGCTCCCACATCTCCGTCATCCAGGGGGTGAACCATCTCTTCCGGCAGCTGATGCTGGCAGAGGTGGCGGAGCTGGATTATGACGAGGCCGCTGCCCTGCACCCGGGCCGTCCGGAACAGGGCGCGCCGCCGGAGCTCTGGCTGGTCTCCCGGGAGCCTGCTCCCGATGCAGAGGAAGAGGAAGCGGAGGAGGAGAGCAGCATGCAGCTGGAGGCTCGCTTTCTGGCTCAGCGCATCCGGGAGCTGCGGCAGGAGGGCTATGCCTATGGAGATATGGTCATCCTGCTGCGGAGTTTGAAGAGCAGCCGGGATATTGTGATCCGGGAGCTGGAAGCAGCAGGCATCCCCATTTCTGCGGAGGGGGCGGGGGGCTATCTGGACAGCCCCGAGCTGGAAATGGCACTCTCCCTGCTGAAGCTGATCGATAACCCGAGGCAGGATCAGCCTTTGGCCGGGCTGCTGCGCTCTCCGCTGCTGGGCTTTTCCGATGAGGAGCTGCTTTCCCTGCGGCTGGAACAGCCGGAGGGAGGGCTTTATGATTGCCTGCTGCTGGCAGCAGAGGGGGAAGGTCCCCTGCCGGAGAAGCTGCGGGGCTTTCTGGCGAAGCTGGAAAGCTGGCGGGCTGCTGCCGGGGAGCTGCGTCCCTCTGCCTTGCTGCTGCGGCTTTATGAGGAGGCGGGCTTTTATCATCTTTGCGGCGCGCTGCCCGGCGGGGAAACCCGCCAGGCCTATCTGCGCCTCCTCTATCAGCAGGCCTGCAGCTATGAGCGGCAGTCCTATGCCGGGCTTTACCGCTTCATCTGCCAGATGGAGGACAGCCGCGCCTGGGGCAAGGGCGAGCTTTCCCCGGCAAAGGCCGGCGGCGCGGATTCCGTGCAGCTGATGAGCATTCATAAAAGCAAGGGTCTGGAATTCCCGGTGGTCTTTGTGGCCGGGCTGAACCATTGCTTCAATTTCCGGGATGAGCTGGGGGATGTGATCTGGGATCGTGACCTGGGGCTGGGCGCCCGCTATGCGGATCGGGAGCGCCGCCGCAAATATCCCACCCTGGCGCATCTGGCCATTGCCGAGCGAAAGCATGAGCAGGCTCTGGCAGAGGAAATGCGCGTCTACTATGTGGCGCTGACCCGGGCGAAGGAGCGGCTGATCCTCAGCGCCTGCCTGGAACGGCCGGAACGGGCCGCCGCCAACTGGGCGCAGGTGGCAGAGTGGCCGGAGCAGCAGCTGCCCCTGCATGTGCTGACCAGAGCCAGAAAGCCCCTGGATTGGTTCGGCCCGGCTCTGATCCGCCACCGGGACAGTGCAGCCCTGCGGCAGCTGGCGGAATGCAGCGCAGCCCCCCGGCAATGGGACGAAAGCCGCTGGCAGATTCAGTGCATCCCAGCGCCCGGCCCCCTTTCCCCGGAGGAGGCAGCCTTTTGCACTCTCGGCACGGAGGGGGATGCTGAACTGAAATCCCAGGTGGAAGCGGCTCTCTTTTATCAATACCCCGGGCGGGAGAAATGCCTTTTCCCGGCCAAATGGTCGGTGAGCAGCCTGAACCGGCAGGCCCACAGCCCGGAAAGCCGGGCAGAGCTGGCCCTCAGCTCTGCTGCCCAGGCCGATGCACAGGAGGAAGCAGGGGAGAAGCCAAAGCAGCCTGCCTCCCTGGCAGCAGAGCGAGGTACCGCCTATCACCGGGTGCTGGAGCTGCTGGATCTGAAGCGAGTTGAGCTGCCCCAGCTAAAGGAGCAGCTGGCAGAGCTGCAGGAAAAGGGTTTGCTTTCCCCGGAGGCCGGCGCCCTTGTGGAGCTTCGGCAGCTGGAGCGCTTTTTGTATTCCCCGGTGGGGCAGCGGCTCTGTGCCGCCAAACGGGTGCAGCGGGAGACTGCCTTCACCATGCTCATGGAGGAGCAGGGCGTGGAGGTGCTGGTGCAGGGGATGCTGGATGCCGCCTTTGAAGAGGAGGATGGCTGGGTGCTGCTGGATTATAAGACCGGCGGCCGGAGCAAGAGCGATGAGGAGCTGCGGCAGCTTTATGGGCAGCAGCTGAGCTGCTACTGCCAGGCCATGGAAAGGCTGTGGCGCGTCCCCGTGAAGGAGGCCTTTCTCTGTATGCTGGACAGCGGCCGGGTGGTGGCGCTCTGAGTGGGGGTCTACCCTGCTTTGGGGAAAGGCAAACCGTCCCTCTTTTTAGAAAAGAGGGACCCAGAAAACACTTCTTTGGGATTGCTGCTGAATCAGAAGCTGCTGCCCAAAAGTTAAAGTTTTTTGACCCACTTTTTTCAAAAAAGTGGGGGTCTACCCTGCTTTGGGGAAAAGCAAAACCGCCGCTTTTTTAGAAAAGCAGCAGCAAAAACACTTCTTTGGGATTGCTGCTGAATCAGAAGCTGCTGTCCAAAAGTTAAAGTTTTTTGACCCACTTTTTTTCAAAAAA
>JAFSHU010000110.1 GCA_017440145.1 Bacillota bacterium
GCATCATCAAAGACGGTGAATACACCGACATGAACGCCATCGCTACCCGCGCACAGTTCGCCTCTATCTTCGCAGCAGCTCTGCCCGCAGAAGCTCTGGCTGCGATCAACGCCGTTGAAGATGGCAAGATCCCGGATGTGAAGATGGCAGACAGCTACGGCGCAGCAGTCTACAAGCTGTACAACGCCGGCATCCTGACCGGTAACGATGCAGTTGGCACCTTCGCTCCCATGAGCAACATCAAACGTAGTGAAGTTGCAGCCATCGTCAACCGCATGATGCATGCAGAAAACAGAAAGACCGTTGCTCTGTAATTGAGCAAGGCTTGATCTGAAAGCTCCATAAAATGAGCTAAAGGGCACGGACGAAAGTCCGTGCCCTTTTTGCTGCGTTTATTTATTCCTGAATAATGAATTTTTCTATTTCATCGCTGGCTGTTGCGAACAGCATGCTTTTGTAGTGCAGCTGAAAATCCAAAACGTCCCCAAGGTGGTAGATATTTTTGCTATCCTGAATATCTACAATCAAATGGTCGCTGCTGGCTCCCAGAATACGCACGCCGGGATCCATGGGGATCAGCTTGCTTTCATCACCGATATCAGCAACGCCCAAAGCCAGAAGTGCACGTTTTCGGCAGCCGAGATCCTCGTAAAGCGTTTCGCTCCCAAAGGCGTTTCTGGCCTTTTTTCCTATGGGCATGGTGGGCTTTTCGCCGATCTCAATGATTTCGGCCTGGAGAATGAGACCTGTATTGCTCAGCCCTTCCAAAGGGCTTTGCCAGTAATCAATCAAGTCACAGGGCACCGTCAGCGCTTCCCCCAGGCGCAATTGGTTGATTCCTTTTGGCATTCCTCCGTGGATAAGCAGGGGCAGGGAAGAGGTGCTGCCTCCGGAAACCACCTCCAGCTTACGCCCGATGCGGCTTTCGATCCTAAGCGCATCTTCAGCCAATTCCCCCAGGTTTTCCGGGCCGGGAATGATGGATCCGTAGCAAGTCAGGTTTGTACCAATTCCCAGCAAATGCAGGTTCGGCAGCTTTTCTGCCTGAAGGGCCAACTGATAGAAGCTTTCTCTGTCCAGCTGCCCCTCTCTCAGGTCCCCAAGATCCCGCATGAGGATCACCTGGTGTTTGCGTTTCTGCCGGCCGGCTTCTTTATTCAGAGCTTCCAAAACAGCCGGTTCGGAGTTCAGGCTGATATCCGCAATCTTTACCAGTTCCCCCAGTTCAGAGAGCATAGGAATTCGCAGCATCATGCTTTGGACTTCCGGGAAGAGCTTTTTTGCTTCCACCAGCTGCTTGAGGCGGGAGCTGCAGAAGCAGCGGTATCCGGCATCGAAAAGCGCCTGCAGGATGACGGGCTGCGCGTTGAAGCCTTTTATGACTGCAACAGGCTCGATGCCTGCCCGGATACAGGTTTCCCGTAGGATCATAGCATTTTTACGGATTTTTTGTGGATAGATTAATAAACGGGGATATCCCATGCGGTACCTCTTTCCTGGAATTCCAGCATTACTTTCTTGATGAAAATTTATGCTAGGAAATGAAAATTTTTTATTGCAGCCTAAGATTTCCACATAGAACGCAGGATTCCTCTTCGGTGAGAATCCTCTTTCCAATGAATCCATTTTTTATTTAAAGCTTCCGGTTCAGGCCATATTCTAAAATAGAAACCGCTTCCTTTTTAATTTTGTACAGGAACAGTCTAAAAGAAGCGAAGAAAGGCGAAAAACCCTGGGATTTATTGGCTTCTGCCGGGTTTAGCTGGATTTTCACGAAAGATTCAGGGCAAAAGCCCAGCATTCTGCTTGACTTTTCCTCGTTTTCATGGTAAATTACTTACTGATGCGGGTGTAGCTCAATGGCAGAGCGTCGGCTTCCCAAGCCGATAACGTGGGTTCGATTCCCATCACCCGCTCCATTTTATTTTATCTGCTCTGCGAGCACTGGCGGCAGGGTCGACCCCTAAGAAAGGTATGATCAAATTGGTGCAAAATCGACATGTACATGAAGCTACATATATCAAAGCACAAAAAAACAAGGAAAAAGCCCATTCTAAGCGTACGCAGCGCATCGTTTCTTCAGTAGTTGTTTTGCTCTGCTTCGCTTTTTTGGTCATTGGCGGCTTTAACGTGATTTCCGCCACTTCCAATGCCTACGTTTTGGTTGTGGATGGGGAGGAGGTTGCCACTTTAGTCAGTTGGAATGAGGCTGAAGCTGCAATCACCCAGTGTATGGAGAATCAGTCCCTGGCTTTTTTGGACGAGTATTCTTACGATGTCTCCTATACAAATGATTTGGTCATTGAAACCATCCCTGCGATCAACGTGGTTTATAACGATGTGGCAGAAGCTGCTGTAATTTTAGGTGATAAGCTTCATTTACAGGCAAATGCTACAGCCGTGATGATTAATGACCAGAAGGCTTTCTGTGTTGCAAATGAAACGGCGGCTTTGGAAGCAGTTAAAAATGCCAAAAATTATTATGCGGATCCCACGGATCCGGCTGTATCTTCTGTTTATACCACAGAAAAAATTACACTTACCGGTGTAACGGTGGAGTGCTCTTCCGTATTATCCCTGAACCAGGCCACCAATATGCTGCTGTTTGGCCAAACGGAGAAGCCGGAGGATCCGAAAGTCGCAGATACCCTGATCACGGTCAATGTAGAGCGTTATGAGGTAGAGACGATTCCTTTGCCTTATAAAACCATTCGCAACGAAAACAATACTTTGGCGCGCGGTACGGAAGAAATCACTTCTGTCGGCGTGGACGGTCTTCAGGAAGTCACGAATAAGATCACCGAGGTGAATGGTGTTCCCCATTCGAATGTTTTCGTCAGCAGTGTTGTGATCGAAGAGGCTGTGGATGAGATTATTGAGGTGGGGACCTATATCACCTACGCCAGCCGCGGGCAGAATGGCAGTGGTGAGTATGGCTGGCCCCTTGCAGAAGGAACCGGAACCATTAGCTCCCGCTTTGGTTGGCGATCCATGGGCTGGCACAGTGGTGTTGATATTGCGGATCCTGTAGGAACAGTGCTTTATGCTGCTGAGGCTGGCACGGTTATTTATGCAGATTATATCAGCGGCGGTTATGGCAACCTGGTTACGATTGACCATGGGGACGGTGTGGAAACCCGCTACGCGCATTGTGATGAGTTCCTCGTCGAAGAAGGCGATTATGTGGAGCGTGGTACAGCCATTGGCACGATTGGCATGACTGGGCGTACCACCGGTCCGCATGTGCATTTTGAGATTCGTTTTGATGATAACCCGGTTGATCCTTTGCTTTACTTAGACTATGGTGAGTAAAGTTAACCCGATATTGACCCCGCTCTGTTTTATGAGCGGGGTTTTTTATGGCCTTTTCTTGCTCTGCCTAAATGTCTGTGCTAGAATAAGTGGGGTTTTGATTACGATTCAGGATGGACTTCTATGAGATTTGCTTCAATTTGTTCCGGCAGCTCCGGGAACTGCATTTACGTTAATGGTGGTAAAACGCATATTTTGGTTGATGGCGGCTGCTCTTTGAAGGCCTTAAATGCTGCTTTGGCTCAGTTTTCAGTAACAGAAGGCGGGCTGAAAGCGATTCTGATTACTCATGAGCACAGCGATCATGTGAATGGCGCAGCCCGAATCGCCAAACGCTTTGGGATTCCGATCTTTGCCAGTGCCCTGACTTGGGAAAAACTGCCTTTTCGGGAGGACTTTTTGCCTTGGCAGCGGCATACCTTTGAATATGGCATGGAAATCGGCGATCTGGGGCTGGATTTCTTTCGCCTTTCTCATGATGCGGTGCAGCCCGTAGGCGTTTTATTTGAACATAATGGAAAACGGGTGGCTGTAGCAACGGACACCGGCCTTGTTACCCCCTCTATGTGTAAAATGCTTAGCAATATTGAGGGTCTTGTTTTTGAGGCAAACCACTGCACGGATTTGCTGCGCTGCGGGCCCTACCCTTATTATTTGAAGCAGCGGATTCTTTCTGCTCATGGGCATTTATCCAACATACAGTCCGGTATGGCTCTGGCCAGTCTGATAGGAGAACGAACGCAGGCTGTTTTGCTGGCCCACCTGTCTCACATAAACAATCGCCCGGAGCTGGCCATGGAGCAGGTTTGTAGCCAGCTTTGCGATTGCCCCCACATGGAGCATGTGCAAATATCCGTAGCGCCCAGAAGTACCCCGCACCCCCTGATTGAAATCTATTGATCCGGAACAGAGGTGTTATCGTGAAAAAAAGAAAAGCATTTACGAAAGCGAAAACTATATTTTTTTCAAAAAAGCTGCTGTATTCGACAGCGGCTTTTTTCGTAGTCTTCGGACTTGCCCTCTCCGGGGGGATAGCGGAAATCAGAGCAGAGCTGTCAGCCAGAGAAAGCAAAAATGAACAGGCTTTTTCTTTTATTCAGGATGTCTTTTCTCAGGCCTCGCCGGCTGTTGCTTATATCAGCTGTGCCAGCCTGCAGAAGGATGAGACCCAGAAAGAAGTTTTGACCCTGGGCAGTGGTTCCGGCGTAATTATATCGGAGGATGGTTATATTGTTACGAATTATCATGTGATCGCAAATGCCCTGGAAGTAGAGGTGATTTTGGCGGATGGCAGGCGCGCAGATGCCGCCATTATAGCAGAAGCTCCTATGGATGATTTGGCTTTGCTGAAAATTGAGCTTGAGGCACTTTCTGTGGCAGTGTTGGGCGATAGTGAGGAGGTTCGGGTGGGGCAGCTTGTTTTTCCCATTGGGAATCCGGGGGGCGCTCAGTTTTCCCGCTCCATGACAATGGGGGTCATCTCCGGCGTGGATCGGGAGGTGGAATTGAGCGCAGGGCGCCTGGCGCATCTGCTTCAGACCGATGCCGCCATCAATCCGGGGAACAGCGGCGGGCCTTTGGTGGATTGCTCCGGATGTGTGATTGGGATCAACAGCATTAAAATTGTGGATCCGGAATTCGAAAGCATGGGCTTCGCTATACCGATCAACCGGGTGGTTGAAATTTTGCAGCCTATGTGTCCGGCTGCCTTTTGATTTTGGAAAAAAGCCAAAGCGGGATGCAGGAAAGAGATATATTATGAAGAAATTAGAAATGTTTGGTTGAAAATGAGAAGGAAATACGGAACGATGAGCCGTTTATTTCGATTATTTTTATATGCATCCCTGGCCATTCTGCTTTGGTTGGCGGATTCTCTGATTATGAGTTTTCTGGGGCAGACTGCCTTTCCGGAGGCTCTGTGGAGCTCTGTCCCGCCGAATCGGCTTCTCTTTCGTTTGCTGGGCTGCAGCGCTGTTTTGTTGTGCGGCTTCATGCATGCGATTCGCGGGGAGTTGATCAACCGGCATTATCGCCGCCTGTCTCCCAGTTATCAGCTGCTGCTTTTTGGCGATCGAAACAGCCCTCGGTCAGCTGTTCGCATGCATTATCATTGCTTGCGGCTTGCTGCCGTGATGCATGTTCGCCCGGCTGACCAGGAGTGCCTGCGCTTGCTGTGCTATTGCCATGATATTGGCTTGGTGGGTGTTCCGGATGCGGTGTTGAATAAAACAGAGCCCCTGACACGGGAGGAACAGAATCTTTTGGATACCCATATTGCGCTGGGGGCGAAGATTGCTTCTAATATTCCGCAGCTGCGCCGGGTGGCCCCGCTGATTCTGGCGCATGAGGAAAATTACGATGGAAGCGGCGCCCGGGCTATGTACGGGAGAAGCATTCCTTTGACCTGCCGTATTTTTAAGCTGGTGCAGATGTATGATTATTTTACGCACCCCCATGATGGTGGGCGTGTTTTGGATGAGCGGGAGGCTCTGGATGAATTAAGCTTCTACTGCGGGCATGTTCTGGATCCGGATGTGATGGATGCCTTCCGGCGTTTGATGACCGACCACCGTTTGGCAAACACGGTTACGCAGTATATTTTTTCTTCCTGAAATCAAAACGATGCGCAAAAAAAGCCATCAGTTCGTGGCAATGGGCCCATACTGATGGCTTTCTCTTTTGGATTTTGTTCACGTGGGGCATTTTATATGTCCCGATGAACGATGCTGTCCTTTTCCAGCTCATGAAGAATGCTTTCTATGTCCTCCCGGGCGTTTTCCGGAGCCTGCATAATATAGAGCTCAGTGCCGTAATGGCTGCTTTCCATTGTATCACCAAATTGTATTGTAAAGAATGGCGTCATTTTGTTATAGATTTCCCTATCCTGCGGCTTGGGCAGATCGCAGAGAAAAGAGAGGAACTCCGGGCTGATCCGACCCTGAAAGACTGTGCCATGCTTCCAATCGAAGTCGATTTTTGAGGCAAAAGAAGAGAGCAACTCCATTTCTGCCAGCTCATCTGACCAGCAATGCACCTGAAACATGTCTCCGATTTTTGCGCAGAGTCGAACCAAATCCCGCCACCAGGTATTTGTAGGCTGCCGATTATTTATAAGAATGTGGTAAGAAAACAATCTCAAACACCTTCTTTCCAAAAAGGCCCCCTTGCCTGCTCGCGTTGACAGGGGAGATAGAAAATAATATAATTAAAGGTAAGTTTGTATTGGAGGAGCACATGTATAATTTTTTTGCTTATCTTTCCCGGATGAAATTGATTCGCCGCTGGAGCCTGATGCGCAGTGTGCAGCCGGAAAACATACAGGAACATAGTCACCAGGTGGCTGTAATCGCTCATGCCCTGGCTGAAATAGATAATTTGCGTTTTGGTGCCAGTCATAATTGCGGAGAAGTGGTTTTGCTGGCTCTTTACCATGACGTAGGAGAGGTCATCATCGGGGATCTGCCGACACCGGTCAAATATTTTAACCCGGAAATCAAAGGCAGTTATGGAAAAATCGAGAACATTGCCAAAGAGAAATTGCTCTCCATGCTGCCTGCTGATTTGCGAGCTGTTTATCGGCCATATGTTTCTGCCGACGAGATGCAGCCTGAGTACCGTTTGGTAAAAGCGGCGGATAAGCTCTCCGCTTACCTGAAGTGCCTGGAGGAGCTAACGGTTGGCAATGGAGAGTTTCGCTTGGCTGAAAAGACCATTGCAGAGGATTTGAAGCAGTATATGGACATGCCGGCTGTTTGCTGGTTTTGGGAAGAATGCGTTCCCGCTTTCCGTCAAACCCTGGATGAATTGGGTTAAAGCAGATATTTCCCAATCAGATACAGTGCAGGAATATGCAGGCAATAGAAGATATAGAAAGACCATTTGTTCCCGCGTCCTTTTTGCTGATTGTACATGAAGAGCAGAGGAATGGACAGCAGGCAATAGGCTTGGATCCACATGGGCCAGTGGGTGTAAACGTAAAGCCCGGTCAGCAGCAGCCAGGATAAGATCAGACCGCTGGGCTGCTGGAAAAAAAGATAAGCAGCAAGGATCAAAGCTACTCCGTAGGCGCCGTAATCGATCGGCAAAAGCTCTGCCAGCGCAAGAAGAACAAAGCTTGGCAGAATGGCCAGGATTCTGCTGGAAAAACGCTTCAGCAGCACCTGGTATACATATATTCCGGAAGCGCCCAAAAACAGAGTGGCAAAAATATTGATGTGATTCCCCATGCAAAGCTGATAAACAGGCTGATAGCAAAGCGCAAAAATCAGCAGCCGCAGAAGATAAAGGCCAATATTGCGGCTGTGATAACAGGCGTTTGCCGTCATAAAAGCAAAAATCGGGAAGGCCAGGCGGCCGATCCCGCGCAGAAGCATATTCTGGGGAAAAAGCAGCACGCCGATATGATCCACCAGCATGAAAATGCAGGCCATCCATTTTAGCTGTGTTGCTGTCAGGGAAAGAATGCTTTTGTTTTTCATAGTACCTCCGAAGGAGAGATTTTTATGCCAAAGCTGCATAGCAAAAAGTATTATTTGTTTTTGGTTATTTTGGTGGCGATTTTTTGGGGGAGCGCTTACCCGATCGTTCGTTATTTGGTGGCTGGTGGTGTAGATCCTTACTTGGTTGTCAGCATGCGGATTTGGCTGACTTTTTTGTTTTCCGCTGCTTTATTACTATTTTCGCGGCAGGGCCTGCATTTTCCCCTGTACCGGAAAAATTTTCTGCCCTTTTTTCTCATGAGCCTGACAGGAACCATCGGTTTTTCTTTCTTTATGACTTATGGTCTGGAATTCTCCACTGCCACAAAATCTTCCATTGTGATTGGCAGCAATCCGATATTGGTCGTGCTTTTTGCGCATCTTTTTCTTCGGGAATCTTTGGGGCTGCGGAAAGTCCTTGGGGTCTGCGTTGCCATTGCCGGGGTGTTTTTGGCAGTTGGCGGAGGGGATTTTCTTTCCGGGCGTGGGCTGCAGTTTACCCGCTATGACCTGATTTTGCTTGCCGGTGCGATATTCTGGGCGGCTCATACCTTACTGAGCCGACATTATGGACATGCTCTGCCTTATCAGGAAGGGCTGTTCTGGATTTTTGGCCTGGGGGCTATCCTGGCCCTGCCTCTTCTGATCCCACGCGTGCATTTATTGGCGGAGCTCAGCGCGCAGCAGTGGTTCTGGCTACTGTTTTGCGGGGTCGTCCCCGGTGGGATCTGCTATTTCCTCTGGAACCGTTGCCTTAGTGTATTGGGTGCCTCAACCTGCAGCATTTGTGCCAGCTTTATGCCGGCTTCCTCCGGGATTCTGGCGGTTCTTTTCCTGGGGGAACCACTGCTTTGGACGCAGGTTGCCGGAACGCTGCTGGTGATCTTTGGTGTGCTTTTGGGTGTGATCCGCAGTCAATTACCGGTAAATTATGAAACGGGACGCAGTCTTTCTGCGGAGGAAGCAAGGCAGGAGGAAAAATGAAAGAGCATCTGATCATTTTTGATATGGATAACACGCTGTTGCAGTCCCATATCGATTTTCCATTGATGAAACAGACCGTCCATGCTTTGCTGGAAAGCCATGGGCTGGAACGATATAAGCGATTCTCCACTGCCAACACCATTTTGGCATTTACGGATTCGCCGGATTATGATGCGGATTTGGCAAAGCAAATGTGGCATGAGGTTGCCCTGCTGGAAAATGAGGGACTGAAGCAGTCGGTTTTGGAACCCCTTGCAACGGAGGCCCTGGCCTATCTGGGAAAATATGCGGAATTGGCGGTTTTAACAAACAATACAGATTACAATCTGGAGGAAAATTTGGGTAAGCTGGGCTTGCTGCCGTATCTGAGCTGCGTGGCGGGCCGTGACAGCGTACCCCGTTTGAAACCGGCTCCGGATGGCATGCTTTGGGTGGCTGCACAGTATCCGCAGATACCCTTGTCCAATGTGATTGCGGTAGGGGATGCCATCAACGATGCCCAGGCGGCTCATGCGGCAGGAATTCCTTTTGTGGCCTACAACCGCAGCCGCATGGAGGATTGGACAAAGTGGGAGTTTCCTCCCCGGCTGCAGCTTCATGGCTGGGATCGGAGCTCTTGCGACAGATTGTTAGCCATGTGGAGGGCTTGATATGGCGATGTACCGTATCAAAAAATTTGAGGATGCGGAGCCTGCTTCTATTTATCCGGAAGCTGAATACTGGCGGGAAACCCGTCCCGGGCAAGAGCGGGATCTGGATTTTGAGGAAATTGCAGACTTGAATGCTGCCAGCGAAGGGGTGGAGGAAGAGGAGCTTGAGCCCATTCGCTCCTTCCGTTCCAGAGTTTTGACTGCAGGTATTGCCGCTGTTTTGATCCTGGCTTTTGCCGTTTGGATCGGCTATTCTCTTTTTCCGCAGCGCTTTGATTTCTCTCACTTGATCCGCTCTGCGCAGTTATCTCAGGATGAATCGCTCTCTGCATTGCAAAAGGCAGTGGTGGTAATCGAATCCACTGCCGGCAGCGGAACGGGTTTTAATATCAGCCCGGATGGGATGATCGTCACAAATGCACATGTGGTTAAGGATGGCGGCATTCTGACGATTTCTTTCAGCCGGGAGGCTGGGGGGCAGGTTTTTTCTACGCGGGAGTATAAGCGAATCGAAGGTGTGGATCTGGCGCTCATTCCCATAGAAGGGGAGGATTTGCCGGCAGTGGCCCTGGCAGAGCAGCCAATAGAAAGTTTGGATCCCCGGGAAGAGAATTTGATTTTTATCGGAAGCCCTTTGGGCTACGACTGGACAATTTCAGAAGGGCAGCTGTGGGGAATCGTCCCCATGGACGGCAGCGCTGCGATCTATTTCCATGGCCCGGTTCACCCAGGTTCCAGCGGTTCTCCGCTGTTTAATGAGCAGGCTCAGGTGATCGGCGTGGTTTACGCGATGCTGGGCAGGAAAGAAGACCAGCAAGGGCTGGCAGTTCCCATTTCATATTTGATTGAGGCTATGGAGGAAATGAAGAGTGAATAGCAAAAGATTGCCCTGTAGTGGGGATAAATTAGAATTGTTGGCAAGTGAATTTGGTACGCCTTTTCACATTTATGATGAAGCTGCGATCCGCAGCAATGCCCGGAAGCTGCTGAAAGCCTTCTCCTGGGCACCCAGATTCAAGGAGTATTATGCGGTGAAGGCTTTACCCAATCCCTATATTCTGGAAATATTGGCAGAGGAAGGCTGTGGAGCGGACTGCAGCTCCCTTGCAGAGCTTATGCTGGCGAAGGCAGTTGGCTTGGCCGGGAGTGATGTATGCCTGACCTCCAATGATACCCCATTGGTTGAGTTCCAGACAGCTCTGGAAATGAACAGCATCATCAACCTGGATGATATCACGCATATTGATTACCTGCTCAGCAAGGCCCGTTTGCCGGAATTGGTATCTTTCCGCTATAATCCGGGCCCGCTTCGAAAAGGTGGCAACGAAATTATTGGCTACCCGGAGCAGGCGAAATACGGAATGACCGGTACGCAGCTTTTGGAGGCCATCGCCATCTGCCGCGATCTGGGTGTGGAGCGTTTTGGCATTCACACTATGATCGTATCCAATGAATTGCAAGCAGACTATTTCCGGGATACGGCTGTGATGATGTTTGATATGGCCACGAAGATCAAAAAAATCATGGGCATATCCGTGGAATTCATCAATCTGGGCGGCGGCATCGGCATCCCCTATACACAGGAAGAGGCTCCCGTGGATCTGCTGGGGCTGGGGAATAAGATCCGTTTGGCTTATGAAGAAATTATGCTTCCTGCCGGGCTGGGAAATGTGGCCCTTTGCATGGAGAGTGGACGTATGATGACCGGCCCTTACGGCTGGCTTGTCAGCCGGGCGATCCATAGAAAGGAAATTTATAAAAACTACATCGGACTGGATGCCAGCATGGCAGATCTGATGAGACCCGCGCTTTATGGGGCCTACCATCATATTACGGTTGTTGGCAAGGAAGATCTTCCGAAGGATCATATTTACGATATTACCGGTTCTCTTTGTGAGAATAACGATAAGTTTGCCATTGATCGAGAACTGCCAAAGGTTGACGTGGGGGACCTTCTGGTTATCCATGATACGGGTGCCCATGGCCATGCAATGGGATTTAACTATAACGGAAAATTGCGCTCCAAGGAGCTGCTTTTGAAAACAGACGGCAGCGTAAAGTTGATTCGCAGAGCAGAAACGATTGACGATTACTTTGCAACTCTGGATTACCCCGGCTTGGTTTAGCTATTCTCCCGGCAAAGAAGAAACAAACAGAAGGGGAAAGCCTGGTTTATGGCGAAAATTTAAGTGCTTTTTACTCTCTATTTTTGGTGAGGCTGCTATGAGAAGAGGAAAGCTTATTACGTTTGAAGGTATCGATGGCTGCGGAAAGAGCCTGATGGTGAAAAAGCTGAGCCACTGGCTTCGTAAGCGGGGCTGCGAGGTGGAAACCACTCTGGAACCCGGCTGGGGAGAGATGGGAAAATCCATCCGCAAGCTTTTGCTGAACAGCGCCTTCGGCTCTATGGATGATCGGACGGAGGCTCTGCTTTATGCAGCGGATCGCGCCAACCATTGCGCCGCTTTTATCTTACCGCAGCTGGAGGCGGGGAAGATCGTTCTTTGCGATCGTTTCTTTGATTCCACCCTGGCCTATCAGGGCTATGGGCGGGGCTTGGATCTGGATGCTTTAGGGGCTTTGCAGCAGTTTGCCATAGGCGATGTATATCCGGATTTAACAGTTTTTCTTCGTGTCCCCGTAGAAGTTTCTTTTTCCCGGATGCATGGAAAAAAGGATCGCCTTGAGCAGGAAGACCAGGCCTTCTTTGAGCGGGTTTTGGCGGGCTATGATGCTTTGGCTGCCCGGGAACCCCAGCGTTTCCGGGTGATTGATTCCAGCCGCCCCATCGATAAAGTTTTTTCCAATGTGATACAGGCAGTTTTGCCTTTGGTAAAGGAATAATTATGTCTGCGTTCACTGTTTTACATCCATATTTGCGCCAGCAGCTTAGGGCGAAGCATTTGTTTCATGCCTATATTTTTAGCGGCAGCGAAGCTGCAGAACAGGCAAAGGCCCTATCTGCGGCGCTGGAATGCCTGAAGCCCCGGGAGGATGGCGAGGCCTGCGGCAGCTGCCATTCCTGCCGGAATATTACGCTGAATGTGCATCCCGATGTGCGCTGGCTGGAGCCCCAGGGGGCTCAGCATAAGGTAGAGGCTATCCGGGAACTGGTAGCCAATGCGGGATTAAGCCGAATGGCGGGCGCATTTAAAGTGTATATCCTGAACCAAGCGGAAAACATCACCCTGGAAGGGGCAAACACCCTGCTGAAGCTTTTGGAGGAGCCGGTTCCCAATACGGTTTTGATTCTGATCGCGGAGCAGCCGGATCAGCTGCTGCCAACCATTATCAGCCGTTGCCAGCAGTTTTCTTTTGGTGCTGAGCGAGCAGCGGCAGCCCCGGATGCGGCCCTGACAGAAGCGGCTTTTTCTTTTCTTTCTGTTTTGCCGCAGCTTCCCCTGTATCAGGTTTTGCAGCGCGCCAGGGATTATGAGAAGGATCGCCCCGGGCAAAGCGCATTCCTTTTTGCTATGCTGGAATGCCTGCATGAGCGGGCGAAGGGTAAAAACAGCCTGGATTGGAGTCGTTCTGCAGCCTTGGCTGCTGCGGATATGCTGGAAGAAAGCATTGACCAGCTGAACCGTGGAATGAATCAAAAATTGCTGATGGATGTTACCTACCTGCACCTGCGGCAAATTTGTATGCAATAATTGCTAATTTCCGTGAAATGCGGTATAATATATTTGGTAAGAATTTCTTTTAGGAGGAACAATGACCAATATTGTAGGTGTCCGTTTTAAAAAGAACGGTAAGATATATTATTTTCACCCCCAGAATCTGCCGATTCAGCTCCACGATCATGTGATCGTGGAAACCGCCCGTGGTTTGGAATTTGGGGAGGTTGTTCTGGGTCCAAAGGATGTCCCGGAGGAGGAGCTGGTCAGCCCGCTGAAAGACGTATTGCGCATCGCGACAGAAGAGGATCGGCAAAAGCATGAGAGCAATCTGGCTGCAGAAAAAGAAGCCTTTGATATCTGCCAGAAGAAAATTGCTCTGCATAAACTGCCAATTAATTTGGTTGAGGTATCCTATACCTTTGATGTAAGTAAAATTGTTTTTTATTTTACTGCAGAAGGCCGCGTGGATTTTCGGGAGCTGGTGAAGGATTTGGCAGCTGTGTTCCGGACCCGCATTGAGCTGCGGCAGATCGGTGTGCGCGATCAGGCAAAGGTGGTCGGCGGGATCGGTAGCTGCGGACGTGTCCTTTGCTGCCACAGTGTTTTGGGCGAATTCCAGCCGGTTTCTATCAAGATGGCAAAAAAGCAAAATCTTTCTTTGAATCCGGCGAAGATTTCCGGCGTTTGTGGCCGTCTTATGTGCTGCCTGAAATTTGAAAACTATGATGATCTGCCTTGCAAAAAGAAAGCCAAGGTTTATGATATCCCGCCGGAGGATGATGATATGATCATAATCGAGGACGAGGATTAAAGTATGAGCTTGTATCAGGAATTGATGCAATGGCAGGAAGAGCTGAATGATCTTCTCCGGCGGGGAGATGAATTGACCCAGAGGGTCGCGGAGCTGGAAAGACAAAATGCCAACCTGCAAAAACGTCTGGTGGAAGGAAGCTATCAAAGCAACGGCTTTGATGCCCTGGCAAACCTTTATGATGAAGGCTTTCATATCTGCCCGGGAAGTTTTGGCCAGAGCCGGGAAGAAGATTGCCTGTTTTGCCTTAATTTTTTGCTGCATAAAGGGAAAAAAGCATGAGTCTGCCTTTATTGGGAAATGAAGAACGAATTGATGATTTATATTGCCAGGGGCTGAAAGTGATCCAAAGTGCTTCCGCCCCTGGTTTTAGTATTGATGCGGTTCTGCTGGCTGATTTTGCGAAAGTGAAAGTCGGGGAGCAGCTTATTGATCTGGGGACGGGTACAGCTGTGATTGCCCTTCTTCTGGCAGGGAAGCAGCCTCAATGCCAGGTGCATGGTCTGGAGCTGATGGCGGATATGGCAGATATGGCTTCCCGCAGTGTGGCTCTGAATGGGCTGGCAGAACGGGTTCATATTCGGCAGGGAGATATCCGTGATGCACAGGAGCTGTATGGCCGCTCTGTTTTCGATGTGGTGGTCTCCAACCCACCTTATTATAAAGTTGGGGCCGGGAAAATCAGCAGTGATCCTTTGCGGGCAGCTGCCCGGTCAGAGCATTACTGCTCTTTGGATGCACTTCTGGATAGCGTGGCAGCACTCCTGAAGCCTTTGGGGCGTTTCTACATTGTACACAGAGCAGAGCGTTTGGGCGAATTGCTGGTCTCTGCCGAAAAAAGGCAGCTTCACTGTGTTCGTTTGCGTATGGTGCAGCCCAAAGCCGAACGCCCCGCCAATCTTCTGCTGGCGCAGTTTTCTTTGGGTGGAAGAGAGCAGCTTTCTGTCGAAGCGCCATTGGTCGTTTATCAGGCAGAAAATATTTATTCCGAGGAAATGAAGCAGATTTACCAGGGCAGGGAGGGCTAAGATGAGCGGCACTTTATATATCGTGGCAACACCGATTGGAAACCTGGAAGATATTAGCTTTCGGGCTTTGCGCATCCTTCGGGAAGTGGATATCATCGCTGCGGAGGATACCAGAGTCAGCCGAAAGCTGCTCAATCATTTTGAGATCAAAAAGCCGCTGATCAGCTATTATGAACATAACAAGACCCTGCGGGAACAAGCTTTGATGGAGCTTTTGCTGGAAGGAAAGGATCTGGCCTTGATTTCAGATGCGGGAACACCGGCGATTTCTGATCCGGGGCAGGATCTGGTACAGGCTGCAGCTGCCCGGAATATCCCGGTGGTTGTTCTCCCCGGCGCCAGTGCTATGCTGACGGCTTTGGTGGGAAGCGCTCTTGATACCGGGCGTTTTTGTTTTGAGGGCTTTCTGCCGCGGGATAAAAAGGAACGCAGGGAGCGTTTGCAGGAATTGCGGGCAGAGAAACGCACCATGATTTTTTATGAGGCACCGCATCGTTTGAAGACGATTCTCGCGGATATGCAGGAGGCCTGGGGGGCTGAGAGAAGAATCAGCGCCGGCCGGGAGCTGACCAAGCTCCATGAGGAGATGCTGCGCGGCACCATCGGGGAGCTGTGCCAGCTATATGCCCAACAGGAACCCCGGGGGGAATATGTTTTGGTCGTTGCCGGGGCAGAGGAGGAGGCTCCGGAGGAGATTGATCCGGAGCTGATTGCCGGGGAGCTGGATTCTCTGCTGGAATCCGGGATGCCGAGAAAAGAGGCCGCGCGGATTTTGGCGGATCGTTATGGTATGAAGGTGCGGGATATCTATCAAATGGGCTTAAAGAATTGACATCCCGCAGTGAAATTGCTAAAATTAAATGGTTATACTAAATATGTTCGGAGGCAGCTAAAATGAGTGATAAACCTACTTTTTATATCACTACACCGATTTATTATCCCAGTGACAATCTGCACATCGGCCATGCTTATACCACTGTGGCTGCGGATACCATGGCTCGCTACAAAAAGATGCGCGGCTATGATGCCTATTTTCTGACCGGATCCGATGAACACGGACAGAAGATTCAGCGCCGGGCCGCTGCCGCCAACATGCAGCCCAAGGAATTCGTAGATCAGATCATCAAGAGCTTCAAGGAGCTCTGGAAAATCCTGCAGGTGGAAAATGATGATTTCATCCGCACCACGGATGCCCACCACGAAAAATACGCCCAGGAATTGTTCCAGCAGATTTATGAGCAGGGCGATATTTATAAATCCGAATATGAGGGCTGGTATTGCACCAGCTGTGAAACCTTCTTTACGGAACTGCAGGTGGGTGAGGAGCATGTCTGCCCGGATTGCGGTAAGCCTGCAGAACTGATGAAGGAAGAAAGCTATTTCTTCCGCATGAGCAAATATGCGGATCGCTGGCTGAAATTTATTGAAGAGAATCCGGATTTTATTCAGCCGGAGAGCCGCCGCAATGAAATGGTCAATTTTGTTAAGCAGGGTCTGGAGGATCTCTGCGTTTCCCGCACGACCTTTGATTGGGGTATCAAGGTTCCCTTTGATGAAAAGCATGTGATTTATGTTTGGTTTGATGCCCTCATCAATTATATTTCTGCTCTGAAAAAGGACGATAACAGCCTTTATGAAAAATTCTGGCCCGCAGATGTGCACCTGGTGGGTAAGGATATCATTCGTTTCCACACGATCATCTGGCCGATCATGCTGATGGCTGCTGGTCTGCCTTTGCCCAAACACGTTCTGGGGCACGGCTGGGTTCTGCTGGGTGATGGCAAAATGAGCAAGTCCAAAGGCAATGTGGTTGACCCTGTCATTCTCTGTGATCGTTACGGTTCCGATGCGATTCGTTATTTCCAGAAGCGTGAGATGCAATATGGTCAGGATTGCACCTATTCTGAAGCCAACCTGGCTTTGCGGATCAACAATGATCTGGCCAATGATTACGGCAATCTGCTTTCCCGGACTACCGGTATGCTGGAGAAATTCCAGGAGGGCCTGGTTCTGGCTCCCAGTGCCGGTACGGATTTTGATGCGGATTTGATTCAGCTGGCGAAGGATACCCCTGCTGCCTTTGCTGCCCTCATGGATAAGATGGAATGGGCAAATGCCCTGGCTGAGCTGTGGAAGCTGGTGGGTAAGGCCAACAAATATATTGATGATGTTGCCCCCTGGGCCTTAAATAAAGAAGGCAAAAAGGAAGAGCTTGCCACCGTTTTGTATAACATGGTGGAAGTGCTGCGCATGGTAACGGTCATGGTAGCCCCCGTTATGCCCTCTCTGCTGCCGAAAGTATGGGCACAGCTGGGTATTTCCGAGAGGGATGATCTGGCCTCTTGGGAAAGCCTGAAATGGGGACTGTTCCCGGCCGGCACGAAGATCAACCGCGGAGAACCCCTTTTCCCCCGCATTGATATTGATGCGATCAAAGCACAGATGGAAGCTGCAGCGGCAGAAGCTGCTCAGGAAGAAGCAGCCCCTGCTGAGCCGGAGCCGGAAATCGAGCCTCTGGCGGAAGAATGCGTATATGATGATTTCGCGAAAGTGGATTTGCGCGTGGTGAAGGTTCTGGAGTGCATTAAGGTTCCGAAAGCAGATAAGCTCCTGCAATTTAAGCTGGAAATGGGAGGCGAGGAACGCACTGTTCTTTCTGGCATTGCAAAATTCTACCAGCCGGAAGAGCTGGTCGGGAAGAAGCTCATTCTTGTTGCCAATCTGGCGCCCCGAAAGATTCGCGGCATTGAGTCCAAGGGCATGCTGCTTTCCGCTGCCATCGGAGATAAGCTTCAGGTAATTGAGGCACCGGATATGCCCACAGGCAGCCGGGTTTGCTAAGGCTATGAAGGTACAATTATACGATACCCATGCACATCTGGATGATCGGAAGATTTTTCCCGAGCTGGAGGATGTTTTGCAGCGCGCCCGTGAGGCCGGTGTGAATTTGATTAACACTGTTGGCTGCGATTGGCGTTCCTCTTTGATGTCTGTGCGTATCGCGGAAAAGCATCCGGATCAGGTACGGGCTATCATTGGGGTGCACCCCAGTGAGATTCGGGATTGGAATGAAGAGCTTCTGGCCCGGCTTATGGACCTGACCAGCAGCCCCTTTGTGGTAGGCTGGGGGGAGATTGGTTTGGATTACCACTATGAAGATGGCCCTCCTCACGATCAGCAGCGCCGCGTGTTTCGGGCGCAGATCGCCGCTGCGAAAGAAGCCGGCTTGCCGATTATTATTCATGATCGGGATGCGCATCAGGATACGATTGATATTTTGAAGCAGGAAAAGGCCGGTGTGAACGGCGGTATTCTCCACTGCTTTTCCGGCAGCTGGGAAATGGCAAAGGAATGCCTGCGTCTGGGCTTCCATATCTCTTTTGCCGGGCCCCTGACTTATGCCAATGCCAAAACCTCTGTGGATGTAGCAGGAAAAGTTCCGGAAGATATGCTTCTGATCGAAACAGATTGCCCTTATTTGACCCCGCATCCTATGCGTGGGAAAATCAATGAACCCGCCCGTGTAAGCTATACGGCAGCAAAGCTCGCTGAGATCCGGGGTTTGGATTATGAACGTATCGCAGAAATTACAACGAATAATGCCAAACGCCTGTTTAAGCTATAGCTTGAGCATCAATATGATCAGGCAGAGCATCAGGGTTTGGAATTTCAGATGAATTGATGAGCTACAAAAGGCCAGCGTCAAAACGACGCTGGCCTTTGTCATAGGCATTATAAATTGTGTTTGCCGATGTTTTATTCCATCGGGAGCAGGCGAACGGAGTCACTGAGCAAGCTCTGGGGATCCGCTTCTATTTCAAAAGCATTTTTGATTTCATATTCTCCATTGTGCAGTCGCTCCAGCAGAAGCAAATAGTCTTCCTGCGTGAAGTGCAGCAAGCGGGAAGTTTCTATGGAGAGGGAGACCCCACTCTCTGCAAGGCCATAAGAACGGATTTGCCCGGCGGGAAAGGTATTTCGGCCATAGGCCTCTATAAGATCGGCCACCGCTTCTTTTATATTTTTGACCGCAGAAAGCACGAAGACATCTGATGCCCTATGCTGATCGGTATCGGAGCCAATCACAGCAGCACAGCTTGCCTCTGCAGCGGGCAGCACCGCCTGGCTTATCTGCGCGCCGCAGGCAAAAATAAGTTCTGTTCCATCGATATACCAAGGATACACCATGGATAAAACGGAGCGCTCAGCCGGAAGATCATCTGCATAGCCGTAGCGTACTTCAATCGTTGATCCACGCTCGGAAGCAGCAGCATTCAGCCCCTGCAGGAAGCCTATCCCATAGGCGGCATCTTTCCTTTGAGCAACAAAGCCCAATTTGTTGTAGCCATCCGCTGCGGCTGCATACCCAGCCAGAAAACCGGCTTCCTCTTCGGAAAATAGAATCGCACAGCTATTTGCGGCGAGAGTCGCTTCCTCAGAATCGCCTGATGCAGGCAGATAATCTACGGTAAGAAAGAACAAATCCGGATATTCTTCCTGGGCCTGCAAGATGGCAAAGTCTTGCTGACCCGAAGGGCAAATAATCAGCTTCGCACCTGCCTGCACCGCCAAACGGATGGCAGAAAGATAGTCATTTCCCTCCGGTTGATACCATTGATAGCTGATTCCTGCTGCATCAGCAGCGGTCTGCAGGCCTTCCCACGCTGCGAGGACGATTCCATCCTCAAGACCCTTTGGACTGGTAATCAGGGCAATTTCATAGCTGGGCGGTGGAAGCGGCGCTGTATTTTTCTGCTCGATTGTTGCTTTTCGCCCGCAGGCAGGGAGCAGAAGAAGCAGCAGGCATAGAATTGAAATAAACAGGCGTCTCATAAAAACTCCTAGCTTGCCGAAGGAAATTACAGCATATGTGGGGAGAAACTATGGGGCAGCAATTCCGCGCAGGTGTAGCTTTGGTATTCTTCCATGCTTTTAGCCAGAAAAACCGGCATATCTGCGGAACAAAACTCCGCCAGCCACTGACGACAAACACCGCAGGGCGGAATAAAATCTACAGGAGCTTGTCCCTGGGGCCCACCGACGACCGCCAGAGCTTTAAAATGCCTTTGGCCTTCGCTTATCGCTTTTGCGAAGGCGGTTCGTTCCGCACAAAGGGTAGGGGAATAGGCTGCATTTTCGATATTGCAGCCGCCGAAAATGCTTCCATCCTGTGTGAGAAGAGCAGCTCCCACGCTGAAGCCGGAATAGGGGGCGTAGGCTTTTTCCCGATAGAGAAATGCAGCTTCCAGCAGCGCAGTGATATCAAAATTATGTTTTTCCATGAAGCCAAATCTCTTTCATCTTATTTTGTGTTTTGTGGGTAAATATACGGTATCGTATCTTTTTTGTGTAAATCCATAAAAAGGACAACGGGGCTTGGCATAATTGCATGGTTTTGATGCGACAGCTTATCTTTTTGAAGCAAAGTCGCTTTTTATTTGATTTGCTCCAGCAATAGCAGCAAGGCCTCCCGGTATCCGGAAAATCCTTTTCCGCAAATGCTGGCTAAGCATGCGGATGAGATATAAGAGTGTCGGCGAAAGCTTTCCCGCTCGTGAATATTACTCAAATGAACCTCTACAGTGGGCAGAGCGACGGCTTTTAAGGCATCCAGAATCGCAATGCTGGTATGGGTATAGGCGGCAGGATTGATTACAATCCCAGCTGCTTTTCCGTAAGCCTCCTGGATCGCATCCACGATCGCACCTTCATGGTTGGATTGGAAAACCTGAAGCTCAATGCCCAGGTCTTCTCCGCAGCTGTGAAGATAGGAGAGTAGATCCTGATAGCTTTGTTCCCCATAAATTTGGGGTTCCCGAAGGCCCAGCAAATTTAAATTTGGGCCATTAATTACCAAAATGCGCATCAAAATCCTCCTTTATCCGCTCTGCTGCTTTCCGGCTCTCCTGGTCGTTCCACACCTTTACATCTGCCAGAGCTTCATAGATCGGCTTTCGATCCCGAGCCAGCTGCTGCAGTGCCTCCCAGGATGCAGACAGCGGCCTTCCTTCTCGATCCAGCTTGCTGAGATCGCTTTCCAAGAGGTAGATTCTTCCGTTCTGCCGCAGCAATTTTCGATTTTCCTCCGCAAGGACAGCACCGCCGCCGCAGGCGATAACCTGAGCATGTGTATCCGCCAGCTCCCGCAGAACAGCGCTTTCCAGCCTGCGAAAGGCAGCTTCCCCCTCTTCCTGAAAAATCTGAGGGATCGTGCGCCCACTTCTTTCCGTAATGATCCTATCCACATCTACCAGGCTTCGTCCGGTCAATTCAGCCACTTGCTGTGCCACTGTGCTTTTTCCGCAGCCGGGCATTCCGATGAGCGCAATATTTGTCATCTCTTTTTCCAGAATCTTTGTTGCCCGGAAGCTGCTGCTGTCCGGAATGCTTTTCCCAAGGAAAAGCTCTTCTGCCAATTTCGCCTGGTGAGCCAGCATCAGCAGGCCGTTTGCATTCTCCAGGCCCAGGGCATCTGCTTCCAGCAGCAAACGGCTGCGCAGGGGGTTATAAATCAAATCCAACACAGCTTCCAGCTGCGGAAAACGGGAAAGACAGATGGGAGAATCCTCCAAACGAGGGGACATTCCCACCGGGGTGGCATTGATCAAAATCTGTGTATTCCGGAAGGAATAAATGTTTTCATAGTCAATGGGGCCGCGCCGGGAAACCATCTGAATGCTTTCCGCTCCGTGGTCCTTTGCCACATTCCAGGCAGTCAGGGCCGCTCCTCCAGTCCCAAAAATGACTACATGCTTTTTGGAAAAGGAGATGCCTGCATGCTGTGCCAAAAGCTCCAGACCGGCATAGTCTGTGTTATATCCACACAGCTGGCCCTGCTCATCGTGGATCAGCGTATTTACGCTGCCTATAGCCTGAGCCTGGGGAGAAAGAAAATCGCAGTAAGGAAGAACGGCTTTCTTGTAGGGGATGGTGACATTTACACCTTTGAACTCAGCTTTCCGAAGAAAGCCCTCCAGATCCTCCGGGGGCAAAGGATGCAGCTCATAATCGGGGATTTCCAGCAAAGCATGAATCTGCGGGGACATGCTGTGCCCCAGGGGGTAACCAATCAATCCATAATCCATAGAAGGGCTCCTTTAAATTTTCTGCTAAGCGCCCGGAAAATCCAATTTATTTAGAAGTTGTGCCATTCGTGGCTGCATTGTTCTTTTGATAGGAGCGGCTCAGCTCAAAAAGAGTAGAGAATAACAGTTCGGCGTAGGACGATAGCTCCTTCGGTGCCGTTTCTCGAACCTTAGCTAAAATTTCCTGCTCACGCGCCGGATTGTATATTTCCAGGCCAGCCTCCTCTTTCAGCTTCCCGATTTGTCGGGCCAGCTCCATGCGCTTTAAAAACAAGGCCAGCAATTCGGCATCAATGCTATCGATTTCTCTTCTGATTTCAGGAATCTGCATATTTCATATTCCTCTCATTAAAAAACAAACTGAGACAGGGCGATCGCTGCAGCTGCTTCTACGCAGGGGACTGCACGTATTGCGATGCAGGGGTCGTGCCGGCCACTCAGCTGCAATTCCCGCTCCTCTAAAAGACGCATGCTCACAGAACGCTGCTTCTGTGCGATGGATGAGGTCGGTTTAAATGCTGCACGAAAAATGAGAGGCATCCCGCTGCTTAATCCACCTAAAATACCTCCGTGGTGGTTGGAAGCAGTGCAGATTCGATCCTCTTGAATTTGATAAGGGTCGTTGTTTTCGGAGCCTTTGGCGCCGGCGCAGGCAAAGCCGCTGCCAAACTCCAGGCCCTTTATCCCGGGGATAGAGAAAACTACATGGCTGATGCAGCTTTCCAGGCTATCGAAAAAAGGCTCCCCCATCCCGACAGGGAGACCCTGCACACAGCATTCTACCTGGCCGCCAAGGGAATCACCAGCCTGAGCTGCCTCCTGAATGCATCCGGCCATAGCTGCTGCTGCTTTTGCATCGAAAACAGGAAGCCCCCATTCGTTTTCCTGCGGAGAAGGCCAAAAAGATTGTTTTGCATCCCAGCTTTCATCTTTGATTTCTCCCACAGAAAAAAGACGAGCTGAAATTTGAATGCCCCGCTGCTCAAGCAGCTGCAAAAGAATTCCTCCCGCTACGCAAAAGGGTGCTGTGAGCCTTGCCGAAAAATGCCCTCCACCGCGATAATCGTTGCAGCCGTGATGCTTTACCCAGGCAGGCCAGTCTGCATGACCGGGCCGGGGAATATCTGCCAGCTGCTCGTAATCTGCAGAGCGGGCATCGGTATTTTCTATTATGGCACAGAGCGGAGCGCCGCAGGTTTTGCCTTCCCACAGGCCGGATAGAAAGCGGGGCCGATCTGCTTCTTTACGGGACGTCGTCAGGCGGCTGCGGCCGGGAGCGCGACGGTCGAGAAAATTCTGCAAATGCTCCAGATCGATGCTTTCCCCGGCGGGCAGGCCATCCAGGATCATACCAACCGCTTCTCCATGGGATTGGCCGAATAAACTTAGCCGAATCCGTTCTCCATAACTAGATGACATGGGGTTTCCCTCCTAAAGCTATATAATCCTGCCAAAAATGCGGATAGGATTTTTCCACAGCCTCGCTGTTTTCCAGCAAAATTTCCCCGGTGCAGCGGCTGGCTGCAATCGCCGCTGTCATAGCGATTCGATGGTCTTTGTAGGACTGCACTCTCCCGCCATGCAGCTGCTTTGCTCCTGCAATTCGAATCTGATCCTCTTGCAGCTCAATCTCCCCACCAAGGGATTTAATCAGCTGAGCTGTGCTTTCCAAACGGTCACTTTCCTTTAGGCGGAGACGGCTTACATGCTGAATGTTCGTTTCGCCCTCCGCAAAGGTGGCAAGCAGGGATAAGATCGGAACCAGATCAGGAATATCTGCCGCATCTATGTTGATGCTGTGCAGTGGGCGCGGACCGTTTATGCACAGGAGATCGCCTTTCCAATGGGCGTTTGCACCCATCTGAAGCAAAAGTGAAAGAATTTTTCGATCCCCCTGCGCAGAATCGGAACGCAGCCCGTTCAGACGAATACCTTTTTCGGAAAGAGCCCCTGCCGCCAACCAAAAAGCAGCATTTGACCAATCTCCTTCAATCTTAAATTTTCCCGGAGAACGGTATTTTTGCCCGGCTGTCACCCGGTACCCTTGTTCCGTCTTTTCCACCAGGATGCCAAAGCTTCTCATTGCATTGCAAGTGAGCTCCAGGTAAGAGGCAGATTGCAGCGGAGATGTAAAATGGATTTCTACATCGTCCGCCAGGATGGGTGCTGCCAGCAAAATACCGGAAGCAAATTGAGAACTCAAATTCCCGGGCAAGTAAAAAATTCCGCCTTCCTTCCAATGACCGATGGTCAAGGGCAGAGCTGCGGAAGAATAAAGCAATCCATGGGCAGAAAGTGTTTCCAGCAAAGGCAAAATTGGACGCTCCGGCAAACGGCCACAGCCCAAAAAGCGGCTTTGCTTTGCCAGAGCGGCTGCCACAGGAATCAGGAAGCGCAGCGTAGAGCCACTTTCCCGGCAATCCAAAACAGGGGCTTCCGGTATAGCTTTGATGGGAGTGATCCGTAGTCCATGGGCTGTAGCGGTACATTTGGCCCCAAGGCTCTCCAGACAGGCTTGCGTAGCCTGAATATCCTGGGAAGTCGCGGATAAATGTAGTTCTGTTTCTTCCCGGCAAAGCGCTGCACAAATCAGGGCTCTATGGGCCCAGGATTTGGAAGGGATTGCATGGATTTCTCCCGATAAGCGGCAGGGAAGGAGTACTCTGTCCATCTCTATTCCTCCAGCCCCAAGGCAATAAAATGTCGAAACTCTGACAGATTTAAAGTGCAGAGCTGGGCTTTGCCAATTTCCTGAAGGCAGGTAAGCTGAATTTGTTCTCCGCTGCGTTTTTTGTCCCGCAAAGCTGCATTCCAAAGCTCTTCCTCTGTGAAAGGGATTGAAGTCGGCAAACCGTGTAAGGCAAAAGCAGATTCGATCACCTCTGGCGCTATGGGGCTCATGGACATCCGATACGCGGCTCGTATTTCCGCCAGTATGCCCATGGCTACAGCCTGCCCATGGGTGATTGCATAGGCACTGCATTTTTCTATGGCATGCCCGATGCTGTGCCCAAAATTCAGGATTTGCCTTGGCCCGCGATCCTGCTCATCGCAGAGAACGAACTGGCCTTTGATCTCCACATTTCGATAAATCAGCTCAGCGAGGTCCAAATCCCGGAGGGAAAAGCCTTTCTCCAAACGCTGGAACAGTTCATGGTCTGCGATCAGGCCGTGCTTCAGCATTTCTGCCAAACCATCATGAATCTGTGTCGTCCCCAGACTCTGCAAACAGCTGCAGTCACACAGCACCAGGCTGGGCTGGTGGAAGGCTCCCGCCAGATTTTTCCCCTCCGGAAGGTTTATGGCAGTTTTTCCACCCACCGAGGCGTCCACTGCTGCCAATAAAGTGGTGGGCAGCTGCACCCAGCTTAGCCCCCGCGAATACGTTGCCGCAGCAAAACCGGCTAAATCACCCACAACACCGCCGCCCAGAGCCAGGATGATGTCACTGCGGCTCAGGCGTTCCCGGGCAAGGAAGGACAGCAGCTGCCCGTAATTTGTTAAGTTCTTATTGCTTTCTCCGGCTGGAAATATAAAGACGGAGCAAGAAAAACCGGCCTCCTCCAAGCCGGAGCGCAGTGCCTGGAGATAAAGGGGTGCCACATTGGAATCCGTTACCAGGCCAATGCGACAAGGAGGGAAAAGCCGGCGCAGCAAAGCACCGGCCTGCAGCAAAAGGGATTCCCCGACCAGCACATCATAAGGCTGCTGCGTGGAAACATGGAGCTTATACATGCGCTTCTCCTGTAGGCTCATTCTGCAGATAGGACACAATGCCCTGAACGCGTTTTGCTAAGGATCTGAATTCATTCAGCGTCAAGGCCTGCTGGCCGTCGCATAAAGCGTGCTGGGGATCGTGATGAACCTCGATCAACAGCCCATCTGCACCAGCCGCTGCGGCAGCCAGACTCATGGGCGGGACAAGGCTGGCCTTGCCGGTGGAATGGCTTGGATCAACGATTACAGGAAGATGAGAGAGGGCTTTCAGCGCGGGAACAGCGGAAAGGTCCAGCGTATTCCGGGTATAGCTTTCGAAAGTACGGATCCCTCGTTCACAGAGAATGACCTCTTCGTTGCCGCCATCCAGAATATATTCTGCGCTAAGAAGCAGCTCCTGCAGGGTGTTGGACATCCCACGTTTCAGGAGGATAGGTTTGCGCAGACGCCCCAATTCTTTCAACATTTCAAAATTCTGCATGTTTCGGGCGCCGACCTGAATCACATCCACTTCTTCAAACAGTGGCAGCTGAGAGATGGCCATGATTTCCGTGACGATGGGCAATCCGGTCAGCTGTTTGGCTTTCAACAAAAGCTGAATCCCCTCTGCCCGCATCCCTTGAAAAGAGTAGGGGGATGTTCTGGGTTTAAAAGCGCCCCCCCGCAGCATCGTTGCACCGGCTTCTTTCACAGACTGTGCAATGCTGCAGATCTGCTCTTCGGATTCAACCGAGCAGGGGCCCGCGATCAGCTGAAAGTCTTTGCCGCCGATTGCAATCCCATTCACCTTGATAACAGTATCCTTCGGATGGGATTTGCGGCTCACGCATTTGAAGGGTTCCTGAATTCGTTTTACTTCATCCACAATATCCAATGCACGGATCAAATCAATATCCAGTTCTGTCGTATCTCCGACCAGGCTCAGAATGGTTTGGTGAATTCCTTCTGTTTTATGCACTTCCAGGTTCATATTTTTCAGCCATTGCAGCAGATTTTCCAGCTGCGCAGGATTGGAGTTTTCTTTTAAGACAACGATCATTTTGCAGCCTCCGCTTCCTTCTGCTTCACTCTTGTTTGTAAAAACATCCCGCAGTGTGACACTGCGGGATGTGGATTAACACGTATCCATAAAGGGCTTTGGTTCTGTGAAGAGCCAAAGCCTGCCCATCAGTGAAACATAAATAAGCTTTATCAGCAAAAAATAGCTGATAAAGCTACCAAAGCCAAAAAAGAAAGATCACTGTGGTTCTTTTGCTGAAATATAATCAATACTTGATACTGATATTGGGGTCATTGTAACATTGAATCGGGATAATGTCAAGCGGGAATTCTGCATGAAAAGGCCAGTACCAATAAAATTTGAACAGCAGAAAGCTTGACAAAGCCGGGAAGGATGGGTAAACTATAGCTAGTTGGTTATCACTGATAACTTTTCATGAGGTTTTTTATGAAAACGGAAGAAAAAAACGGGCTTTCCGTTAAGGAACAGTTAATTTTGGCTGGGATGAAGGAAATTCAAGCCCATGGGGTTACAGATCTTTCGATGCGCCGCGTTGCCGCTGCCTGTAGCCTCTCCTGTGCCGCTCCCTATAAGCATTTCGCGGATAAGCACGATTTTATTTTAGCGGTTATTGATTATGTCAATCAACAATGGCTGCTGCGCAGCACCCAGGTGGAGCAGCGTTTTGCGGGGGATACCCGTCGTCAGCTGGTGGAAGTCAGCATGGATTATATCTATTTCCTGCTGGAAAACCCCCATTTTCGTTCAATTTTGATGCTTCGGGATGATTCCTTGGATGAAGAACAGGCGAAGAGAAAATCCGAGGTGAGTTCCACAACCAAGCGATTGATCAGTCGATATTGTGCTGAGGTATCCATGCCGAAGGAAGTGGAGATCCGAAAGACCTTTGTTGTCCGATCTTTGGTGTATGGCGCTTCTTTGATGTTGGACAATGGGCAGCTGCCGAAAGAGGAAAGTAGCTTTCAATTTATTGCGGAAGCAATCAACAGAGAATTTGATTTACCTTGATTCTGTTATTTCTTTGCATTATAATAGTTCTGCCGCTTTGCATTCAATGGCAGCGAAACAAAAGGAGCTTTCTATGACAAATTTTATTTTGATGACCGATTCGGCCTGTGATTTACCGGATTCTCTGGCGAAGGAATTGGGCTTAACTGTATTGCCTCTTTCTATAACGATTGAAGAAAAAAGCTATGCCAATTATTTGGATGAACGGGAGCTTCCGGTAAAGGCTTTTTATTCCATGCTGCGGGAAGGTAAAATAGGTTCCACCTCTGCCGTAAATACGGCTACCTTTATTCAGGCCATGGAGCCTTTCCTGCAGGACGGCCAGGATGTTCTGTATTTGGGCTTTTCTTCTGCGCTGAGCAGTACCTTTGATTCTGCGGCAACGGCAGCTGCAGAGCTGCGGGAGCGTTATCCGGAACGGAAAATTTATGCGCTGGATACCCTTTGCGCTTCCCTGGGGCAGGGCTTGTTGGTTTATCTGGCTGCACAGAAGAAACTCAGCGGTGCTTCTATAGAAGAAGTCGTGGCGTATGTAGAAGAGAATCGCCCCCATCTTTGCCATTGGTTCACTGTTGATGATCTGAATCATCTCCACCGCGGCGGGCGTGTATCCGCTACCTCTGCTGTGGTTGGTACCGTGCTGAATATCAAGCCTGTGCTTCATGTAGATGATGAAGGCCGCCTGATCAATGTCAGCAAGGTTCGCGGACGCAAAAAGTCTATTTCGGCGCTGTTTGCTGAAATGCAGGCAACAGCCATAAATCCGGATGAACAGATGATCTTCATCAGCCATGGGGATTGTCAGGAGGATGCTGATTCTTTGGCAGAGATGATCAAAGCAAAGTATAACGTAAAAGATGTTATCATAAATCATGTCGGCCCGGTGATCGGCGCCCATTCCGGTCCGGGGACTTTGGCTCTCTTCTTCCTTGGGGAGCACCGCTAAATACTGCTTTTTAAAGGTGAGCTGTTGCTGAACGGCTCACCTTTTTTGCAGGAGTTTTTTTTTTCATGTGGAATTTAAAAAAGTTATATTTCTATATATATTTCTTGCTATGGCGCATCCGGAAGAACCTGCTTGCGCATAGTATTGTTTTGTTGAGGGAATATAGACGAAGTTGCAAATAGAAAACATCTGCCCGTATTTTCATGCGTTTCGGCAGGGAAGAGGAGGAAACATGCGCTTTTCAAAAATGCACGGATTGGGCAATGATTTTATCGTTATCAATGGATTTACAGAGCAGCTGCCTGAAGATCTGGGTGAGCTTTCCCGCAGAATGTGCCACAGAAGCCTTGGCATCGGTGCGGATGGTCTGATTTTGCTCAGCCCCAGCCAGTCGGATCAGGCTGCTGCGCTGTATCAAATTTTTAATTCTGATGGAACGGAAGCCGGGATGTGCGGCAATGGTCTGCGCTGTGCTGCTCTTTTTGCCAAGCGGCAGGGGATTGTGGATGAGAATGAGTTCAGTTTTGAGATCCTGACGGGCCTGGTTCGTCCGCATATCATTGATGAAAAGCAGGGCATTGTCCGCGTGGATATGGACGAGCCGCGTTTGCTGCCGGCAGATATCCCTGCAAAATTTACCGGCAGCCGGGTCGTATCCGCTCCCCTGGAAGCTTTGGCCAGGAAATTTGATGTCACGCTGGTTTCTATGGGCAATCCGCATTGTGTGGTCTTTGTGGACGATGTGGCAAATTATCCTGTCGAAAAGATTGGTCCGGTGATCGAAACCCATGAAGCCTTCCCGGCGCGCACTAACGTGGAATTTATCCAGCTTCTTTCGGATGAGAAAATTAAGATGCGCGTTTGGGAAAGAAGCTGCGGGGAGACCAATGCCTGCGGTTCCGGCGCTTGCGCTGCCACGGTTGCTTCAATTTTGAATGGTTACACGAAGAAAAAAGTAGAAGTTCAGCTTCGATATGGCTCTTTGGAAGTGGAATGGATGGAGGATGGTCATATTTATATGACAGGGCCTGCTACTCTCGTGGCAGAAGGCGAGTATTTGGATCAGATATAAAAATAAGATAAAGCGAAAATCAACAAACAAGCAGGGTGCAGCTGCGCCCTGCTTGTTCAACAGTATATTCTTCGCAGAAGGTGGAAAACTTGCTTACATTAACCCAAAAGACAGACGAAACAACAACGATGCAAAAAGAGAAAAAGCTGGGGCTTGCTTTTGGCGGCGGCGCTCTGAAGGGAAGCGCGCATATCGGCGTCTTAAAGGTTCTTTCTGAATATGGGATTTCCGCTGATTTTGTCGCGGGAACCTCTATTGGTGCGGCGATTGCCGCGATGTATGCTTCCGGCATGGATTGGCAGGAAATGCATCGGGCTTTTTTTACCAGCGATATTGACAGCTTGTTGAAAGTCCGCCCCAGCCGGATGGGGATGATCCCTGCAGAGGGATACAGGGATATGATTCGTGCGTTTACCGACGGGCGCAGACTTGAAGAGATGAACATTCCCTGTGGCCTTGTGGCGGTGGATCTGATCAGCCGTGAAAAAGTGGTTTTCCGCAGGGGCGATACCGGGCTTGCGGTTCGTGCCAGCTCCGCGATCCCGGGTATTTTCACGCCGGTCTCTCTGAATGGCATGGTGCTGGTGGATGGATATGTTTTGGATAATTGCCCCGGAGATGTGGCCCGGGAAATGGGAGCGGATGTTGTTGTCGCCATTGATCTGGCCTTTCCGGAGCAGGAGGCCCCCAGCAATATGCTGGATGTGGTCAGCCGTTCTTTATCCATCTCTGCGGCAGAGTTTCAGAAGATCGACGCAGATATTTTGCTTCGCCCCATTGATGCACATAAAAAATTCATGGACAAAGATGCCTTGCAGGAGTGCTTTGAACTGGGCGAAGCCTGCGCCCGACAGCATATCGAAGAAATCCTGGCATTGTTAGGGAGGTAAGCATGCGCATTTTAACAGCACAGATGAATATTATTCCCGGGCAGCCTGCCCAAAATCTGCAGCAGATGCTGGAGTGGATCTGCCTGGGCAGGGAACGGGGGGCAGAGCTGATTTTATTCCCGGAGCTGGCTCTGAGCGGGGCTCTTTTAGGTGATCTGCTCTATCGTGACAGTTTTCTTGAGGAATGCAAATTGGCCGCTGAGAAGCTGGCGGCAGCTGCGGAGGGCATTTCTGTTGTTTTCACCAATCCCTGTCTGGATGCAGAAGGATTGCTGCGTAATCAGGTTTTCTGGGCTTCTCAGGGGCAGCTGCAAATGGTATCCACACCGCTGGCTCCGGCTTTTCTTCCCGGGGCTTATGATGCTTTCGAAAAAGAGGCTCCCATGGAGCTGCTTTCCTTATCAATTGATGGGAAAGAGCGCCGTATCGGCTTTTTGCTGGGGGATTATGCGCTGAATGATTTCCCGGCAGAAGCAGAAAAAGCCGATCTGTTGATTGATTTGAGCCAGCGCCCACTGTTTTTGGATCGTGATTTGACGCCGCCTCTGGCTCTCTCGGCAGAATATATTTCTGTAAATGCCTGCGGATTGGTGAACAGTGGCTCAAGCTGCTATCTTTTGGCAGGAAACAGCCGCTATTATGCACAGGGCTCTTTGCTGGCTGCGGCACCTTATTTTCAGCCCGGTCTGTATGATCGGGAAAGTCGTGCTGCCTTCCCGGAAGAGGGTGAGCTGCTGCGGGATGCTCTGGTGGCGGGTACCTCTGCCTTTTTGCAGCAGATCAACTGCAAAAAAGCAGTCATCGGCCTCAGCGGCGGAATCGATTCCGCTCTTGCTGCCTGCATTTATACGCAGGCTCTGGGGCCGGAAAATGTTTATTTGATCAGCATGCCTACCCAGTATAACAGTGCAACCACAAAAAATCTGGCTGCTGACCTGGCTGCCGCTCTGGGCTGCCCTTTCGCCGTGATTCCGGTGGAGGAAAGCGCCATTCGTTTGAGAGAGGATATCCAAACAGCAAGCTTCCTGGACGCTGCCGGTAGGGAAAGCCGCCTGCTCATAAGCGACTTGGGCTGGGAAAATCTGATGGCCAGAGAGCGCGGACGCATTCTGGCTGCTGCTTCCTCGGCAGTGGGGGGCATTTTTACCTGCAATGGGAACAAAGCTGAAATGACAGTAGGCTATGCAACCTTTTATGGGGATTTGGCCGGTGGTCTTGCTGCCCAGGCGGACCTGTGGAAACATCAGGTATACCAGGCCTGCAGGGCTTTCCAAAAAATCTTTCCCACGGCCCCGCTGGATAAAATAGCTGCAATTCGACCTTCCGCAGAATTATCCTGGAAGCAGGCAGTGGATGAGGGGCTTGGGGATCCATTGCAGTATGATTACCATGATTATTTGTTCCGCTACTGGGTGGAGAAAAATGGCGGTCTTTTGGAAGCGCTGGAGGCTTATGCGGCGGATACGATTGATGCCTTATTGGGCTGCAAACCTGGCTTGACAAAGCAATATTTCCCCACGGCCGATCAGTTCGCTTCAGATATGGAGAGATGGTGGAAACAATACCGGGGTATCGGGGTTGCCAAGCGGATTCAGGCGCCGCCGCTGCTGGCATTGAGTTCCCGGCCTTTTGGGGAGGCCTCCCCCCAGAGTCAGCTTTCTGTGTGGTTTGATGAAGCCTATTTACAGCGCAAGGAGCAGTTATGTCGGATCGTTTAAAAATTTTAGCCCCGGCAAAGATCAACTGGAGTCTGGAGATTGTTGGTCAGCGGGAGGATGGATATCATTTGCTGCGCTCGATCATGCAGCAGATTGCCCTATATGATGAAGTTGAGATCAAGGAGTCTTCCGCGGATCATTGCTTTTGTTCAGGTTTGATGGATCAGGAAAACCTGGCTTTTCGCGCCTGGCTGCACCTGAAAGAGCAGCTGTGCCTGAAACAGTGCCTGGAAATTCGCATCGAAAAGAAAATCCCTCTTGGCGCTGGTCTGGCCGGTGGCAGTACGGATGCCGCTGCAGTTTTACTGGGGGCAAATCGCCTTCTGGCTTTGGGGCTTCCTGAAACGGAGCTTTTGTCCCTTGCGCTGCCACTGGGGGCAGATATTCCCTTTTGCATTTCCGGGGGTGCATGCCTCGTTGAGGGGATCGGAGAAAAATTAACGCCCCTGCCGGAAGTGCAAACCTCCTGGCTGGTTCTGGCGAATCCCGGCTTCCCTGTATCCACGCCAATGGTTTATCGGGAATATGACCGGCTCGGCAGCTCTGCCAGGCCGGATCTGGCTGGGGTGCGGGCTGCATTGGAAACGAACTCGAGCCAGCGCCTGACGGAATGCTGGGGAAATCATCTTTATGATGCAGCCTGCAGTCTTTATCCTGCTTTAAACAGAATGACAGAGGCTTTTTCTGCTTTGGGGCTGCCTGCTTTAATGAGTGGCTCCGGGGGGACTTTTTTTGCGCCTTGCTCCGGTGAAAAGGAGGCCAGGGAAGCAGCAGATCGCCTGCGGATGTTTTTCCCCTGGGCTATGGCAGTTTCAACTTTGATGACAGAAAAGCAGATGTAAGGAGAGGAGCTTATATGGAAAAAGCTAAGATCAGGAAAACGGCAGGGGAGGCAGAAGCTGCCCGCTCCTCTTTTTCAAATTCAAAATTTTGGCTGCGTGTGCTTTTGTGGCTGGGAGTCATTTTTTTTCAGGAGCTCTACCTGCATTTTATGATCTATCCGGGGGCTACTGCCGCAGAGAATTATTTCTATCTGGGGATGTTTTCCGTTTCCTATGCCTTGCTCGGCGCGTTTCTCTGCTCCCTGGCATCAGGCAGATGGAATTATATTCTGAGCCTGCTGCTGTGCGCTTTTGTTTCGATCCTCTACATAGCCCAATATGTATATCATTTGTTTTTTAAAACGCCTTTGCTGGTCTTTTCGATATTTAACAGCGGGCAGGTAACGGAATTTGCCGGGGAAGCGATTCGAATGATCGTAAGCCATTTGCCGCAAATTCTGGTTTTCCTGCTGCCCTTGATTTTGATTGCTGTTTTTGGCCGCAAAAGCTTTCCCGCCTGTAAATGGAAAGGCAGCTGGCTGCTGCTCATTTTGTCCATTTTATTTTATTGCGGTGCTTTAGCCGTTTTGCCCATCTCCGGCTCCAGTGCGCCAAACTCCGCATATAACTGTTTCTATAATGAGAACAACCCCCTTCCTACTCAGCAGAAGCTGGGCGTGCTGACTTTTATGCAGCTGGATGCCCGCCGAACCCTTTGGGGCTTTGCACCGAAGGATCTTCCCCTGGCAGTGGAACTTCCGGAAGAGGATGAGCAGACTGATGCAGAGCAGGGAGAGACTCTGCCGGATTATGGCTATAATGCCATGGACATTGATTTCGAAGCGCTGCTGGCGAACGAAAGCGATGAGACCATCCGAAATATGCATATCTATTTTTCTTCCCTGGAGCCTTCCCGAAAAAATGAATATACCGGGAAATTCGCAGGAAAGAATTTGATCGTGATCACGGCGGAAGGATTCTATTATCCCCTGTTGGAAACGGGTATGTTTCCTTCTGTAAAACGTCTGGCAACGGAAGGCTTTGAGTTTGCCAATGCCTATACGCCATTGTGGAATGTTTCCACCAGCGATGGGGAATACGCTGTCATGAGCTCTTTGCTCCCGGCCAGTGGGGTGTGGAGCTTTGCCCGCTCTGCGGAAAACTACATGCCCTTTGCCTTTGGTAATCAGTTTTCTGCTTTGGGCTATGAAAGCGTATATGCTTTTCATAACCACAGCTTTGATTATTATGACCGGCAGCTGTCTCATCCGAATCTGGGCTATACTTACCTGGGGCGGGGAAATGGCCTGGATATTACAGAGCAGTGGCCGGAAAGCGATATTGAGCTTATGGAGGCATCCATACCCTATTACATAAATAGTGACAGCTTTCATGTTTATGATTTGACGGTATCCGGTCACCTGGAATACAATTTCAGCGGAAACATGATGGCGGCAAAGCATAGGGGAGAGGTCGAGCACCTGAATTATTCCGAGGAAGTAAAAGCCTATATTGCCTGCAATCTGGAGCTGGAATACGCAGTTCAATATCTTTTCGAGCAGCTGGAGGCAAGCGGCAAGCTGGATGATACGGTGATCGTTCTTTCTGCCGATCATTATCCCTATGGCTTATCGGATGCAGCCATTGATGAATTGGTGGGGCATCCGGTAGAACGAAATTTTGAGCTGTATCGGAACACCATTGCGATTTGGAGTGCGGATCAGGAGCATATGCTGATCGATACCCCGATCTGCAGCCTGGATATCCTGCCTACGGTCTCCAATCTCTTTGGGCTGGAATATGACTCCCGTTTGCTGATGGGGCGGGATGTTTTCTCTGATGCGCTTCCTCTGATTGCCTTTAACAATCGCAGCTGGATTACGGATCAGGCCAGATATGATGCGACAACGGATGTTTTATATGGCGATGTTTCTCAGGAATATGTGGATGCGATAAATGAGATCGTGAATGGAAAGTTCCTTTATTCCGCAGATATTTTGTTCAATGATTATTACCGTCTGGTTTTCGGAAAGTAGCGAGGTCAACTATGCTGAGAATTTTGCTTGCAGAGGATAATACAGAGCTGCGCCACCTGATGAAGATTCGTCTGAATCGTGCTGGCTATGATGTGGTGGAAGCTGGGGATGGCCTGGAAGCTCTGGATATTCTGGCAAAAACGCAGGTGCATCTTTTGATTGTAGATGTGATGATGCCGAATATGGATGGCTGCGAGTTGACAGCCGCCCTGCGCAGTGCGAATATCGATACGCCGATTTTGATGGTTACCGCAAAGGGGGGCCTGGATGATAAAAAAACGGGTTTCCATGCTGGAGCCGATGATTATCTGGTCAAACCTGTTGATATGGATGAAATGCTTCTGCATATTGAGGCGCTTCTTCGCCGTTCCCGCATCTCAAGGGAAAAGGAAATGGTTATCGGCTCCACGGTTCTGAATGAGGATCGTTTGAGTGTCACCTGCGGCGCGCAGGAGATTCTTCTGCGCAGAAAGGAGTTCCAGCTGCTGTTTTTGCTGCTCTCTTATAAAGGGAGGATCTTTACCAGACAAATGCTGATGGACGAGATTTGGGGATATGACAGTGAAACGGACCAGAGAACTGTGGATGTGCATATTAAACGCTTGCGGGAAAAGTTCAGCGACAATGCAGATTTTTCGATTCAGACGGTACGTGGTCTGGGATATAAGGCGGTGGAAAAATGAGGCCTCGTTACCATATCCGCTGGAAGGTCATTCTTTGGGGTATGATGGTCATTGTGGGCAGCTCAATCTTATGCTGGGCGCTCACGCCATTTATTGAGACGCTTCTGTCAAATTACATCAGCTCTGCTGAGCGGGGGCGCTTCATCATTTGGATCAGCCAGGGTTTGACGTACATCGTTTTTTTCATCTTCGCCTTGCTCTTGGCGATTATTACCTCCAAAACGATGGTAAACCGTGTGTTGGAGCTATCTCTGGCAGCGAAAGAAATTGCGCGCGGAAATTTCTCTGTTCGTGTTTCCGATATAGATCGGCACGATGAGGTTTATCAGCTGGCGCTTGATTTTAACCGCATGGCGGAACAGCTGCAAAGAAATGAATATATGCGGAAAGACTTCATATCCAACGTTTCCCATGAGATTAAAACACCGTTATCTGTTATCAATGGCTATGTGGATCTTTTGCTGGAGGAGCCCGAAGCGGCTGAAGGGAAGGAATATCTGGAGATCATCAGCCGGGAAAGCAAGCGCTTGCTGCGGATCAGCCAGAATATGCTGCATATTTCCCAGCTGGATAACGATAGCATCCGGAAAACAAATGAAACCTTTCGTTTGGATGAGCAGCTGCGGCAGGTAATTCTTCTGCTGGAACCTCATTGGTCTTCGAAAGATATTGAGCTGGATATTAACCTGGATGAATGCTTTTATACCGGCGATCCTGAGCTGTTGGTGCAGGTATGGGTAAATCTTTTGGATAACGCGATTAAATTTACCCCTGCCTCAGGAAAAATTGCCATTGGATTGCAGGAGCATGACCGCATTCAGGTTACCGTTGCTGATACCGGCATCGGGATGGATCAGGAGGCGCAGCAGCGGATCTACGAGCAGTTTTATCAGGGGGATCGTTCCCGCAGAAGAGAGGGCGCTGGCCTGGGCATGTCGATCGTAAAAAGAATTATTGATTTGCACGAAGGAGATATCTCGATTCACAGCGCCTTGGGCGAAGGTACAAAAATTGATGTATTTCTGCCAAAGAAAAACAAGCCCTCAGTGCATTAAACGGAGGGCTTGTTTTTATATTGGATATATAATGGCGTTAAACGATAAATTCTCTTTATAAAAGCCTTATTTCATATGGATCTCGCCGCTGAAAGGCGTTTCCAATAATTTGGGGTCACGCAGATATTTCTGCAGGGAGCGGAAAGCAAAAGAGAAATAGTGACCGGAGCAGATGCGTTCATCCATGACCACACCAACCGGCATGCAGCGCGTCAGCTTCACCTGGCCATCTTTGCCGGCGCTGGGAATTTCACGAAGATTCCCAAGGGCGCAAAGCACGCTGGTGGTACCAAAATTATAAATGTGATGATAAATATGGTTCGTGCGGATGCTGGCCAGATTTGTAATCGTCATGCTGGAATGGAAGGGACTCAGATCAATGATGCTTTTGGGTAGAAGACCATGCTTATCCATCCACATGAGCACAGGAACGCCAAAACGGAGCAGGCCGGGGATTTTTGTCATGAAGTTCATGAATTTATCCAGAGAATTGGTAATATCTTCTGCTGCGGTGTTGATTTCAATAAATTTATCTACCTTTTTGCAAACGGAGAAAATATCCTCGCCCGGGGTGAAATAAAGTTTTCCCATCGTGGAATTATCTGCCCCCGGTTTTAAGGTCACCATGGCAATCGCCAGCTCGTTGCGGTCATAAATGGTTCTGTTTACAACAAAACGATTCAAGAGAGGGAATTCTGCAATGACCTGCACATAAGCTGCCAGGAACAGGCTCAAATGGGAAACATGAAAATTCTCTTTGCGTTTCTCATTGATATATTTTTGCATTGGCTCCACGGGAATATCCAATGTAATCATGTTCATGGCGTCATTGCGTTCTTTCATGATGTGAGGTACAAAAAGATACATAAGCTCTGCGTTTTTTACTTTCGTACCATCTTTTCGCATAATCTACCTCCTATAAAATATACCATAAAAAATATTTCGAGCTTTATCTCAAAAATCCTACAGAAGAGTCCAGGTTTTTAGTTCATATTTGATTCATATATCGTTCATAAATAGTTAAAGTATCTCACCTATACTAATTAAGATTGTGAAGATTTTTCAGTAATTATTTTTTGAATATTAACACATTAGGAAGATGTTTTATGGCTAAAAAAACTGTTATTCCTCTGCTGAATTTCAGCCACATAATGCTGGGCTGCCGCTTTGATATTTGGCTTCATTTATTGATAAAAAATCGTTTCCGGGTTTCTTTGCGAAATATCCCGCAGGCTGTTTTGATTACGCTCGTTACTTTGCTGCTGTTTCCTTTTGCGATTTTGGAGCGCTTGCTTTTGGCAGCGGCCCTGAAACGGCAAAAGGTGAAGTCCCCATTGTTTATTCTGGGTCACTGGCGCAGCGGCACCACATATTTGCAGAACATGCTGAGCAAAGATACGCAGTTCGGGTATTTTGACCCGGTCAGCACGGTGACCTGCCACAATTCCTGGCTGCTTCGCCCTCTTTTGGCTCTTCTGGAAAAGGGCGCGATTTCAGATGCACGGCCTATGGATAATATGGAATACAGCATGGATCTGCCAATGGAAGAGATGCTGGCTGTAAATGCATCCACCCAGGTTTCCATTGCCCATATGCTTTGTTTTGCTGAGGATTACCCCCATTATATCAATCAGGCCTTCGTGGACGAGCTGCCTGAGAAAAGCCGGGAGAACTGGGATCAGGTTTATCGCTATTTGTTAAAAAAGCAAACTTTTCTCTGCAAAGGGAAATCCCTGCTTTTGAAGTCTCCGGATTCCACCTGCCACGCAGCGGAGCTTTACCGGCTTTTTCCGGATGCAAAATTTATCAACATCTACCGCAACCCTTATAAAGTCATCCCTTCCACCATCAATATGTTTAACAAGCTGTTTGCTTTTCAATCTCTGCAAAATCCTCCGGATCCACAGGTTGTGGAGGATACTGTCCTGCGTCTCTTTAAACGGGCTTATGAAAAGCTATTCGCAGATATGAAAATGATTCCTTCCGGGCAGCTGGTGGAAATTCAGTACGAAGAATTTGTGAAGCAGCCCATTGCTTATGCGGAACGAATTTATCAATCTTTGGGCATTCCCGGCTTTGAAAAAGCCAAACAGAATTTTCAGGCTTATGTAGATTCGCAGATTGGGTATCAGAAAAATAAATTCAATGTGCGGCCCGAACTGGTGGCACGGATCAATAAAGAGTTAAAATTTTATTTCGAGCATTATGGCTACGAAATGATGCAGGAGGCTTAAATGGATCATTTGGCGAAACTGGAAAGTAAAAGCATCTATATTTTGCGGGAAGCTTATGCTGCTTTCAATAATTTGTGCATGCTGTGGTCGATCGGAAAGGACAGTACAGTGCTTCTTTGGCTGGCACGCAAAGCCTTTTTGGGGCATGTACCGTTCCCTTTGGTGCATATTGACACGCATTATAAAATTCCGGAAATGATTGCTTATCGTGATCAGCTGGCAAAGGATTATCATCTCTATATGGTATACGGCGAAAACAGGGAGGCTCTGGAAAGCAAGCAAACCTATCCGGATGGGAATACGACCCGTGTGGAATGCTGCCGTTTGCTGAAGACAGAGGCTCTCACCAATACATTGAACGGCAGCTGGCCGCGTTATCGTCTGAATCTGGAAACCGGCCTTTACGAGCTGGACAGCAACAAAGAGGCTTATACCGGTGTTATCGTAGGAGCGCGTTCCGATGAAGAAGGCTCCCGCTCCAAGGAGCGTTATTTTTCTCCCCGGGATTCTCATAACGATTGGGATCTGGATGACCAGCCTCCGGAATTCTGGAATCAATTTAAAACGGATTTCGCCCCCAATACTCATGTGCGGATCCATCCTTTGCTGGATTGGACTGAATTGAACATTTGGGAATATATCGAGCGGGAGAACATCCCCACGGTTTCTTTGTATTACGATCAGGGCGATGGCAAGCGCTATCGTTCTTTGGGCTGTGCGCCCTGCACAGGCCCCATTGAATCCACATCCAAATGCCCGGCAGATATTATCGAGGAGCTGCGTTCCGGCAAGCTGAGCAATATCGCGGAGCGGAGCGGCCGCGCGCAGGATAAAGAGGATGGCGGCGGCTTGGAAACCTTGCGCCGCAACGGCTACATGTAAGAGATAATCCTTATTTCTCAGATAAAGGTGATAAAAAACATGACGAAGGATTTACAAAAAAGCGCCTTACCCCAGGAAGAAATGATGAATGTGGTCATGGTTGGCCATGTGGATCACGGAAAAAGTACCGTAATTGGCCGTTTGCTGGCAGATACAGATAGCTTGCCGGAGGGTAAGCTGGATATGGTTCGGGAGAATTGCAAGCGCAATTCCAAGCCCTTCGAATATGCCTTCCTGCTGGATGCTTTGAAAAACGAACAGGCACAGGGTATCACCATTGATACAGCCCGCTGCTTTTTCAAGACGCAAAAGCGCCGCTACATTTTGATCGATGCTCCCGGTCACATTGAATTTCTGAAGAATATGGTGACCGGTGCCAGCCGTGCAGAGGCTGCCATGTTGGTCATCGATGCTGCCCGGGGGGTAGAGGAGAATACCCGGCGGCACGGTTATTTCCTCTCTATGCTGGGGATTCGCCAGGTCGTGGTTTTGGTAAACAAAATGGATCTGGTGGACTATAAAGAATCCGTATTTCAGGATATCAGCCAGCAGTATGCAGAGTTTTTACGGAAAATTGATATCCAGCCCCAGGCCTTCATCCCGGTCAGCGGCTACGAAGGGGATAATATTGCAAATCATTCAGATCGTATGCCCTGGTTCAAGGGGAAAAATTTGCTGGAGCAGCTGGATGAGTTCCAAAACGCTGTTCCTGCGGATCTTCAGCCGCTTCGTCTGCCGGTGCAGGGTGTTTATAAATTCACGGAGAACAATGATAGCCGCCGTATCATCGCAGGTACGGTGGAAGCCGGCACCCTGCAGCAGGGGGATCAGATCGTCTTCTATCCTTCCGGGAAACGCACTGCGGTAAAGACCCTGGAACGCTTCAATGACAGCTGTGAACGTCCCTTTATTTCCCAGGAAGCAGCCGGCTTTACCATGACGGATCAGATTTATGTGAAGCGGGGAGAAATTGCCTGCCGGGCAAATGAGCCTGCTCCGCATACGGGGGTACGCCTGCGGGTCAATCTTTTCTGGCTGGGAAAGGCCAGATTGGAAAAAAACAAGAATTACCTCTTTAAATGCGGGACCGCCAAGGTTTCCATGCAGCTTGAGCAGGTAGAGCGCGTGGTAAATGCCTCTGACCTTTCCTGCGTGAACCGCCAATATATCGAAAAAAACGAAGTTGCAGAGTGTACCCTGACGCTGGATAGCCCTATCGCTTTTGATTTAGCCGGATCTTGCGAAGCCAGCAGCCGTTTTGTTATTGTGGACAGCTACGAAATCGCAGGTGGGGGCATTATTACCGAAGCGCTGGAATCGGAGCATTTTGATAAGCGGAATATTCGCTGGACAGCCGGCAGCGTTGGCATAAAGGAACGTTGTCAGCTCAATGGCCACAAAGGTTTGATCGTTTGGATGACGGGGCTTTCCGGCTCCGGGAAGAGTTCCATTGCGGAGGATGTGGAGCGGCAGCTGGTTGCGGCCGGCATTCATACATATGTTTTGGACGGAGATAAGCTGCGGCATGGGCTGAACAGTGATTTGGGCTTCAGTCAGCAGGATCGGGAAGAAAATGTCCGCAGAACAGCCGAGCTGGCTGCCCTGCTGGAGGATGCAGGCCTGGTGACCATTGTAACCCTGATTTCTCCCTTTGCGGAGGGCCGGGCCTTTGCTCGCAGCCGCAGCCGGCAGGAGTTTGTCGAGGTTTACGTGAAGGCACGTTTGGAAACCTGCATCAAGCGTGATCCTAAGCAGCTTTATCGAAAGGCTCTGGAAGGGCAAATCTCCGATTTTACCGGGATCAGCTCCGCTTACGAAGCACCGACAGAGCCGGATTTGGTTCTGGATACGGATATTTGGTCTGAAGAGGAGTGCGTGGAAGTGCTTTTCAATAACATTATGACCAGGGTAGCCGAATAAAATAGGCCAAAGGCTTTTGGGAGGTGCCCTGTGTCGGAGTTTTTGCTCTATGTTCTGATCGGCTTTTTGGCTCAGTTGGTGGATGGTACGGCAGGGATGGCCTATGGCTTGAGCTGCCGCACCTTCCTGAAAGTATTCTTTGGGATGCCCGCGAGCATTATCAGTGCTGTGGTGCATTGGGCAGAAGCACCGGTCAGTCTGGTTTCCGGAATCTCCCATTTTTCTTTGGGCAATGTGGATCGGTCTTTGCTGCTTCGCTTGCTTTTGCCGGGCGTTCTTGGGGGATTGTGCGGCGTCTATCTGGTGGTCCAGATCGGCTCCCATTTTGAACATTTGATTTCCGTTTACCTGCTCATCATGGGTCTTCTGATCCTCTGGCGGGCTTTGCGGCCGAGTCGTCCACGGCATACGGTGCCGAAGCGTTTTTTGATCCCGCTGGCTCTGATTGGTGGCTTTTTGGACGCAAGCGGCGGTGGAGGATGGGGGCAAATCGTAGGAGGAACCCTGCTTGCCGGTGGAAATGATGCAAAGAAAACCATTGGCAGCGTGAATGTGGCAGAAGCCTTTGTTACATTGGTTGAGGCTGTGGCTTTCTTTGCTATGCTGGGAGAGATCAAAAGCTATCTTCCGATTATTGGCGGCCTGGTTACAGGGGGGATTTTATCCGCACCTCTGGCTGCCTGGTGCTGCATGAAGGTTCCCACGCGCCCGCTTCTGATTGCTGTCGGCGTTTTAATTATTTTGTGTAACCTCTCTTTTTGAGGCAGAGCGGATTTTTATACCAAGGAGTGATTTTTATGATCAAAGGAATCCACCATATTTCCCTGCGGGCAAATGGTCCTCTTGCTTTTGAGAAGGCGATTGCTTTTTATACAGAACTATTGGCTTGCCGTCCGCTCCGCAGATGGGGTGAGCAGCGCGGGATCATGCTGGATGCCGGAAACTGCCTTCTGGAGATCCTTTCCACCGGCCCGGAATCGGATCAGGATGGGCATTGGCAGCATCTGGCCTTTGCTGTGGAAGATGTGGAAGCCATGACAGAAAAAATTCGCCATTCCGGTTATGAGATTACGAAAGAAGTAAAGCGCCTGACTTTGGGGGAGGATTACCCGATCTGCATCTCGTTTTGCAGAGGGCCGCTGGGTGAAGAAATCGAGTTTTTCCAGGAACTGTAAGGCTTTTCTAAGCTACGTCGAATAGGGGAAAACAAATGATCACCTGCACATTTTCTGCTCTGCCTCCTTTGGCATCTTTATCGCTGGTTTGGTTTTTGCTTTTTTCCGGCATCGCTTTGCTTCTGACCTGCTATGATAAGGCAGCTGCACAGAAAAAAGGTCAATTCCGCATACCGGAAAAGACTTTGCTCTGGGTTGCAGCTTTGGGCGGGGCTTTTGTTATGTATTTGACTATGCGTTTGATCCGTCATAAGACTTTGCATAAAAAATTTATGATCGGCCTGCCTCTTTTGTTTGTTCTGCATCTGGGGCTGCTTTCTTTGAGACTCTTTTTCTAAGCTCCAGAGGCGAAAGAGATTGGGCAATTTTATTTTCATGAAGCCATAACAGATATATAAAATAAAAATCCGATCTTAATTCTGATAGTGTTCATAGGTACATTTTGTGACCTATCCATTATTAGAAGCAGAGGCGGGCGGCGGAAGCCGTCCGCCTCTGTGCTTTTGGGCCGTTAGGCCAACATTTTTACAACTTCATCGATGTTTTGAGAGAGAGTAGCCATATGTACGGGCTGCTCTCCTTTTTCCATGTCGCTGTCCACCATGCCGATGTCA
>JAFSHU010000111.1 GCA_017440145.1 Bacillota bacterium
CTTCTTTAAAGCGGCTAAAGCCAAAGAGCTCATTCAGACCGCTGCCTGCATTCACGCTGGCAAGGATACGGCCGGTATCTACCGTTCCGCCGGAGAAGAGCACGCCTTCCAGGAATGCACTGCCCTTACCCATGCGCAGGGTGCGCACAGCGGAACGCAGATTTGCGCCATCGATCATGGTGCGTACGTAATCCGCCAGGAATTCAGACTGGGTTTCCTCTGCCAGCTGGAACATCTCCTGAAAATAGGCCTGATCCAGAATGAAATCCGCCAGCTGGGGGTCGCGGGTGTTCCCCAGAACCTCTCTGGCCTTCACAATGGATTCCTGCAGAATCGGAGGGAGGAAACGCAGCTCGGAGGTGCGGATCGCTTCTTCCAATTCCTTTGCGGAAATCCGGCCGCTGTCGATCAGGAGAGCATCAGGGGCGCTGCCTGTGCTTTCACTGCGGAGAAGAACCTTTACGTTATGGTAATCGTATTTAAGCTTGAATACATCCACGATGCGCTGGTCCGGCGCAAAGAAGGACATATCTTCGATGACTCTCTGCCGTTCGGCTGCCAGCATATCGTTAATGCTTTTAATGGAAATCTCTTCGACTTCCTTATAGCCCCGATCGTTCAGCACCTTCAATGCTTCCGCATTGGAATGCGCTTCGATCATGGTTTCGATCTGTTCTTTATCCAGCAGCCGGGTTTCCAGAGCCCGGATGCGGGTGGAAATGAACAGGTAATCCATTTCATTGGGTTTCGACAAGTTCATCCTCCTTTCTTTGGGATGCAGCAGCTGCTCAGGAGAACAAAACCTTTGCAACATCTCCTGCCAGCTCATCCCGCATGATTCGTAGGATGGTGTCATAAGCACAGTTTACTTCAACATCACCGGCGCTGATGATCAGGCCACCGGAGATATCTCTGGGCTTTTCGCTCAGGGTAAAAGAGGCGCCCTTCACCAGCTTGTTTGCTTTGGCGATAACCTGGGGGCCGATGCTCTCCAGGTCATCATCATTCATAAAGATGGTTTCTTTCCCGCTGCGGGAGCCAAAGGCGATCAAACGGGCATTCAGATTGATCCGTTCTTCACCCTTGAGAGCCAAAAGCTTTTTGTGCGCTCTGCGGAAGGAATCATCGATTTTTTCCTGTTTGGTTTGGAGCAAAAGCTTCCGCGCTTCCAACTCGGCTGCGCGAGTCTGACGTTCTATGCGTTCCTCTGCGGCCTGCTGACCCTTGGCCAGAATATCCTGCTGCAGTGCAGCTGCTTTGGCTTTATAATCAGCCTGGATCGCAGCGCTCTCTTCCTGTGCCTGCTTCAGCAGGGCATCGATTTCGCTTTGGACGTCTTTTTGGATCTGCGCGGTAATTTTTTCAATACCGTTCATCGCACATTACCAACCTTTCCGAAAGTGACATCCACTATCTTACAGAATGCCATTGAGCATGAGGAAGGAAGCCAGCAGGGACAGAATGGCGTAGAATTCGACCATGATGGCCATGATGATGCCCTTGGAGAGTTCTTCGGAGCGTTTTGCGATCAGGTTAACAGCAGCAGCGGCGCACTTGCCCTGTGCAATGGCGGAGAAGAGACCACCGAAAGCCATGGGCAGGCAGGCTACGAAGAAAGTCATACCCTGTTCAAAAGTAACATCGATCAGACCGGTGCCACCAAAGAGACCAAGTTTCATCAGAGCGAAGAACCAAATGACCAGACCATACAGACCCTGCGTACCGGGGAGAATCTGCAGAATCAGAACCTGAGAAAATTTATTGGGGTCTTCAGCCAAAACGCCGGTGGCGGCAGAGCCGACCAGGCCAACGCCTTTAGCAGAACCAACGCAAGAAAGGAAAACAGCCAGGGACGCGCCCAAGAAAACCAGAGCAGTACCACATGCACCAAACAATTCCATGATTAAATCCTCCTTAATTTGAGAAATAGAAAGTAGTTTTTTATTTGCTGAACAGATTACGAATGAAAACGGTTTTATTTGATTTCCTGACCGACTACATCCACATATTTGGTGTTATAGCGCAGAGGACGGAAAGGAATGCCGCCGTTTTCATAAAATTTGCTGAAGAATTCCAGGTACTGGAGTCGGGCTGCATGTACATAAGTACCAACAAGGTTGATGCCCAGATTGAAAATGTGGCCAACCAGGAAGATGATGGCAAACATGATCAGCGAACCGTTCAGAGAGCCCAGAATATTGACAACACTGGCGATAACAGCGGTGGCCAGCATCAGTGCCATCAAACGGGAATAAGAGAGAATGTCCGAGAGCCAGCTGGTGACATCATAAAGAGAAACGATGCCGCCAAAGAGCTTCTTGAAGATGCCCTTTTTGCTGTGCCCCTGGGTGAGAACCAACACGCCCAAGCCAATGAAGATCGGCCAGAATTTTCCGGTAAGGACGATCCCGCCGATGGATGCAAAGAAAATCCACCAGGGAACAACATCCAGGATGCCATCCAGACCGTGCTTATCCCGGAAACAGACATAAATGTGACTGCACTGCCCAACGATCAAATGGAAGACACCCACGACAATGGCGAAAATCAGCACACCCATGGGGTCATTCAGGGGGTTGATCAGGCTCCACATTTCAACGCCCGGGTTGTTCAGGAACACTTCATTGATTACGGGGATCGCATCACCGAAGCAGCTGCCTGTGAAGTAGCCGCAGATGGTGGTGGAGATACCGACCAGAATGCCCAGGCCGGTCAGCCGCCGCAGGCCGCCCTTCGGCTTGACAAAAATCTTCAGGGCAATGCAGGCTGCCACCATGATAAGACCATAGGCGATATCAGCGAACATCAAACCGAAAAAGAAAACATAAAATGGGAAAATCAAGGGGTTGGGGTCGATATTGGAATAGGTGGGCAGGGAATACATTTCCGTCACCATATTCATCGGCTCGACCACAGAATTATTCTTCAGCAAAGTCGGAACCGCATCTCCCGGCTCCGGATCAGTCATCTCATAAGCACAAGTGAAATCGGATAAATCCTGAGAAAGCTTTTCTTCTTCCGGGGCCGGAACCCAGCCCTCAAAGAAAAAGACAGTGCCATTGGTCAGAAAACGTTCCTGCGTTAATTCCTTGCTCAATTCCTGATTCAGGCGATCCTGGTAGATTTGCAGCTCTCCACGAAGATCTTTGTATGCCGCAATGTTGTTTATCGCAGCTTCTTTTTCCTGCTCCAGCTTATTGAATTCCTGCGTGAGCTGGTCGATATTGCTGATTGCCGTTCCCGTCATGCCCTTGAAGCGGGTCACGGAAAAAGAATGGGGCCGCAGTGCTGCCAGGGCGGCATCTGCCACATTCTGATGGCTGATCAGCAAAAAGTAGTTCTGTTCTTCATCGCTGCTGATCGGGAATAAACAAGCCTCTTCGCATGCCTGAATCAAATCCTGCTCCATCGCCTGAAGCTCAACTGCAGCGGGGCAGGCACCCATGATATAGCTTGTATGAAGAGTACCTTCGCACTCAAGAGGGATGTCCAATGACGTCCAGGGCTGCAGGGCTGCCTTTTGGGTAGCGATGCGGTTCTGTTGGCCAAAGATCTGTGCAATATCACGAAGATTCTCGTTGATGCTTTCCACCGCTGCCAAATTGATTTTTTGGGCCTCCGGAGAAAAGAGTTCTTCTTCTGTGATATTTTTTCGTTTGATGAACAGCCCTCCCTTTGCAGGGGCATATTTGTTCAGGCCTTCTAAAGCGGTACGCAAATTGGAAAGATCTGCTTTCACGTTGGCGCTCAGTGATTCATCACGTCGAAGCAAGCTGGTCCATTCCGGATCACTCAACTGTGCATTTGGTTCGTTTACTGCAACGCAGCCGAGGCGAAGCAGATGATCCAAAAGCTTATCCTTTTGATCATTCAGACCGACCAAACGCAGGCGCTTCATTTTTACAATTGCCATTAGATCTTCACAACCCTTTCCACGATCAAAGCCACTGCTGCATCCAGGTTTCTGCTGGCGCCCTTATTCAGTTTTTCGCAAGCAGATTTGGCCTCGTTCAGGATCCGTTTTGTTGTAGCATCAGATTTCTTGTCGGCATCCTGAAGCATACGCAGTGCCTCTTCCCGAGCTTGCTTCTCTGTGGCTTCCAGCAGCGCCTCTCCATCCCGCTGCGCATCTGCCTGCATTTTTTGGGCTTGCTGCAAGGCTTCGGCTTTGCGGGATTGCATCAGCTGTTCTGTTTCGTTAATTTGCTTGATTGCTGCTAAAGACATTTATTCACCTCGTTTCTAAAGAATAGAATCAAAAAATATACTTTTATAACTTAGCTAAACACATTTATAATACCATAAAGCAATATATAGAAGCAACAAACCACTTCTTTTTTTCAAATTATAAATAGTTTGAAAAAAGAAGTCTTAACTTTTCATATCATGAAAATATGTTCGTATTTTATCCCAAAAAATGGGGGAAGGCTATTGTTTACTTGGGATTTTTTGGTAGAAGTTGCGTTCTTTATAATAAAAAATTTTTCTTGATTTACGGGTTTTTGCCTAAAATTTTATTGAGATTTTCTTGTTTAACAGCATAATTTAATTGATCTCAAGGAATACCTGCAGTATTTTGGTTTTGCTTCGCTTTCTCGAGTATGATATATTTGAAAATATGAAAAAAAGTATTTATTGTATTTGAGTCTAAAAAGAAAACAATATGAGAACAGGAATATTAATAAATATCAACAAGCGATAAGCAGTTTTCTCTGGTGCGCGGTAGCCCTTGGCTAACTCGCTTGTGCTATGTTATACTGGCAGTTGTTTCGGAATGCCTTCCGAAAAGCAAAAGCCTTGTCTGTTTTTTAAGAGGCAGACCGGCCTTGTTTCATGTGTAAAGGTATCCTACAAAACGCTCGGTTTTCCTGTTTTTCAAGGGTACCTTCCTTTAGAGCAAAAGGTTTCGCTCCCCCTCTTCAGCCCGGGAACGATCCCCGCTATAGCCTATAGAACGCTTATGGAGGACGAATGGATTATGCTCAAGCTGCTAGCCAGGCTTTTTCTTAAAGAGAAAGCTAATTTGCCGGAAACGGAGCTGAGGCGGCGTTATGGAGTGCTTTGTGGTGCCTATGGCGTTTTCCTGAATCTGCTGCTGGGCGCTGCCAAGCTTTTTGTCGGTATGCGCAGTGGTTCAATCTCTATAAGCGCAGATGCGGTTAATAATTTGTCTGATGCCAGCTCCTCTATTGTTACTTTACTGGGCTTTTGGGTGGCAGGGAAGAAGCCGGATGCAGACCATCCTTTCGGGCATGGACGTTCCGAATATGTAGCCGGTCTTATTGTTTCTATGGCCATTGTGGTGATGGGGATCGAACTGCTGCTTTCTTCCGTAGAAAAAATTTTCAACCCAAAGCCAACGGAGTTCAGCTTGCTTGCTCTGCTGGTTTTGTTGGCCTCTATTTTAGTGAAATTATATATGATGCTTTACAATCGCAGCGCGGCAAAACGTTTCTCTTCGGCTGCCCTGCAGGCCACCGCAGCTGACAGCCTGAGCGATTGCATCGCCACCTCCGTTGTACTTCTTTGCATGCTGCTTGCACATTTTGCGAACCTAAACCTGGATGCTTACGCAGGGATTCTGGTAGCCGGCTTTATTCTCTACACCGGTATTCATACAGCCCGGGATATTATTTCCCGGATTTTGGGGAATCCGCCGGACCCGGATCTGGTTTCAAAGATCGAAAAGCTTGTGCTGCAGAGCGAGATTATCGTCGGTCTCCATGATATGATCGTTCATGATTATGGGCCGGGGAATATCATTGTGTCCCTCCATGCTGAAGTGCCCGTGGATGGGGATCTTTTGATGATCCATGAAGAGATTGACCGTGTGGAGCTGCAAATCCGCAGGGAGCTGGGCTGCACTGCTATTCTCCATATAGATCCCATTGCCACGAAAGATGAGAATGTTCTTCGTATAAAAAGGCTTGTTGCCGAAAAAATGACCGCGCTTTCCCCGGAGGTCACGATTCATGATTTTCGTATCTCCCCCGGGCCGGAACAGAGCAATTTGATCTTTGATGTAGTGGTTCCCTTTTCTCTGGATTTAACAGACGATCAGGTGCAGGAATATGCGGAATGCCTGGCAAAGGAGCTGAATCCCTGCTTTCATGCCATTGTCGAAGTAGATCGTCCTTTTTAAGGATGGATCTGTTTTGGGAAGGGTCTATAAGGATGAAAGCGATCAGGATGAAACTTATAATGGGATGCAAAAATGAAATTTTTTTCAAAGACGCGGTGCGGGCGCTCCGTGTCTTTCTTTTTTGTTTTGCACGTGTTAAAATTAGTCTATCTGCAGGAATGAATAAATTGAAGAGGTAAAACATGGAAACTTTGCGTGAATTATATCGAATCGGTCGGGGACCTTCCAGCTCTCATACGCTGGCGCCCGATCGCGCATCCCGCCTTTTTTTGATGCGCTACCCCCATGCGGAACAGTACAAAGTGATTCTTTATGGGTCCCTGGCCAAGACCGGAAAAGGCCATTTAACAGATAAAGCGATTCTGGATGTATTCCCGGAAGGCCGATTGGAAATCGTATTTGATACGGAAACAACGGAAATCCCCCATCCGAACACCATGGATTTTTTTGCGTATGATCAGGGAATTGAGATCGGCCATTGCCGTATTTTAAGTGCCGGCGGCGGGCGCATACAGATTTTTGGTGAACCCCCCACCTCCTCGCCGGATGTGTACCCTCATTCCAGCTTTGCGGAAATCAAGGAACATTGCCAAAAGCAGCATATCCGTCTTTGGCAGTATGTGGTTGATACAGAAGGCTATGATATTATCGTATATCTTGAAAGAATCTGGGCCGCGATGAAAAACTCCATTTACGATGGTCTGGAGGCTGAAGGTGTATTGCCCGGTGGTTTGAATGTGCAGCGTAAGGCAAAGTTTTTGTATAAGCAGCGGCATATCGATGAAAGCTCTGAGACGAAAACAAGCCGTTTGATGTGTGCCTATGCCTTCGCCGCCAGTGAGCAAAATGCCGGGGGCGGAACGATCGTTACCGCGCCTACCTGCGGTGCCTGCGGGGTTGTTCCGGCTGTGTTGTTTTACATGCAAAATAAACATAATTTCCGTGACAGCGAGATCGTTCGTGCTCTGGCTACGGCCGGCATTATGGGGAACCTGATCAAGCATAACGCTTCCATCAGCGGTGCGGAATGTGGCTGCCAGGCGGAAATTGGCAGCGCCTGCTCCATGGCAGCCGCAGCCCTGGCGGAGCTGCATGAAATGGATCTGGATCAGGTAGAATACGCCGCGGAGATTGCGATGGAACACATGCTGGGGCTGACCTGCGATCCGATCAATGGCTTGGTGCAGATCCCCTGCATTGAACGAAACGGTGTTGCTGCCATGCGCGCTCACAGCGCCTTTATTTTGGCCAATTTCCTGACGAATACCCGAAAGATTTCTTTTGACCTGGTTGTGCAGACGATGAAACAGACGGGCATGGATTTGTTCAGTAAATACAGAGAGACCTCAGAAGGAGGTCTGGCAGAGATGTACAGTCATAGTCAGCCTTTGCCTGCGGCAGAGTGAAAAGCAGCACAGAAAGGAAGATATCATGGTTAAGAGAAAAAATCCTCGCCGGAAAACAGCGTTGGTTTATATCTGCACCATCCTTTTCTCGATTGCCTATATTGTGATTGGCCGGAACATTGCTATGCAGGGATACCCAAACTGGGAGGAGCCCTCCACCGTTTCCTATCGGGGGCGCGTTCAGGAGGTCATGTCCCAGGAGGAGATTTCCGGCGGGCAGGAATTGTTTTTGTCTGTGAAGGTTTTGGATGGGCCGGAGAAAGGATCGATCCTTTCCGTTCGGCAGACCATTTATGAAAATTATTATCCCGTTCAGGAGATGGCGGAGCCGGGGGATAAGATCCTTTTTTATTCGGATAAGAATAGGGAAGACAGCGAGTGGCTGATGCTGGAATATGTGCGCAGTGACGGGATTTTGATTCTGGGCTGCGCTTTCGCCCTGGCCGTGCTTGTTTTTGGCCGCTGGAAGGGATTGAATACCCTGGTCTCTTTGGGCTTTACCTGCCTGGCTGTATTCATGGTTTTTATTCCCTCCGTTCTTTCCGGGCAAAATATTTATATCTGGTCCATCGTCACCTGCCTCTATACAATCATTATGACCATGCTTCTCATCAATGGCGTCAGCAAGAAAAGCTTTGCAGCTGGGGCAGGCTGTTTTTCCGGGGTGGCCATGGCTGGTATTTTGACGGTTATTATGGACTGGGCTCTTGGCCTCACCGGCATGACTACAGAAGATGCTTTGTATCTGCAGATGATCGAGGTGGCGGAGCCGATCAATCTGCGGGCCATTGTTTTTGCAGCGATCATCATTGGCGCTATGGGTGCCATCATGGACGTTGCCATGGACATTGCTTCCTCTCTGCAGGAGCTCCGGAGCAATATGCCGCAGATCGGTGCCCGTTCCCTGGTGAAATCCGGGATGAACATTGGCCGCGATGTGATGGGGACCATGGCCAATACGCTGGTTCTGGCTTATATTGGCAGCAGCCTCAGCACAACCCTGCTGATGGTTGCCTATAACGTAGAGATGATTCAGCTTTTTAATATGGAAATGATCATTGTTGAGCTTCTGCAGGCCATCGTGGGCAGCTTTGGGATTCTTTTGGCGATCCCTTTGACTTCTTTTATCTGCGCTGCCATTTATCCGGGAAAAAAGAAGACTGCTCCTTTTGCTGAGGCGGCACCCGTCCCTGATGCCTTGGGAAGTACTTTTGAGGAATAAAAGTTTTAAGAAAAAGAACAGGAACAGCAAAAGAGGAGGCGCAAAATGCTAACACCTGATAAGGAAGTAATTTAGAAACTACATCTAATGCATTGAATTATCCGGTATTAGCAAAGACAAGTCCAAAAAAAGAATACCGAGAAGAACTGTAAAAGGTTTTTCTCGGTATTTTTCTGTTTATAGCGGTACATTCGACTATTAAACCGCCTTTGAGTACAATTATGGTAGAAAACCAAAGGAGGTAACAATATGGGTAAATTCATAGAAGAATTTTATTACGGCAACATTGATCCGCAGGCACGAAGCACCAAACAGAACAAA
>JAFSHU010000112.1 GCA_017440145.1 Bacillota bacterium
ATTTTATTTTTTGCAACACAAAACAGCAGAGAAAACACTGAAAACGCCTCTGCCTTCCTGCCGTTCTACCGTTTGTCCTATGTGTTAAATCTGCAGGGTATCCCCGGGGGTCAGCACAGCGCAGCGCTGGCCGTTGGCCGCGATCTTCGCACCAAAGGCAGCTGCATCCTGCTTGATGGCGGGGAAGGTATCATAGTGCATGGGCACGATGGTGGTGGCGCCCAGCCACTGTGCAGCGAGCGCAGCGTCCTCCGGCCCCATGGTGTAGAAATCCCCGATGGGCAGCAGGGCACAATCCAGATCATGGCGGGAAAGCACAGCCCGCATATCGCCGAAGAGGGCGGTATCCCCGGCGTGATAAAGCTTTTTGCCATCGCCGCTGATGATGAAGCCGCAGGCCACGCCTGCATAGCCCACGCCCTGCTCATCCACGACGGTGCTGCCGTGCCAGGCCGGGGTCATGGTCACCGGCACGCCTTTGATTTTCGCTGTGCCACCGATGTTGAAGGCCACAGTGTTCAGGCCGCGTACATCCAGGGCTTTCAGCAGATCCACCTGCCCGGCCAGAACCGCGCCGCAGCGTTTGGCGATTTGCAGAGCATCCCCTAGGTGATCCTCATGGCCGTGGGTGACCAGGATCACATCCGGGCAGACGTTTTCTGCCTTCAGCTCGCTCAGGGGGTTGCCGGTGATGAAAGGATCAATGAGAATTTCCACATCATTGCAGAACACGCTGAAGCAAGCATGTCCATGATAGGTAATACGCATAGGCGTAAACTCCTTCATTTTCAGTATTGCTTGTATTATAGCATAAGAGAGGCCCCCGGCTCAACAATAAAGTAAGGCCACGATAAAAAGACCGAAGAGGGCCAGACCCACCAGGACAGCAGGGGAGAGCATCAGGGAGATCAGCAGCAGAAGCGCCACCACCAGCAGGACGATATTGGCGATATTGCTGACAAAGCAGCGATCCACGGCCTTCGAGATATTGCTCTTGCATTTTTTTATGAAGTCACCCATAAAGCGCCTCCGGCATTTGGCTTTGCTACAATATACGCCGGGGAGAAAATAAAATTGCCAAATTCCGGCACAGGATGTATACTGGAAGCATGGACAGACAAAAAGAGATCTTACGAATTTTAGAGGAAATCTATGGCGGCAGCCGCTCTGCGCTGGAATATGACAGCGTGTATCAGCTGCTGGTGGCGGTCATCCTCTCCGCCCAGACCAATGACAACCAGGTGAACAAGATCACAGGTAAGCTCTTTCAGCTCTATCCGGATGCGGAAGCCATGTCTGCTCTGGAGCCGGAGGAGCTGGAGCCGCTGATCGCTACCTGCGGCCTGTATAAGAACAAGGCGAAGAATATCGTGGCCACCAGCCGCATCCTCTGCCGGGAATATGGCGGAGTGGTGCCTGCGGATCGGGAAAAGCTGATGCAGCTGCCCGGCGTGGGTCGGAAAACCGCCAATGTGGTGCTGGCAGTTGGCTTTGGCATCCCTGCGCTGGCGGTGGATACCCATGTGCAGCGTGTCTCCAACCGGCTGGGGCTGGCGAAATCCACCACGCCCGAGCAGACGGAGGCGCAGCTCTGCGCCCTGATCCCCGAGGAGCAGTGGCCGGATGCTCACCACTGGCTGATCTGGCATGGGCGGAAGCTCTGCGCGGCCCAGCGCCCCAAATGCGGGCAATGCCCCCTGGCCCAGCTCTGCCCCAGCGTGGTGGAGTAGCTGCGGTTGTTTTCCTGTGCGTAAAACCAAGGCCCCGGGGGAGACCGGGGCCTGTTTGGTGTGTGTTTTTCATGGGGAAGGAGGAAGCTGGATGAAGCAGCTTTGGCAAAAGATCAGGGGAGATAAGCTTTACCTGACGAGTTTTATCCTTCTGCTGCTGGCCTGGCTCCTGGGCTGCCTGCGGGTGGCCATTGTGGGCTGGGGATTCCTTTTCCTGGGTCTGCTCTTTCTGCTGGCTGCCTATGTTTTGCTGGCAATTTCCCTGCTCATCTGCCTGATTGGGCTGATTCGCCGCAAGTCCCCAAAGGCTCTTAAAGGCTTCCTGCTGGCTGCGGTCATCGTTTTTCTCCTGCCTTGGGCCCGCTGCTATGAGGAGGCCCGCTTTCAGCTGCTGCGTTTGCCTATGCAGATCGCTGCGGAGCAGATCATCCGGGAGCAGGGCAGCGCCTCCTTTTACGGAGAAGAGGTGCAGCTGCCGCCCCACTTTTTCCTGATCTCCCGGGGTGGGCGCGTGAAATATTATGCACAGGATGACGTGGTTTTGTTTTACACGAACCCCGGCATCATCGACAATTATGCGGGCTATCTGTATTTCCCGGAGGAAAAGCAGCTTCCCGGTGATTCCCCGGAGTTGCGGGATGGCTATTACGATGGCTTGATTCGCTGCAAAGAAAAGGGCAGGCATTGGGTTTACGGCTCCTGGTCCTGAAAACTTAAATTGCAAACCCAGAGGCTCCTGCAAGCAGGAGCCTCTTTTTTCATTTCAGGCAGAAATCCTTTTCCCCGCTCCTTTCATCTTGCATCCCGGACAGGAATCCGCTACAATCAAGAAACAGAATCAAGAAAAACATGAGGTGATTCCTATGAGAACGATATATTATAACGCAGAGGTCTATACAGGGGAGCTCCCCCTGCAGCAGGCCTTTCTTGTGGAGGATGAGAAATTCTCCTTTGTTGGAACGAATGAAGAAGCCCTCTCTCAGGAAGCGGATGTCCGCATCGATCTGGGCGGCGCTTTTGTCTGCGCAGGCTTTAACGACAGCCATATGCACCTGCTCAATTACGGGCAGGCGCTCAGCATCGCCCCCCTGGCGGAGCATACCGGCTCCCTGGCGGAGATGCTGGACTGCCTTTCCCGGACGAAGCCCGGCCGCGGCGGCTGGATTTTAGGCCGGGGCTGGAATCAGGATCATTTTTCTGATGAGCAGCGCATGCCCAACCGCTGGGATCTGGACAAGGTCTCTCTGGCGCATCCCGTTTGCGCCACCCGCGCCTGCGGACATGCCCTCTCCGTGAACAGCAAGGCCCTGGAGCTGCTGAACATCAGCGGCGATACGCCCCAGATCAGCGGCGGGGAGATCGTCATGGAAAACGGCCAGCCCAACGGCATCTTTTTTGATAACGCCATGGAGCTGGTGCTTCCCGCTATTCCCCCGCCGGACAAGGCAGAGCTGAAGGAGATGCTGCGGGCTGCTTACCGGGGGCTGAACGCCTATGGCATCACCAGCTGCCAGAGTGATGATTACTGTGTCTTCCAGAATCTGCCCTGGCAGAGCGTGAACGAAGCCTATCGGGAGCTGGAAGCCGCCGGGGAAAGCACAGTCCGCGTCTATGAGCAGGCCAATTTCACCAATATCGAGGCTCTGCGGGAATTCGTGGAGGCTGGGAACAAGAGCGGCAGCGGTTCGGAGCTCTTCCGCATCGGCCCCCTGAAGCTGCTGGGGGACGGCGCTCTGGGTGCCCGCACTGCCTATCTCAGCCGGCCCTATGGGGATGCACCGGATACCTGCGGTCTGAGCGTTTTCACGGCAGAGGAATTCGATCAGCTGATCGGCTATGCCCATGCGCAGGGCATGCAGGTGGCGGTGCATTGCATCGGTGACGCCTGTTTGGAGCTGGTGCTGAACAGCATCGAAAAGGCACTGGCCGCGAACCCGCGGGCTGATCATCGCCACGGCATCGTCCATTGTCAGATCACCCGGCCGGAGCAGCTGGAACGCATCGCAGGGGCGAAGCTCCATGTCTATGCTCAGAGCATCTTTTTGGATTACGACATTCACATCGTGGAGCAGCGGGTGGGCAAGGCTCTGGCAGAAAGCAGCTACCGCTGGAAAACGCTGCTGAGCATGGGGGCCACAGTCAGCAATGGCAGCGATTGCCCGGTGGAGCTGCCGGATGTGCTGGCTGGGATGCAGTGCGCCGTCAGCCGCTGTGATCTGCAGGGGAACGGCCCCTACCTGCCGGAGGAGGCCTTCACGGTGCAGGAAGCCCTGGACAGCTACACCCGCTTCGCAGCCTGGGCCAGCTTTGATGAGCAGAAAAAGGGACGCATCCTCCCGGGGCTGCTGGCGGATTTCGTTGTGCTGGGGAGGAACCCCTTTGCCGCGCCGGTGCAGGAATTGAAGGACATCCCCGTTCTTCAGACTTACCTGGGCGGGAAGCAGGTTTTTGCCAGATAGAGCAGAGCTTTCCTGAGCAGGAAGGGGCGAATTTTTTCTATGGCCGCGCCAGGCTGCCAGCCGGAAGAGACTGCCTTTTCCTTCACAGCACTTAGGGTGCATTGATGAACTCCAAGCCACGCAAAAGAGGCGATCCCCTTAATCGGGATCGCCTCTTTTTTTATGCCCGTTTTCGTGAAAAGCAGCCGCTTAGAAAATGTGGAAATGCACCACCAGGGAAGCAAAGACGATGGAGACCATGGAAAGCAGCTTGATGAGAATGTTGATGGAG
>JAFSHU010000013.1 GCA_017440145.1 Bacillota bacterium
CATAGAAAGCAGCTGCAAAAGGCAGCGGGGGCGCTTTGCTTGTGTTCAAATTTCCGCAGCGCCCATTAAAAAGCGCAGGTTGGCGCATCCCAAAGGAAATCTCCCCGGGCAAGACCGACAAAAACCTCACGGAAAGGGGGAAATCCCATGCTTCCGGGCATCCCAAAACCTATCGTCCTCAAGGCAGGGCTTCTGCTGCTCCTGTTGCTCTTTCTTCTGCTGGCCTGCAGCCTGCGGCTGAACGTCTGCAGCTACCAGGAAAACAGCCCCAAGCTGAAAACGCCGCTACGCCTGGCGCTCATCACCGATCTGCACGGCTGCCGTTATGGGCAGGGGCAGAAAGAGCTGCTGGCAGCCCTGGCAGAGCAGCAGCCCGATCTGATCTGCCTTTCCGGGGATATCATCGATGACAAAAATTCTCCCGAGGGAGCCTGGGAGCTGCTCTCTGCCATCGGGGAGGAATACCCCTGCTATTATGCTTCCGGCAACCACGAGTTCCGCACCGAGCAGATCGAGCGGCTGAAGGAGAAGATCCGCAGCTACGGTGTGGAGGTGCTGGGGGGAGCGGGGAAATTCGCGGAGATCAAAGGGCAGCGGCTCTACATCGCCGGGGTGGATGACCCCAGCGCCTTTGCGGAGGGCTATCTGCCCGGCAGTTGGCAGGCGCAGCTGGACGCGGCAGCAGCGGGGCTGGGAGAGGAATACAGCATCCTGCTCTCCCACCGGCCGGAGCGAACAGCGGCCTATGAAAGCAGCGGCTTTGATCTGGTGCTGAGCGGCCATGCCCACGGCGGGCAGGTACGCATCCCCGGCCTGGTGAACGGGCTTTACGCACCGCACCAGGGCCCCTTCCCCAAATACGCAGGCGGGCAGTATCCGCTGGGGGAAACGAGCCTGGTTGTGAGCCGGGGTCTCTGCAAGAGCTGGCTGCCGCGGATTTTTAACCGGCCGGAGCTGGTCATCATCGAGCTTTTGCCCGGGGAATAGCCCGGTTTTCGGCAGCAAAACAAATTTTCTTCGCGAAACTTCGCAAAAGGAGGCAGCAAAGATGATCTGGGTGCATCTGTTTATCGCAGGGCTGTTTTTCTTCCTGGCGACCCTCTTCTTTCTGGGGAAGGGCGCGAATCTGATCGCCGGATACAATACCAGCTCCCCGCAGGAAAAGAGCAAATACGATGAAAAGGCACTCTGCCGCTTCATGGGAAAGCTGATGCTGAGTCTGGCGGGCTGCTTCCTCCTCTGCGGGGCAGCAGAGCTCTTTCAGATGATGGCCCTGCTCTGGCTGGGCATGGCTCTCTTCCTGCTGCTGACTGTGGCAGGGGCGATCTACGCCAATACGGGCAATCGTTTTCGGAAATAAGCTCAGGTGAACCGATTCCAGCGGGGAAAAATCCCTAAGCTCTCCCTCTTTTTAATGAGTTCGGGGCGCGAAGAGCGTGCCGAACTTGTGGGGACCCAGAAAACACTTCTTTTTGGCCTGCCGCCGAAATCAGAAGCAAGACCCGAAATTTAAAGTTCTTTGGGCCCCTTTCTTTCAAGAAAGGGGCGGTTTTCTATCTTTAAGCGCCTGTAAACCGTCCTTCTTTGAAAAGAAGGACCAAGAAACTTTATACTTTGTCCCAGTCCTTCGATTGAAGGCTATCCTGATACACAAAAAGCGTGCAGCGAATCGCTGCACGCTTTCTTTTATCACATAGGGAGTGCCTCTTAGCAAAGGCCGTTCTGCCGGCGGGCTGCTTCCACAACCTGCTTCACCAGCACCATGGTGGTGACTGCGCCCACGCCGCCAGGAACAGGGGTGATGCCCTCCACGATGGCTTCCGCTTCCTCAAAGCGGACATCCCCCAGCATCTTCCCTTCTTCATCAAAATTGATGCCCACGTCAATGACGATCTGCCCGGGGGAGAGATGCTCCGCGCCGATGAGACCGGCACGACCTGCCGCCACCACCAGCACCTCTGCCTGACGGCAGCATTCTTCCATATCCTTGGTGCGGGTATGGCAAACGGTGACAGTGGCATTCCGGGCCAGCAGCAGCATAGCCAGGGGCTTGCCCACCACCAAAGAGCGGCCCACCACCGTGACCCGCTTCCCGGTCAGATCCACCTGATAATGATCCAGAATCTCCAGGCAGGCCTGGACAACGCAGGAGGGGAAGCCGTTGGGCAGATTGGCGAACACACCCACCATGGAGCCATCGGTGATGCAATCGATGTCCTTCGCCGGGGAAAGGCGCTGCCGCACCGCTTCCTCATCAATGGTCCTGGGCAGAGGGCGGAAAATCAGGCAGCCGTTATAGCAGGGATCGCCGTTGATCTCATCGATCACCGCCAGCAGCTTGTCCTGGCTCACATCTGCGGGCAGCAGGAAGCGTTCCACCGCCACGCCGGTTTCCTCACAGCGGCGCATAGCGCCCCGCTCATAGGCCAGATCATCGGGGCGCTCCCCCACGCGGACGATGGCCAGCGTGGGCCGGATCCCCTTTGCCTGCAGCTCCTGCACTGCCGCGCTGAGCTGCTCCCGCATGGCAGCGTTTACCTCCGCTGCCTTGAACAAACGTGCCATTAACGGAACCTCCCTTCCACATTACGGAAAATCTCATCCGCCAGGGGCAGGCTGGCATCCAGCAGCGCCTGGGCTTCTTTTTCCAGGGCAGCGGCGTATTCCCGGTCTGCCATGGCCTTGGTATTGATAAACACGTTCAGGCTGGCTGCCTGCAAAGCAGCCTTGCAGCAGATCACCCCGCAGCCCACATCGCTGATGACCAGAGCGGAACCGCAGGCCGCAAAGCGTTCATGCAGGCGGATGGCCTCCGCGCAGGCCTGCATGATGGCCAGGGGGACTGCTGCCGCATCCTTCAGCACCTGAGCCATGACCTCTGCCTTGTGCTGCTGCTCTTCCGGGGTATTCTTGGGCAGGCCATAGGCCGCCGCCAGGGGGGCAAAGGCCGCCGCATCCGCATCGATCAGCTCCAGAAGCTGCGCCTGCAGACGCTGTGCATCTGCCATCAGACGGTGAAGCTCCTCTTCATACTGGGCGTATTTGGGCTTGCCCACCGTCAGGCTGCCCACCATATGCCCCAGGGCCACGCCCACAGCGCCTACCAGGGCAGAAGCGCCGCCACCACCGGGGGTCGGGGCGCTGCTGGCCAATTTATCCACAAAAGCCGCATAGCTGACTTGTGCTTCCGTCACGAAAATTCCTCCTCTTTCGCCCCCGGAAACGGAAAAAGTACGCCTTCGGGGGGAAGTTTTCTCTATGCTCTACCCTAAGTAATACTATATCCTAAGTAAAAATAGATTGCAACGAAAATTTATATTCCAAATACAGCATCTTAGCAGGGGCATCGCTTGTGTTTTCAGAAAAAACAAAGTATACTATAAACAGGAACATAAAAAATCGACAGGAAAGGATGATTTTTATGTATTATTGCCA
>JAFSHU010000014.1 GCA_017440145.1 Bacillota bacterium
CCGGCTGAGGCGGGCGCGGCCCCGGCTGGGGAGGACGCAGCCCCGGCTGAGGCGGACGAGGCCCCGGCTGAGGAGGACGCGGCCCTTGCTGAGGAGGACGAAGCCCCGGCTGAGGCGGACGCGGCCCCGGCTGGGGAGGACGCGGCCCCTGCTGAGGAGGACGCGGCCCTTGCTGAGGAGGACGCGGCCCCGGCTGAGGCGATTGAGGACTTTGCATAGAAGAAGCGGGCGGAGCGTTGGGGGTAGATTTATTGTTATGAAATCGCATGCGGAACCTCCTTTGTTTCTGTTTTCAATATCGGCTCCAATGAGCTGCCCGGCGGCGAACCTCCTGATAATCCGGGAGCAATAGCCCGGAGCGTGGGCAGGAAAGCAGGCAGCCCTGGCAGCTGGGGAATGCTTTCTCTCCACAGGTTCGGTGGCAGAAGGCAGCTTCCCCCATTGGGCTTTCCTCGCTGTAAGCAGCGGGGTCTCCCTGAACCTCTTCCGGGGGATAGTCGCTTTGCTCTGCCGCCATGTATTCTGCCTGGGGCCAGCTCTGCTCCGGTGGGGCAGTGTATTCCTCTGTATAGCCCGGATCCCAGCTCTGCCCGGCATAGGCATTGGGCGGGGGCTGGTACTGCGCTTGGGGAGGGGGAGACATTTTACCCAGGGCGCTGAGAAGGGCCAAAAGCTGCTCTGTATCCAGAGCAGGCTTCTTTTCCTGGGCTTTGCTTTGGGGTCGGCTTTTTTCCTCTTTTGGGGGCGGCGCAGTCTCTTCTTCCAGCGGCTCCGGCTCCACATCCACGATGGGGGAATCCTCCTCCACAGCCGATTTCCCCTGGGAAGCGGGTGCGATCTGGCTCATCATGCTCATGATATTCCCCAGTGCGTTCAGATCCAGCCCGGCGCCGGGGCTGCCTGTACCGCCGAGACCGCCCAGGCTGCCCAGGCCGCTGAGAGCCCCCAGGCCACCCAAGCTGCCGAGCCCACCCCCAAGACCACCCAGGAGGGAGAGCAGGCCTCCGCCCCCTCCGCCAAGTCCGCCCAACAGATTCAGGATACCAGCTGCGGCCATATCTCTGCCCCCTTTCTTGTTCCAGTTTATGCAGGGAGCAGGGCAAAGTGCCAGTCCCCCGGGGGCGCAGCGATATTTTTCTATGGAAAAGGCTTTTTTTACTCCCGGGGCAAAGTCTACCCCGGGAGAATGCTTGCAATATCTTTGCATCAGAGAAGGCTTCATTGCGCCCCGGAATGCCCAGCAGAAAAGAGGCCCCCAGTGGGAGCCTCAGTGTGCCCTGCCGGAGCGGAATCTCCCATACAGGGCGGCAACAAGGAGGGCGGCAGGAAGGCGCTTCCCTCCTGCCGGAAAAAATGCCGGCAGCAGCTGCCTGCTCCCGACCCTTTTTCCGTTCCCTGGGAAAGGCCGCCGGGCCAGCTTCCGCACCGGCGGCCCCTATGCTCAGCAGCAGCTGTCGCAGGAAGTATTGCAGAGCAGCTGGGTCAGGAACTGGAGCACGATCAGAATGATGATCAGATTGATGATGCAGCTCCAGGTGCTGTTGTTTCCGCAGGAGTTGTTGTTATCGCATTCCTGGGCCTGGGTGGCTGCCCCGGCGCAGGCATAGCCATTGGGATAGCAGTTCATCGCCAATCCCCCTTTCAGCAGCAAGAGCCGCAGGTCAGACCATTGTTCCCGTTGATGATGTTGCACAGGAACTCCAGCACGATAAACAGGATAATCAGGTTGATCAGGCAACTCCACAATTCACTATTGCAGCCGTCACCGCATCCGCATCCACCAAAATTGAACATAGCCATCTCTCCTTTGCTGTTTTTTTATTTGGCTTTTTTGACCGGAGCCGTCTCTTGCCATTATCGCGCAGCAGGGGGCGAGACAGCGTTTTTCCTGGCGCCTTCGCCGGCTTTTTGCGTTTTGACTTCCCGGTCTTGGTACATGATATGCGCGGAAGGGCGGATGGTGCAATGCGGAGCAGGGGAGGGCTCGGTTTTTTCTCAAAAGCAGGGGAAAGGGGAAAGCGCCTGCCTCTGCAGCTTATGCGGGCGAAGGGGGCTTGCTTTGGGCATAAAAAAGCGGTACATGGAAATCCATGTACCGCTTTTTTCTATTGCTTTGGTCTCGTTCACAACACAGCCCGATTATGGCCGCCGGGAAAGCTTATTTACCGGGGACGTAATTGGTGTTGGTGTTGATGGCGATGGTGTTGTTGCTATAGGTGATGCCGAAGTTGAGCAGAACGCCCAGATCGCGGAGCATGACATAGTTGCTGCCGTCGATGTTGAAGGCTGCGGGGTTGATCGCAGTGTTGTTCAGGTAGAATTTCTGGGTGCTCAGTGCAGCGCGGGTGTAATTGCTGATGGCGGCATTTTCCGTGCCATTGGCAGTGTAGGTGCTGCCGGTGGTCAGGTAAGCGGACTGGGTGTTGCCATCGAAGCTGACGCCGAAGCCCTTGGCGGTGCCGCTCAGGAGCAGAGCTACGTCACGGAGCTGCAGGAAGTTGTTGCCGTTGATGTTGTAGGCGGTGAGAGTCTTGGCAGTGCCGTTCACGGTCACGTTCTGTTTGCTGACCTTGATGGTCTTGGTATCCGGAACGCGATACAGGCTTACGGTGTAGGTGCTGGAGGTCAGACCCTTCTGATAGCCGGTGATGGTGAAGACATTCAGACCCTGTGCCAGGGAGAAGCTGCCGCTGGCAGTGCCCAGGCCGCTCTTGCTGCCGGGGCCGGCGATGGTCACGGTGCAGGCGCTGCTTTCAGCAACGGCGCTCAGGGTGACGGAAGCAGCGGAGGTGTAGCCGATGTAATTCATCTGCTGTGCGTTGAAGCTGGGGCTCATGGTTTTGCTCAGGCCGGTGACGGTCAGAGATTTCAGAGCGGTGCTGTTGCTGCCATTGATGGTCAGGGTGTAGGTATCATCGCTTTCGCAGTCTTCTGCGACGACAACGATATCAAATTTGTTGGCAGCTTTGGGGTCGATCTGGATGGTAGCGGTCTGGGTCTTGCTGGTGCCGGTACCAACGAATTCGCCGTTGATGAAGACATAGGCGTTTTTGTCAGAGAGCTTCAGAGAGATTTTGCCGAATTTCTGATCTTCATCTTCCACTGCGGCGGTGTAGGCCTTGGTGTTTTTGTTGAATGCGGGGGAGATTTCCACTTCGTTTTTGATGGAGTTGGATTTCTTACCGGTGGTCAGTTCCAGCTCGCTCAGGAAGGTATCGTCTTCCAGATCATCGTCATCAGCGGTAACGATAACGACTTCATAAGTGGTGGTGAAGCCGTATTCGTCTTCCACGGTGATGGCATCCAGCTCTTCAGCCTTGTACCATTCATCATCGTCATCGCCGTCAACGGCTTCATCGCTGCTGCCGTAGAAGATTTTGTCTTCTTCTTTGCCGGTCAGAGCCTGGAAGTAGATGTCATCGCCTTCGTTATCATAGGGAACGAAGACATAGATCTTATCCTTGCCTACGAAGGTGAGATAGGGGGTCTTGGTATCGTCATCGTCATTGGCGATGAATTCTTCGATGCCGCCGCCTTCGTATTCATCGTTGGAAACGAAGAGGGTGTAGGTCTGGCTGGCTTTGTCATCGCCGACTTCAACGGTGACATCGATTTCGATCTCGTAAGCGTCCTTCTTCAGTTCCATTTCGAACCATTCGTCATCGTCCAGATCCAGCTCATCGCCGTCCACTTCGATGGATTCGACATATTTGCTGTTGTTGGGGATGGGCAGAATGTAGAGGTCTTCCCAATCTTCATCGAAGGTGTAGGTAGCGGCAAAGCTGCTGCTGAATTTGGTGACTTCGTCAGCTTTGCTTTCGTTGTCATCATCATAAACCAGGATGCTGTCCAGGGTGGGGCGAACCAGGTTGTAGGTTTCGCTGATGATGGTGTTGGTACCCTTCTTCACAGCGATGGTGAGAGAGGTGGCATCTGCAGCGTATTCTGCTTCGTAAACATCATCTTTGCCGGAAACTTTGTCAGCGCCGGAGACGGTCATGCCGGTTTCCAGACCTTTTACTTCGAAGTAGAGGCTGCCTTTGCCGTTGCCGCGGGCGATGTATTTCTTGCCGCCGTCGGTTTCAACATCCAGCTTGCTGCTGCTGGCAACAGAGGATTTGGTGTAGGGGCCATCGATGGTGACGGAAACCTTTTCAAACTTGATGGTGTAGACCACTTCGGTGCCGTCTTCAGCGGTGACCTTAACGGTGGTATTAGCAGAGACGGTCAGGGGAGAGGTTTTGTCGATGGTGGCTTTTTCACTGGCGGTCAGGGTGACCTTCGGTGCAGCCAGGGTGGAATAAACGGTGAAGGTTTTGCCGTCAGCGGATTTTTCCACATTGGTGTAGCCGGTCTGGCCGGTCGCAACCTTAACTTCCAGCTCAGCTTTGTTGCTGGGGACATTGTAGGTCACGGTGCCGGTGATGGCGGTTTTCTGGCCAGTAGCATTTTCCTGAACCTGGGCATATTCCACATTCAGGGTGTTTGCACCGGCAGTCCAGCCGGCAGCGGGTTTGTACTCGAATTCATAAGTGCCATCTTCGGCGATGGTGATTTCTGTCGGGGTGGCATTCTTTTCACCGATGGCGTATTTATTGCCGGCGGTGAATCCGCTGAAGCGGATGGTAACAGTGGCGTCAGCGGCGGTCACGGTGGTATCGACCAGCGTGATGCTCTCTGCTGCCATAGCCATGCTGGTAAAGGCGAAGATCATCGTCAGAGCCAGCATTACAACAAGCAATGTTTTCTTCATGTTTTTTCCTCCTTAAAGATTTGGGTTTATATGTAACAGTGAAACAGTGAGATCAAAAAGAGCAGACTACAATATAGAGACGCGAAAATCAGGAAAAGAGTTCCCCTTTTCCCGGAAATCGTGCGTGGGACAGCTTTTTTATGAAAAAACCCAAACCACCACTTTGTAAAATTTCCATAGAGAACTCGTTTTTCCTGCTATTTTCCGAAAAAAGGGAGCACATCTTTTTCTCAGTGGGCCGGGGATCGATTATGGTCCCGCCGGGACACTAATCCCAAACTCAGATATAGCAGATTTCGTCTTCCATCACCAGGCCGGCTTCGCTTTCGCCGGAGTTGGCCTGGTGGCTTTCCATCAGGGCTTCCATGGCGGCAGTCAGATCCTCCACAGAGGTGAATTCATCCTGAATGATGCAGAAGCTCAGGTCCTTCTCCGCATCATAGGCATCTGCCACGCCAAAGGACAGGGGCAGAGTGCTCTTTTCCGGGTCGATATAGCGGATGGTGACGCTGATGCCGTTCACATCCACAGTTTCCGTGGTGGTGAAGATCTTACCCATATCGCTGAGGTTTTCCTGCTGGCCTTTTGCGGAGCGGGCCACATAGGTATCTTCCCCGATGCTGAATTCGATCTGGGCCACGGTTTCATCGATCACCGTGCAGCGGCTGGCAGCCCATTCTTCCGGCAGGCTGAGGTGCTGATCCAGCACCGCCTCCAGATCCTTCAGCTCCCCTTCCATCTCGGTGATGATGGGTTCTTCTTCATAGGGAACCAGGTCCGTATTGGATACAGGGGGATTCTCCTGACCGACGGGTTCTTCATTGCCCTCACCGCAGGCCGCAAAAGAGAAGAGCAGGCCCAGGGCCAACAAAACAGCGAGTAACTTCTTCATGTTTCTTCCTCCTTGGTTTCGTATAGCATCTTAATTTTTTTACTTCTATAATCTTTTAACTTCTAATAGAAATACAAATTTCCTACTGCTTGCCTTGCTGAAAAATGGGTGAAGAGGCAGGCTTTTACTTATACTGATAATACGCCAGAATGCCGGAGGGGGGCAGCAGCTCCAGCAGGGTGGAAAGCTCATCCTTCTGTGCCTGCATCAGGAAAAGATCGAAGAAGCTGCTTTCCATGGGCAGGGGCTGGAAATCCCGAACCTGGCAATCTTTGCTGCAGTGCAGCATCAGGGCGCTGAGTGCATCCTCATATTCCCCGACTTCATCTGCCAGGCCGTTTTCCACAGCCTGCTTGGCGGTATAGACACGGCCATCTGCCAGGGTTTTCAGCTCCGCCTTTGTGAAGCCGCTGCGGTTTTCCAGAATCCAATCCAGGAAATAGCCGTAGTATTCGTCAATGATGCCCTGGTATATCTCGATGGTTTCCGGGGGCGTGGGTGAAAGGCCGTTGCCCGCGTTTTTCTGCTCGCCGCTGCCCAGATCATAGACGGTGATGCCATGCTTTTCCAGCAGGCCGCTGAAATCCACCAGGCTGCCCATGGTCACGCCGATGCTGCCGGTGAGGCAGTAGCGCTGCAGGAAGATCTCATCCGCCACGCAGGCCAGCCAATAGCCGCCGGAGGCTGCATAGCTGTGACCGTAGGCATAGACCGGCCGGCCGGTGTAGGCCTTGTACTGCGCGACCTTGTGGCTGAGCTCGTCCGCGGCCAGAACCTCCCCGCCGGGGGTATCGATATAGAGGAGCAGGCCTTCGTTATGCTCATCCTCCATCATTTCGTCGATGGAATCCATCAGGTAGCTGTGGTTATAGCCATCGCTGCCGGCAAACATGCCGTCTGCCGGGGAGGAAATGCTCATGGTGCCTTCCACATAGAGCACGCCCACATAGGGACTGCTTGCCCGGTCGGCGCTGTTTGCTCCTGCATCCCCGGAGGGGAGAAGGGCCAGAACCAGCCCAAAGCCCAGAAGCAGCACACCCAGGACGATCCAGAGCCACCAGAGCTTCCGTCGGGGCGGCGGCTGCCAGACGCCGTATACATAGTTGTTTTCATTAGAAGCCATATCAAATCCACTCCTCTATGTGGTATTTTGCGAAGTGCTTGCTTTATTTTTTCCACACAGCCGGGAAGAAAAGCACCAGCATGGTGAAGATCTCCAGGCGGCCGGCCAGCATCAGGAAGCTGAGTACGATGTGGGTCAGGCCGGAGCAGGCGGCGAAATTCCCCGCAGGCCCCATGGAGCCCAGAGCCGGGCCTACGTTGCCGATGGAGGAAATGCAGGCCACGATGGCTTCCATCCATTGCACATCGTCCAGCATCAGGATCAGGCTGCCGCTGATGACGAGCACCAGATAGCTGAAAAGAAAGTACATCATCCGCTGGGGCACTTCGTCCTCCAGCCGTTTGTCATTGTATTCGATGCGGTGGATCTGCTGGGGGCGGAAGGTGGAGCGAAGCTCCCGGGCCATGCTCTTACACAGGATCACGATGCGGCTGACCTTTACGCCGGAGGCGGTGGAGCCGGAGCAGCCGCCGCAGAGCAGCAGCAGGAAGAGTATGCCCCTGGCCAGAGAGGGCCAGAGATCGAAATCCGCAGTGGCAAAGCCGCCGGTGGAGATGATGGTGGCCACCTGGAAGAAAGACTGGCGGAATATCTCCTCTGCATTTCCGTAATACTGATGCTGCCAGAGAGAATAAGCGATCAGCAGAGTGCTGGCCAGCACGATGCCCAGATAGGCCAGGGTTTCTTCATCCCGCAGCACCTGGCGGACACGCCGCCGCACCAGCAGCAGGAAATACAGAGAGAAATTGATGCCGGAAAGCACCAGGAAGATGCCTACCACCCACTGACAGAAGGGGCTGAAGGCGGCCATAGAGGCGGTCTTCGTGGAAAAGCCACCGGTGGAGGTGGTGGCCATGGCGTGATTCACGGCGTCAAAGAAGCTCATGCCCCCCAGCAGAAGCAGGAGCATGCAGGAGATGGTGAGCCCCGCGTAGACCCAGAAGATGATCTGGGCATTGTCCTCGATGCGGACGGCCAGCCGCTCGGAGAGGGCGCCGCCGCTGTATTCTGCCTTATAGATGGTGATGCCCTCCCCGCTGCTGCCTTTGCGTTCGATCAAAGCCACGAAGAGCAGCACGATGCCTGCGCCGCCCAGCCAGTGGGTAAGAGAGCGCCAGAGCAGCAGGCCATGGGGCGTTGCATCCACATTGACGATGACCGTGGAGCCGGTGGTGGTGAAGCCGGAGATGGTCTCAAAAAAGGCAGCCGCAAAGCTGGGGATGGCGCCGGAGAAAAGATAGGGCAGGGCGCCCACCACCCCGGCATAGAGCCAGACTGCGGTCACAAAGAGATAGCATTCCCGCTGCCGCATCACCTGATGCTTCTGACCGCGGCAGAGCCACATCAGAAGCAAACCGGCCAGCAGGCAGATGGGGATGGAGAGGGCAAAGGCCGCAAAATCCCCATCCGGGTAAATCAGGGAGGTGATCAGCGGCAGCAGCATGGATGCCCCCAGAATGAGGCTGATCTTTCCTATTAAATATAGAACTCGTCCGATGCGCATGGCTATTTCCCTTCCCCGGTCAGAAGAATTTCTACCTTTCGCAGAGCTTCCGGCAGAGAGAAGACCAGAACGCTGTCCCCGGCCTGGATGGCATCGCGGCCCTGGGCGATGATATGCTGATCGCCACGGTTGATCATGCAGACCAGTGCGCCGGCGGGGAAGCCCAGGTGCATCAGGGGCTTACCGATGCAGGGCGCATGCTCCGGAATGCTGTATTCTGCGATTTGACCCTGGGTATCGTCAAAGCGGGTCAGAGAGAGGATGTAGTTTCTGTTGATGAAGCGCAGAATGGCATCGGCGGTGAAGCGGCTGGGGGAAACCACCCGATCCAGCCCCACTTTTTCCACGATGTGCGCGTATTCGCTGCCGCGGATCTGGCAGATGACCTTTTTCGCGCCCAGATTTTTCGCCAGCACACAGGCAAAGAGGTTTTCTTTATCATCATCGGAGACAGCCACGAAAACATCGGCTTCCCCCACGTTTTCATCATTATACAAAGCCACATCCGTGCTGGAGCTGTTAAAAACCAGAGTGTGATCCAAAATACGATCCAGCTCCTCGCATCGTTTGAGATCCGGCTCGAAGATTTTCACCTGGCGGTGCTGGCTGCTGTGGCTCAGGCGATCCGCCAGGTAATAGCCGCAGAGGCCGCCGCCGAAGATGCTGATATTCCGGGAGCGATTGCCCTGGATGCCCAGGAAGGCTTCGATCTCCCGCATTTCCTTGGTGTTTGCCAGCACCAGAACTTCGTCCCCGGCTCTCAGGCAATCCATACCTTTGGGGATCAGCAGCTGATCCCCACGCTGGATGGCTGCCACGATGCAGGGGTGGGGGAATTTCAGCTCCATCAGGGGCTGCTCCAGCACGGGGCAATTTGCGGGGAGCTTCAGCTCCAGCATGAGCAGATCCCCATCCCCGAAAAAGCCCACATAATGCGCCTCCGGATAGGAGATGAGCTTGGCGATCTCCTTTGCGGTGACCTTTTCCGGGTTGATGAGCATATCCAGACCCAGGGCACCCATGCGGGCGGAATCATCGAAATCGCTGTAGGCCGGGTTTCGTACCCGGGCGATGGTGCTTTGCGCACCGGCGTTTTTCGCTATGAAGGCCGTGACCATGTTCAGCTCATCATGCTCGGTGACAGCGATCACCAGATCCGCATTGTCTATATCCGCCTGCTTCAGCACATCTGTGCGGGCGGCATTGCCCTCGATGGTGTTCACATTCAGGTGCTCGTCCAGGATATCCAGACGACGGCGGTTTTGATCGATGGCGGTGACATCATGCCCCTCTGCGCAGAGGCTGGCAGCCAGGGCATAGCCCACCTTTCCCACGCCTACGATGATGGTTCTCATAGTGACCCCCTCATTCGTTCTGCATTGCAGGTATTTATCTTTTTATTATATACGGAAAGCTCTGGAAATGCAAAGATTATCTGCATCCGGATAAAAACAGGGAAACTTATCCACAAAAGATGTGGAAGCTTATCCACAGCTTTTTGCAAAAGTGGCACTTTTTTCGCAAAAACATGTGTTAAAATGGTAAGGTCCCTTGGGCTATGGGGGAAAATGAACCGGCTCTCACCTGATTGGTGAGGCCGGTTTTTTTGCACCCCGCAGGAAGAGCGGAGACGAACTATATAATAAGGAAGCGGCGCGCAGCGGATTGCTGGGGCCGCTTTTTTGTATCCGCAGAAAGGAGGGCGACAGAAGGGGCTCGGGGGCGGACTGCATCAGACTATATATTATAAGGAAGGAAAAAATTATGAACAAACAACAGATCGAAAGTTTGCAGGTGCAGCTCTATATGCAGGGCTATAAGGGAAAGGACGGCAAGGCGCTGAGCATCGACGGGCAGATGGGGCCGAACACGGCCTGGGCTGCCCAGAACATGCTGCGGGACAAGGGCTATAATCTGTCGGTGGACGGCATCTGGGGAACGCAGAGCCAGAATGCCTACAACAATTACAGCAGCAAAATCTATGATTCTTCTCTGAACAGGGAAAAGCCCAGCTCCGGCATACAGAATTATACGCCGGCGGTGAACAGCCAGCCCAAGGTGAACAGCGGCAGCAGCCTGGTTTCCAGCAGTGCGGCCGCAGCGCAGAAGCAGATTTATGATTCCTCTGTGGGGCGGGACTGGTCCGGGACGGTGAACCAGAGCTACAGCAGCAGCCCGGTGCAGAAGCAGATTTATGATTCCTCCGTGGGGAAGGACTGGTCCGGGACGGTGAATCAGAGCTACAGCAGCAGCCCGGTGCAGAAGGAAAGCTATGATTCCTCCGTGGGGCGGGACTGGTCCGGCACAGTGAACCAGAATTACAGCAGCACGAAGCCGCAGAGCAGCGCCAAGAGCGGGACAAGCCGGGCTTATGAATCTCTGCTGCAGGGGAGCTGGCCCATTGCCGCGACGGAGCCGAAGCACAGTATGGGCAGCACGAGCAGCCAGAAGCAGCAGCGGGATGTGATCGGTGAGATGCTGGTGGAGGGGCTGAACGAGCTGGAGCGCATCCTGGCGGCGCAGAGCAAGGAGAAGGCCAAGCTGCAGCCCTACCAAAGCCTGGTGCAGAATCAGTGGCCGACGCTGGGGCAGCAGAGTGGGATCGGTGCGCGGAGCCTGCCGCAGAGCAGCGGGAAGCAGGATTATGTATCCCGGCAGGTGGAGAAGAACCTGACGGAAGTGCTTCTGATGGCAGACGCAGGAGCCCAGCAGGTTTTTACCAGCAGGGAAGCCATCGCGGAGGAGCAGGAGAAGCTGAATTTGCTGGGATTTTACGGGCAGAACGGCAAACCCCTGCGCGAGGATGGGATTCTGGATCAGGATACGCTGCTGGCCTGGAATGACAAGACCTATGGCGGCGTGCTGCTGGGGAGTAACAACAGCCCGATGGCGAAAGCGCAGAGAGAGTGGGAGAAAGGGGAGCCCATGTCGGTGATTGGGCCGGTAGTTTTCCCGATTCCGGCTTCGGAGCTTACAGGTGAGCTGTGGGACATCGTGAGAACAGATGGGAAAGCGATGCAGGAATTTACGAATACCGAAGACGTTCTTCGGACGAAAATGGAGCTTGATACTCATGGTTATACCGGGCCGAATAAAGAAAAGCTGACACTGAACAATGTCCTGGATGAAAACACGCTTTACGCCTGGTACGTGAGAGAAAGCTGGGAGGATCCTTCCCATAGCTTCAGCGAGGAGATACATGATTTTGTGAAGAAGATGGAAGGGCAGGATGAGATGGAGGATGAAAAATGGTGGGTGACTCAGCAACTTTATGTTGGGCTAACAAATTTAGCTTATGATCCGGTTCGCTTGATTTATAATGTATTTATGAATGGAGATTACGACCCGGAAAACGCAAAAAATGCAGTAGGCCGATTTTTCCGTGAGGGGTTGGTAAATCAGGATTTGCTGAATAGAGAAGCAGAGGAAGCTTTGGCGCAATTTGATGATGGAACGCTGGGTGGATTCATTATAAAAAATATACTTGCTCCGACTTTAGAGGCTTTGCCGAGTATGCTTTTAGATGCAGGGATCATTGCTATGAGCGGAGGTCTGGCTGCTCCTACTTTATTGACGGCAGGGAGTACGCAGGCCAAAAATGCCGCAAAGCTTCTTTGGCCAGCTACCCAAACTGCAGCTAGAGCAACACGTATTGCTCAGACAGGTGCAAAGGTATTGGATAACGCTACTGATATGGTTCAGTTGATACAAAGTATTATGCGACATCCCATTACGATTGAGAGAGCACGGAGATACTTTGTAGATTATCTTAACCAAAAGATTGAGAAAGGCATGCCGAAACTTCTTGCAGCTGCAGAGGCGGCACAGTTAGCCTTGAGTTCTGCAATTCTGGATGGTTATGATTTGCTTCCCACAAAAACAGTTTCTACTGAGTGGAGAGATGTAGTTCAGAAAGAAGTTGAAGAGTTTATGAAATCTTCTTCACTATGGCTGAGGGATCTTTTTATTGAGAATTACCTGTTGTAATCGCTTTTTAAATGAGCAGAGGAGACACAGTTTAGTGTGTCTCCTCTGGTTTTTTGCTTTGCTCATATAAAAGTTTTAAGCCTTTTTGATTGGCATAAAAATAAATCATGGAACCAATGTGCAGGAGGTTTTGGTAAGAAGCAATATTGAAGGGGGAACCATACAGACTTCGATCAATAATATAAAAACCGCTTAGTAAGAGAAATTGTATCCATAAAAGAATATAAAATCCAGAAGAGAAATGGTTTTTTCTAATTAAATGATAGATTGTTTGAGCTGAAACAATGGTAGCAATGTAATCTATTACGAAAAGCTCTACTCCCTTCATGCTGGCTGCTGCTAAATCAGCTTCAATCAGAAACATTAAGTGTGAGAGATCTTTTCCGAATAAAGGGCCGGAGAATAAAACAAAAAGATCATAGAAACAGCATAGCATGAATACATTCTCTAGTTCGGACAGGCAAGATACCCAGCTCTTTAGTTTTCTTTTTTGCGCTGCCTCTTTTTTTTGATTTAAAGATAAAGAAGCTTCCATATATTTATTAAACTGTATTTCCTGCTCCGCGTTGCGCTCATTTTCCCACTTGTTTTCCAGATATTTCGGCATAGCAATCCTCCTTACAGAAAAGCCGGGCTTTCTATATAGGTAATTCTACTGTGCGGAGCCAGATTCCTGCCAAAAGGGAGAAGAACCTGACGGAAGTGCTTCTGAGGGCAGACGCAGGAGCCCAGCAGGTCTTTACCGGCAGAGATGCCATCGCAGAGGAGCAGGAGAAGCTGAATTTGCTGGGCTTTTACGGGCAGAACGGCAAACCCCTGCGCGAGGATGGGGTTCTGGATCAGGATACGCTGCTGGCGTGGAATGACAAGACCTATGGCGGCGTGCTGCTGGGGAGTAACAACAGCCCGATGGCGAAAGCGCAGCGGGAGTGGGAGAAAGGAGTTGCAAGACAAGTGGCCTTTAGTAGGTTTAATCCAGATGTTTATAACCTGCAAAAGGCTCTTAATGAAACGCCTTATTTTTCCAAGCCTGAAAAAAAGATTAAACAGGACGGGATTTTGGGAAAAGAAACATTACAAGCAGCATTGGTTTTTCTGGATAAAGTCAAGGATAAAACCAAAAATAAAACCGGGAATAAATTATTAGATAGTTGCAATCTGGCAATAAAGGCCTTGCAAGTGTTTTTGGAAAATTTTGATGCTACCTATTCTTTGGGTGTAACTGCATCGGTTAGCCCATCTGTGTTTGATTTTGCTGGATATGGAGGGCTGGTTGCGGATACAAAAGGGAACATAGGCTTCCAATATAGCCTTGGTGGGGGATTAACAGCTGGTACTCCAGGGGCGCATTTTGGCATTTATGAATCATTTAGTAATGCCCCATCTATTGACAAGCTGCTTGGCAGTGGTTATCATGTTGGTGGAACAGTGGCAGCACCAGTCTATGGCGTTCCCTTATTTGTAGGTGGAGATTTGGATATTATTCCTGATGCACAAAACAATACCAATTATTATGGCGGCACCGTAGTAGGGGGATTTTCAACCCCAGGGCTGGAAGCGCATGTTGAGTGGGACGAGACATCAGCCATCCAATTAATGCTTTTTAATTTATTTGATGAGTGGGATAAGTTTTATGAGAAATGGAGGGAATAGCCATGCTCAAAAAGAAGGTGTTTTTTCTCTTCGTTGGGCTGTATATTTTGCTTTTGCTGGCTTTGCTTGCATTTCTGCGCCCGGAGAAGCCTTTGGTAATCCTGCTGTTTGGCCTGCTTTTTCTGGGAGCCCTCTGCTGTGTTCTTTCTCACCTTGCTTGGAGCATCGGGCGGCTGCGTCAGGCGATGGATACAAGCCCCTTTGAATTTCTTTTCCGCAGCCCCCATTCTGTGGAGGATTGCCTTTCCTTTTTGAGCCGCAGGAATGTGCGGGATCGTCTCTTTTACCAGTTTTATGAAGAGGGGGAGGCTTTTTTCATTCGCTTTTTGGGGGAAGCCCCGTCCGGGGACGGTCGTTTTGCCAGCCTATACAGGCTGGAGTTCCGCCAGGAGAAAATGGGCTGCTGTTTCCAGCTCCACTTTGTGGAGGAAAAGCTGCATTTGTCTTCTCCTATGATCCCCTTTGGGCTGGTGGAGGATTTTATGGCGCAGAAGCTGGACGCCCAGAGGTTGCCCAGAGATTCTGCGGAGAGTAGCAGAGGCTACTGAGTAACAAGAACAAATCC
>JAFSHU010000015.1 GCA_017440145.1 Bacillota bacterium
ATTTTGGAAACAGCATCGCGATTTAACATCCCTGCGGAGGTGATTGCCTCTGTGATTTTGAAAGAGCAATACACGCAGAGCCTGCCTGATAGCCTAGCAAATATTACCACTGCTTTATGGGAGATCAATCCATGGTTAGGAGAACTCGGAAATAAAATTCTAAGTCCGATTATAGAAAAAAGAAAGCTTTTTGGCACCCATTCCTTAGGCTTAGGAGCTATTTTCCCAGAGACAGCACGAGAAGCTGTGGGATATATGGAAGAAGCTGGAATTGAAACCGACTTGCCGAATCAGGATTGGCTCTTACAGGCTAGACTAGGGGCCAATGATTATTTTAATATTCAGATGATAGCTGCGGTTCTGGCTCAAAAAGCGGCATCTATTGGGATGATTGATTCCATTGATGATTTGGGCTCTTTGTCCTATGAGGATTGGCAAAAGGTTCTAGTGGTATACAACGGCGGAGAGGATTACGGTCAATTTGTTCGTGAGTATTTGCCCTATATGCGTGACTACCTGCGTTTAGATTAGTTGCGCATAAAAATATAGTATAAACCGGAGAAGTCCTCTCGATCTTCCAGACATTCAAAATAGAAGGGGTGGAGTTCATTACGGAAAGTCTGGTAGTAGGGTTCAGTGACAGGGACCACAAACAGGTCTACATTTCCAGTCGAAGGTGCAAACCAGCTCAGGGGGCTTCTGGCCTCTGACAGGGCTTTGGTATAATACTCTTCAACCGCACTGAGACTCAGAGGGCTTTCTATGAGGATGATGGCAGAGTAATCTGTTTGATTTCCGCTGCCCTTATCGATGCGTCCGTGGGCTGAATCTTTTGCCAGGAGGGTGCTTTCAAACGGCAGGGGACACGCGAAAAGCTGTTGCTCAAAGTTGCGTACTTCCTTCCTTGCTCCGAAACCAAGTATGAAAAGAATTAGAATCGGAGTCAAGCAGCAGATTAAGAAGATGGTGATAATGACTTTTCCTGCTTTGGTCAGGTTATCTGTGTTTATGCACATATTCGCTCTCCTTTCAGTTTGCACGCTGGCGTACCATAAAGATTCTCCTTTTCATTAGCCATCCCTGCTATCTTTCTGCACAAGGAATCCCCGGCTTTCCCCTGATGTGGGTGAGAGCCGGGGGCTTTTTTGTTTGCGTTGGCCGACGCTGGGGCAGCAGAGTGGGATCGGTGCGCGGAGCTTGCCGCAGAGCAGCGGGAAGCAGGATTATGTATCCCGGCAGGTGGGGCAGGATATGTCTGTGTTGGAAAAGAAGCTGCAGAGAGAAGCGCCCCTGCGAAAGGTGGTGAATTCGGATTCCGCATCTATGCAGGATTTTGCGAACCCGAATGAAACGCTGCGAACCCAGACGGTGCTGAATGCGCTGGGTTACACCGGGCCGAATGGGGAGGCGGTGCCGGAGACGGGGCAGCTGGACGAGAACACGCTCTATGCCTGGTACCTGATGCGAAGTGACAGGGATCCTTTCCGCAGCTTCAGCCAAGAGATGCATGATTTTCTGGCAGAGATGACGGGGCAGAACAGAATAAAAAATAGAGCTGAATATGTGATTGCCCGAAACAAGGAAAATATTCTTGCTGCAGCAGAGGAATTTGGGGTGGACCCGCAAACATTGGCTGCCTGCATCTATACTGAACAAAGCACTAATGTTAATGTTTTTGATTTGGCTGATTTTCCTTTGTTTTTCATAGATACTTCCATTGGTGTTTCTCAGGTACTGGTCAGTACTGCGAAGAAAATGGAGGATTTGGGTTATATCGAAAGGACAGAAGGAGGAAAATCCATTTTCGGTGAAGAATCACAATTAGCCAGAGAATACAACATTGCAAAACGTTTATTGGATGAAAAAGAGAGTATTCGTTATGCTGCGGCGTATTTAAAACATGCACAAGACCAGTGGATCAATGCTTTTCCTGAAATTAAGACGCGACCGGATATCTTGGCGACCCTATATAATCAGGGCTGGGATAAAAAGCCACCGCATTCTTCTCCTGGTGCAACTGATTTCGGGAAAATGGCAGAGTCCTATTATGCGCGTATGGGAAGCTTACTGGAGTTAGATGAAAAATAGGCAAAGGGGGTGAATCCGATCAAGGATAAAGTTAGGAAAAAAAGATGGAGGGAGAGGCCACTCCTGCTGCTATTGCTGGCTATCCTTTTGTTTTGGCTGCTCAGCATGGCTTATTATTCCTTGCTAACGAAAATACACGGGGAGGAATTTAAAAATTCGGAAGA
>JAFSHU010000113.1 GCA_017440145.1 Bacillota bacterium
ATAAGGAGGGCGGCTCCTATCTGGGGGCAGAGGCCACGCTGGTCTCCAATGTGATCGCCATGCAGCCCAGCCGCCTGGTGATCCATGAGCGGCAGCTGGCCGACCCGGAGGTGCTGCGCCATCTGGAGCAGGCCTTTGGGGCGGCCATGGTGGATGCGCCCCCTGCGGATGGGGGGTCTGCGGGGGGATGAGGTAGGGAGCTGGCAGCACAGGAAAAGACGCAGCCGAAAACAGCGCCTCCGCACGGATCCGCACTGTTCTTCTTCCGGAGCCTGCTCCGAAAGCAGCGGACAGAGGGAATGCGGCACACAAAAAAACAGCAAAACCTCCGCTTCCGGGCAACCCTGCCCGGAAGTTTTTTATTGCAGAACAGACAGTGGACGAAGGCTCCCCACCACCCCGATCTCTGCTGCAGGGGCGGCTCCGTGGTTCCAAAAAAGGAACAAAGACCACCGGAAACCACAAAACATGAACAAAAGTATTGATTTTTTGAATATTTTGTGTTATGCTTATATCATAAAAATATCTATTTTTTAAAAAATAAGAAAAGGAGGATCCTCTATGTCGAAGAAACTGATGAAGAAATGGAAACTGATCCTTCCCCTGCTTCTCCTTCTGCTGGCAGTCACGATCTTCCTTCTGCCGCAGCCCGGAAAGGAAGAGGGCTTGGTCGCACAGGAAGATGTGATGTCCATCTCTCGCCGCTCAGATTATCCGGTCAGCGGGGAGCTGCAGGATATGTATGCAATCGCGGATGTGGTGCTTTTAGGGCAGTATCTGGAATTCGAAGAAGCCTGGAATATGGCCCGGAACCCGGAAAACCCGACGGAAGAATCCAAAACCGATTATTTCGAAGGGCACATCTATAGCTTTGCCGTGGAGCAGGTGCTGAAAGGTCAGGCAGAAGATGAGATTCGCATCAACATTCCTTATAAGAGAAGATTCAGCGGTGAGCTGGACAATGCCGTGGTGGAAAATGGGCTGATCGTGCAGGAAGCCACAAAATTCGATCCCTTTTCCGTGGATTATCTGTGGGAATTCTACATGGAGCCGAAGCCGGAGGAAAGTTGTATTCTTTTCCTGAGCTACAATGCGGAGGAGGACAGATATTTCCCCGCCATCGAGCCCTATATGATCGTCTGCAAGGAGGATGGCCTGCTGGAGCTGCGTTCCAATTTGCTGCTGCCTGAAGAGGAGCAGCAGCAAAGATTCCAGACCGAATTCCGGACGGAAGGCGGCAAGCCCCTGCTTTTTGAGATCAATACCTCTTCTATAGAAGATACGATCAGCGGCATGCACATGGAGGAATTCCTGCTGGAGCTGGAAGGCCTCACAGAAAACGAAGCAGAGCAGATAGTGGACGATTGAGCCACGCCGCCGTCCTGATCTCTGCTGCATACACAAAAGCACTGCATCTCCGGATGCAGTGCTTTTTTACTTGCAAAGAGGGGGCGCCAACGAGCTGCCCATCCGCCACCTGCTTCGGCTGGCAGACTATTACCAGGTCTCGACGGATTATATCCTGGGGCGGACGGATCAGCCCTGATCCACCTCCCCCGGCTTGCAATCCTCTCCGCCTTCTGCTAAACTGCAGAAAGAGGGAAGCCCCTTCCCTTTCAAACAGAGAATCCCCTGCCCGCCTGCCAGGCAGGAGGGCTTCAAAAAGGGGATTCCATACATTTTTATTCAAAGGAGATTGCTTTTTGAAAAAAACAAGCAGAGCAATGGAGATTGTAGGCTAACCGGGAGGTTTGCAGAATACAATCCCCGGCAAACCTCCCCGTCTTGCAGTCAACAAGCATCAGGAGGATAAACAATGAATAAAAATGACTATCTCATTCGTTTGGAAAGAAAAGAAGAGCAGCGGGAAGTGGAAAATCTGGTAAGAGAAGCCTTCTGGAACGTGTATCGCCCCGGCTGCCTGGAGCATTACGTTCTGCACCTGCTGCGGGAGGACCCTGCCTTTGTGCCGGAGCTGGATTTTGTCATGGAGAAGGATGGCCGCCTGATCGGCCAGAACATCTTCATGAAAGCCGCGATCCGGGCAGATGAGGGCAGAGAAATCCCCATCCTGACCATGGGCCCCATCTGCATCCACCCGGAGCTGAAGCGAAAGGGCTACGGGAAGCTTCTTCTGGATCATTCTCTGGAGAAAGCAGCTGCCCTGGGCTACGGCGCTCTCTGCTTCGAGGGCAACATCGCCTTCTATGGAAAAAGCGGCTTTGCCTTCGCCGGCAGCTTTGGGATTCGCTACCACGGCCTGCCGGAAGGGGCGGATGCTTCCTTCTTCCTCTGCAGGGAGCTGATCCCCGGGTATCTGGCCGGAATCAGCGGTGAATACGCCCCTCCCCAGGGCTATTTTGTGGATGAGGCGGCAGCCGAAGCCTTTGACAGCAGCTTCCCCCACAAAGAGAAGCTGCGTCTTCCCGGGCAGATCTTCTAAGCAAACGAAGCAGGGGCTGTGCTTTTCGGCACAGCCCCTTTTGCCCATAAAAAGCAGCGCAGTCCCCTCCTCCCAGCTTGACAAATGCAGGCGGCGGTGGTATAGTGAAAGCTAATCTGAATACAGCCAAAACGATGATCCGGACATGAGCTGCGGCCCCGTCCTTTTCCAGAGAGCGGCGTCAGGTGAAAGGCCGTAAAGCGACAGCCACAGTTTACCACCGGGGAGTGCGGGGGCGAACCCCTGCCGTGATGCCGCGTCAGTGCAAAGAGTGACCGCAAGCAGGCATTTTGCCTTTGTTTGCGGTAATTCGGGTGGAACCGTGGAGTTGATCTTCACCCCGTGCTGGGGTGGAGGTTTTTTTATTTTTCAGCGGCCCGGAGCAAACTACAAAAGCAGGCTGCACAGCAGCCGGAAACGGGAGGAAGAAAAAATGAATATCAATGTTGCAAATTACGGCCCTCAGGAAGTGGAAGCCGGGCTGTCCCTCATCGCCATCGCCAAGAATATTGACCGGGATCTGGCAAAGAAGGCCTGCGCCGCCAAGATGGGCGGTCAGGTGGTGGATCTCCGCACCATCCCGGAGGATGGCGCGCAGATCGAATTCCTCACCTTCGATGATCCTGACGGCAAGCTGGTCTTTAACCACACCGCCAGCCACATTCTGGCCCAGGCCGTGAAGCGCCTCTACCCCAATGCCAAGCTGGCCATCGGCCCGGCCATTGAGGATGGCTTCTATTATGACTTTGACGTGGAAAACAATTTCACCCAGGAAGATCTGGCCGCCATCGAAGCGGAAATGAAGAAGATCGTCAAGGAAAACCTGCCCCTCAGCCGCTATGAGCTGCCCCCGGAGGAAGCCATTGCCTTCTATGAGCAGGACAATCAGGATTATAAGGTGGAGCTGATCCAGAAGCACGCTGGGAATGGCGAAAACATCAGCTTCTATAAGCAGGGCGAATTCGATGAGCTCTGCGCCGGCCCCCACATGATGAGCACCGGCAGCATCAAGGCCTATAAGCTGACCCACTGCGCCGGCGCCTATTGGCACGGGGACAGCAGCAAGCCCATGCTCTGCCGCGTTTACGGCACTGCCTTCCCCAGCAAGGATGCACTGGAAGAGCATATGGCCCGTCTGGAAGAGGCCCGCAAGCGCGACCACAACAAGATCGGCCGTGAGCTGGAATATTTCACCACCGCCGAGGTGATCGGCCAGGGTCTGCCCATCCTGCTGCCCAAGGGCGCAAAGGTCATCCAGATCCTGCAGCGCTTCATCGAGGATGAGGAATGCAGACGGGGCTGGCAGATCACCAAGACCCCCTATATGGCAAAATCTGATCTTTATGTG
>JAFSHU010000114.1 GCA_017440145.1 Bacillota bacterium
CCGGAAAGCTCGCATTTGGCTTTTTCCGCAGCCTCACGCAGGCGCTGCATGGCCATTTTGTCGGCAGCCAGGTCGATGCCATGCTCCCGGCGGAAGCTCTCCACGAGATAATCCACGATCTTCTGGTCAAAATCATCGCCGCCCAGGAAGTTGTTGCCGGAGTTGGCCTTCACCTGGAAGACGCCCTCATCCAGCTCCAGGATGGAAACGTCGAAGGTGCCGCCGCCCAGGTCATACACCAGAATCTTGTGGGCGTTTTCCTTATCCAGGCCATAGGCCAGGGAAGCAGCGGTGGGTTCGTTGATGATGCGCAGCACTTCCAGACCGGCGATCTTGCCTGCGTCCTTGGTGGCCTGGCGCTGAGAATCGGAGAAATAAGCGGGAACGGTGATGACCGCCTGGCTGACGGTTTCGCCCAGATAGGCTTCCGCGTCAGATTTCAGCTTCTGCAGGATGAATGCGGAGATTTCCGGGGGCTGATAGCCTTTGCCCGCCAGCTTGGTCTCTACCTTCTGACCCATTTTGCGCTTGATGCTCATAACAGTGTTGTCCGGGTTGGTGACTGCCTGACGTTTGGCCACCTGGCCCACCAGACGCTCGCCGTTGGCGAATGCCACCACAGAGGGGGTGGTGCGGGAGCCTTCCGGATTCGGGATGACAATGGCCTCGCCGCCTTCCATTACGGCGACGCAGGAGTTCGTGGTGCCTAAATCGATGCCGATAACTTTACCCATGGATCGTTCCTCCTTATTGAATGAACATATGTGAATGATCTTGTGAACTGGTTTGTGTTTTGGGGAAACCCCCACTTTTTTGAAAAAAAGTGGGTCAAAAAACTTTGGTTTTTGGGTCGATACCCTTAATTAGAGTTATCAGTCCAAAGGCTAAAAGTTTCTTGCTTCTTCTTTTCAAAGAAGAAGAGAATCTTTGAATTTCTTTAGAACCGCCGCTTACAAGTTCGGCTTAGCCGTTTGCGAAGCAAATTTTACGCAAACCGAACCTGGAAAAAACGGCACCAAAAACTTTGACTTTTGGCCTGCCGGCTTCTGCCGGAAGCAGGTCAGCTTTCGGTCATTGCGAGGCTGGCAAGCTGAGATTTTGCGCCAGCAAAAGCCAGCTTGGCAACGTGGCAATCCTAACGCAGCTCCCTGCAGAAATTCAACTTGAAGATTGCCACGTCGTTTTGCTGGAAGATACTGCGTATCTCCGCAGCAAAATCTTCCTCGCAATGACAATGGCTCCGACTTTCCTTCTTCCAACGCGTTTCGAAAGGCCGCTGAATTTGCGTTTTTTGGGGAAACCGTTCTTCTTTTTAAAAAGAAGAGCCAAGAAAACACTTATTGTGAACGGCCTTTGCCTGGAAACAGCAATGCAAATATAAGTGTTTTTTGTCCCACTTTTTTCTAAAAAAAGTGGGGATTTTGCTTTTTATTCCCTGCTCCTATATCCCAACCTGCACCATAGCGGCGCGCAGGAGCTTCTCGTTGAGCAGATAGCCCTTCTGCAGGGTCTGGGTGACCTTGCCCTTCTGCTCCTCGCCGGCCTCGATCTGGCTGACGGCGTGGTGCAGATTCGGGTCAAAGTCCTTGCCCTCCGCCTCGATCTCCCGGAGGCCGGCATTGTGCAGCACATCCAGCAGCTGGCGGGAGATGAGGCCAACGCCCTCCTTATCCGGGCTTTCGGCCATGGCCTGCCAGGCCCGGTCAAAATTGTCGATCACCGGCAGGATGCTGCCGATCAGCTCCGCGGCTGCCCGGTGAATGGCCGTCTCGGTATCTGCCTTGCTGCGGCGGCGGTAGTTGTCAAAATCCGCCTGGAGCCGCAGGGCCTTGGCTTCCGCCTCCTCCTGGGCTGCCTGCGCTGCCTTGAACTGGCTGAGGAAATCCTGAATATCGAAATCCCCGTTCAGCACAGCCTGGCGCAGGGCTTCCGCCTCATCAGCAGGCTCGTTCTCCGGGCTTTCCGCTGCTTCGGCCTTCATTTCCTCCGCGGTCTGCTCCTTTTCCAGCTCCGGATTATTTTTTTCTTTGTTTTTGCTCATCATGCACCTCATCGCAGTGTTTTATTCCAAAGCGCCCGCCCCTGGGGGAAGGCAAGCTGTGTCTTGCCGCTTATTTTTCGTCCATGGCCCGGGAAAGCTCCCCGGCGATGGTTTCCATCAGGCTGACGGTGCGCCCGTAGCGCATGCGGGTGGGGCCCAGCACGCCGATGCTGCCGGCCTTTTCCCCATTGACGAAGTAATTGGCAACCACCATGGAGCAATCCTTCACACCCTCCACCGGCATTTCCCCGCCGATGGTGATGGTCAGCGTCCGTTTGCCCGGATCCACCTTTTCCAGCAGCTCTTTCAGCTTATTGTCCGCTTCCAGCAGGGAGAAGATGCTTTTCAGCTTTTCCAGATCCTGAAATTCCGGCTGGGAGAGCATGTGGGTGGCGCCGCCAGTAAAGATGCGGGTGCTGCTTTCCGGGCGAAGGGTCTGCTCCAGCAGATCCAGAGCCTGGGCAGCCATAGCCTCCTGCATCTGGTATTTCCGCAGCAGCTCATCCAGCAGCTCATAGCTGACGCTGCGCATTTCCGCGCCCCGCAGAGCCTTCACCATGGCCCGCTCCACAGCGGAGAGCTGTGCCGGGCTGATGGGGCCGGGCAGATCGATGACCTTGTGCCGGATGATGCCCGTGGAGGCCAGGATGATGACCAGGGCCTGCCGCTCGTTCAAAGGGATGAGCTGGATATTCTCCACGCTGCCGTGACCCCGCTCCGGGATGGCGGCGATGGAGGCGTAATTGGTGAGCCGGGAGATCATGGCGCAGCAATTCCGCATAAAATCATCCAGCTCCGTCAGATCGCCGCTCATGGCCTGGCGCACCTGCTGCCGTTCCTCCGGCCGCAGCGGCGGCCGCTCCATCAGGTTATCCACATAGAAGCGATAGCCCTTTGCAGAGGGGATGCGCCCGGCAGAGGTATGGGGCTGCTCGATGTAGCCATCCTCCGTCAGGTCGCTCATCTCATTGCGGATGGTGGCGGGGGAAACCCCCAGATCATATTTCTTCGCCACCGCCCGGGAGCCCACCGGCTCCGCATTGGCAATATAATCTTTGATGATGGCATTGAGGACTTGCTTTTTCCGTTCCTCCATAAGGTCCCTCCTTAGAGAGAATGCCTTTGCTTGCATATTGTCTGCTTTGTTCGTTAGCACTCGCTTGCTTCAAGTGCTAACAATAGAGTACCTCCCCTGCCGGTATTTGTCAAGGAAAAATTTGACCTTTGCGGAAAAATTTGACCTTTCTTCAGAAAACCGTCACAGGTTCCCGGCAGAGCCGGGAACAGTTATGAGTTATGAGCTTAGAGTTATGAGTTGCTGTGGCGTTTCGGATCGAAACGCATTGGAGGCAGAGGCAGCAAGCTCCCTTCCTGTCATTGCGAGGAAGCTTTTGCTGCGGAAATACGAAGTATTTTCCAGCAAAACGACGTGGCAATCTTCAAGCTGAACTTTTGCGGAGGACGGCAAAAAAGCACGTCTGCGCCGCAGACACAGGGCGCGATGCATTGGAGGCTACCCCCACTTTTTTGAAAAAAAGTGGGTCAAAAAACTTTAATTTTTGATCCTCACGCCTCTTTCCGGGTACCGACCCAATGCGAAAAAGTTTCTCGCTTCTCCCAAGTTCGGCGCGCTTTTCGCGCCCCGAACTTCTCCAAAGAGGAAGGGGTTAAACGGTCTTGAACGAGCTTCTGCCATAAAAATACAAAGATCGCCATGTTGCCAAGCCGGGCTTTGCTGCAGAAAACCTGCCTTGCGATGACAAAAGACAAGCTCTCTGTCATTGCAAGGCGGTTCAGCTGCCACAGCTATCCACTTTCCACGCTCAGCGATCAGCTGCAAACAAAAAGGCCTGCCGCCTCCCGGATCAGGGGAAGTAGCAGGCCAGGTATACGCATAATGATTTAGAGCTTTCCTTCGTTTTCTGCAGCCTTCGCAGATCTCTGCCGCAGCAGGCCCCAGTTCCGCAGGGTATCCAGAAGCCCCTCGTGGCAGACGGCCTTCACATCAAAGCGGAAGAGCCGGAAGACGATCTCCAGAATGAAGCCCACGCCCACCGCGGCGATGAGGGTGCCCAGACCCACCTTTGCACCCATCAGCCAGCCGCAGAGCAGGGCTGTTCCCTCGATCAGGATGCGGATCAGCCCCACGGGGAAGCGCTTCACCCGCTTACCCAGAGCCACCATGAGGGAATCCCGGGGGCCGCAGCCCATGGCCGCGCTGATGTAATAGTGGGCGCCCACGCACATGATGCTCTGCCCCAGCAGCAGCAGACCCAAGCCCCACCAGAAATTCTCCAGCAGGGGGATGAGATTCACATATTCCAGCAGATCCACCATCTTCCCGATGAGGATGGTGTTCAGAATGGTGCCGAAGCCGATCTTTTCCCGCAGGATCAGGTCAATGCCAATGATGACCAGCCCGCTCAGGATGGAGGCATCTCCGTAGGTAATGCCTGTGGCATAGGAAAGCCCCATGCTGAAGGCATCCCAGGGGGCCAGGCCGATATTGGCCTGAATGGCCATGTAAATGCCCACCGAACAGAGCATCAGGCCCCAGATCAGCCGGGCAAAGCGTTTGATATATTCCATGCAGCTCACGCCTTTTTTCAAAATTCACTTGCCCCTGACGGGCTTTTTCAGTATACGCTTGTTTTTGTCATTCCGCAAGATGTTTTTTGAAAGTCATTTTTCTTCCCAGCACTTTCCTTACCGCCGCCTGCTGTCTCTGCTGCCCTTTTTCAGCTGACAGTTGACAGTTGCTATGGCGTTTCGGCTGCCCCGAAACGCATTGAAATATGGTAGGGGTGCATTATATCCCGGCCAGACAGGATATGGCGTTTCGGCTGCCCCGAAACGCATTGAAATAGGGGAAGTACGGACTTTTTCCTGTCGTTGCGAGGCAGGCAAGCTAAGGATTTGCGCCAGCAAATCCCAGCTTGGCAACGTGGCAAACCTGAAGCTAAATTTCTGCTGGGAGCTGCCTTAGGATTGCCACGTTGTTCAGCTGTGTACTGCTTTGCAGTCCCGCAGCTGAACTGCCTCGCAATGACACAACGAGAGTTTCCTCCGCGTTTAATGCGTATCGAAGGCTTTGCCTTCGATACGCTTCCGCAACTGTCAACTCCCATCTCTCCACTTTCCCCCTCCCCCCCTTGTAAAAAAACGCAGTTTGCGCTATGATATAAGGTACGGAAAAAGAAAAATATGCCAAAGCGCGCTGCGCCGGGGCATGAATCGAGCATAGCATGGGAGGAAAGAAATATGCAGGAATTCAACACCGTCATGGGTCAGCGTCGGCAGGCCATCCATCAGGCTGTTTGTGCAGCGCTGGAGCAGGCAAAGGCCGCCGGGCGCATCTCCTTTGAGCAGATCCCGGATTTCCCGGTGGAGCGCCCCCGGGAAGCTGCCCACGGGGATTTCGCGGTGAACGCCGCCATGGTCATGGCCAAGCAGTGCCATATGGCCCCCCGGGATCTGGCGAAGATCATCGCAGAGACCATTGATTTCTCCGGCACGGAAGTGGAAAAAATGGAGATCGCCGGGCCGGGCTTCATCAATTTCCGCATGAAGGAAGGCTGGCTCCAGCGGGTGCTGGCGGACATCCTGGCACAGGGTGAGGACTTTGGCCGCAGCGATACGGGCAAGGGCCAGAAGATCCAGGTGGAATTCGTCTCTGCCAACCCCACCGGCGAGCTGCATATGGGCAATGCCCGCGGCGCTGCCATCGGCGACAGCCTGGCCGGGATCCTGGATCTGGCCGGCTGGAAGGTGCAGCGGGAATATTATGTAAACGACGCAGGCAATCAGATCGAGAAATTCGCCAATACCCTGAACGCTCTTTACCTGCAGCAGCTGGGTCAGGACATCGAATTCCCCGAGGACGGCTATCACGGCGCAGACCTGCCCATCCTCATCAAGGGTCTGATCGAAGAGATCGGCGACAAATACCTGCACATCGAGGAATCCCTGCGTAAGGAATACCTGGCCGAATACGCGCTGGAGAAGAAGATCGCCGCCATCCGCCTGGCGCTGGAGCATTTCAACGTATACTATGACAAGTGGTTCTCCGAGCGGGAGCTGCACGACAGCGGCAAGATCAAGGACGTGCTGGAAGCCCTGGATCAGGACAAATGGCTGCTGGAAAAAGAGGGCGCGGTCTGGCTGGATTGCGAACGCTTCGGCGAGGAAAAGCCGGAGGTTCTGGTTCGCGCCAATGGCATTCCCACCTATTTCGCTGCGGATATTGCCTATCACTTGAACAAATTCCAGCGCGGCTTTGAGCAGGTCATCGACATCTGGGGCGCTGACCATCACGGCCATGTGGCCCGCATGAAGGGCGCCATGGAAGCGCTGGGCTACAAAAAAGAGCAGCTGGAGGTCATCCTCATGCAGTTCGTCCGCCTTTACCAGAACGGCGAGCTGCTGAAGATGAGCAAGCGCACCGGCACCTATGTCACTTTGGAAGAGCTGGTGGAGGAAGTGGGCCGGGATGCCGCCCGTTTCTTCTTCGTCATGCGCGGCGCGGACAGCCTCATCGATTTCGATATGGATCTGGCAAAGAGCCAGTCTGCCGATAACCCGGTGTATTATGTGCAGTATGCCCACGCACGCATCTGCTCCATCCTCTCTCAGGCAGGCCGCCAGCCGGAGAACGCGGATGTTTCCCTGCTGACGCAAGCCTCTGAGCAAGAGATGATCCGTCGCCTGGCAGATTTCCCGGACGAAGTGGCCATCGCCGCCGTGAACCGGGAGCCCCACCGCATCGCCGGCTATGTGATGGATCTGGCTGGTCTTTTCCACAATTTCTACAACCACTGCCACTGCATCATCGAGGATACTGCCCTGATGGATGCCCGCCTCAGCCTGATTCAGTCTGTGGCCGCCGTCATCCGCAGCGCCCTGAAAGCCCTGGGCGTCTCTGCACCGGAGAAGATGTAGGCGCTTGCTGAGAAAAAGAATATTCCCCCATCGATACGGGCCGCTCGCGGCCCGTATTTGCTGGGCTTCGGGGGATGAGAAGCGGCTTTTGCCCTGCTGCCAGCCAAAGCGTTAAAAGCCGTAAACCGCCCCTCTTTTTAAAAAAGAGGGGCCCAGAAAACACTTGGGTTTGGATGCTGCTTCTAGATTCTGGGTATCAAGGCCAAAAATAGAAAGTTTCTTGGTACTTCTTTTCAAAGAAGTACGGTTTACCAGACTTTCTCCGGGCCCCCCACTTTTTTGAAAAGTTCGGCGTGCCAAACTTGCGGGGTCTAAAAAACTTCAAATTTTGGGCAGAAAGCCCTGGGTTTTGTCATCGCGAGGAAGTTTTTGCTGAGAAGATATGAAATATCTTCCGGCAAAACGACGTGGCGATCCTGAGGAAAATCCATCTCAGGAGGCGGCAAAAAGGAGCGCCTGCGCCCCCAGGCGCAGGGAGCCATGTGGCGACAGCTCCTTTTTGAAAAGTTTCCGCGTCCGCGGAAACCGGGGGATTGCCACGTTGCCAAGCTGGTCTTTGCTAACGCAAAGCCTCAGCTTGCCAGCCTCGCAATGACAATGTTTTGGCTTGCTGCTTCTCATTTCCGGGCAGCAGGGAAACGCCTCCCCTGCCCAGGGAGAGCTGGCAGCGAAGCTGATGGAGGGCTTGAAAGAAGGACTTCCCTGCTTCCAACGGGTTTCGCCCCGAAACGCCTCCACAACTGTCCACTATCCACTATCAACTACACTTCTCATTTCCGGGGCATCAGCCCAAAAATAGAAAGTTTCCTGCTTCTTCTTTTCAAAGAAGAAGGACTTAAAAGTCTGTAATTCTTTCAGCAAAACGAGGATTCCCATGAACCAACGCCAATTTACCCTGCACATCCTCCCGGAGGGGATCGATCTGCAGGGCTACGAAGGAGACAGCCTCCACAGCCTGCTGCTGCTGGCCGGTCTGGTGGATAGCCGGGACGCCCGGACGGAGCAATTCTGCCTGGAGCGGGGCAGCATCAGCCCGGCAGATCAGCCGGAGGCAGAGGCAGCGGTATTCAGCCCGGCCCAGCGCACAGAGGGCTGGTTTCTGGCCAGCCAGCGGCACATTGCCGGGGATGCGGTGCTGCGCCATGGTCAGGAGGAGCAGGAGGAGGCTTTGCTCCCCGCCCCGCTTTCCGGCGGCTATGGGCTGGTCTTTGACCTGGGCAGCGGCACCATCGCCGCGGGTCTGGTGGATCTGGGCAGCATGAATATCCCGGAGATCAGCGCCTGCCCCAATGCACAGCTGGCTCTGGCAGCCCAGCCGGAGGCACGCCTTGCCATGTCCCGCACGGCAGAGGGTCGGGAAAAGCTGCGCGGACTGCTGCTGGGGGATATGCAGAGCCTGCTGAGCAAGCTCTGCTCCCGAACCGGGGTCAGCCCGGAGCAGATCAATGCCATCAGCTGCGCGGGAAGCAGCCTGATGCTGGATCTGCTGGACCCTGCGCCGGAGCCGGGGAGCGCCGCACAGCTGCGGCAATTCACCTGCGGCGAGCTGGGTCTGAGCTCTTTGCAGCCCCTGACTCTGGCCTATCTGCTGCCTGCTGCCGGGCCGGATCTGGGCGCGGATGTGATCTGCTCCTGTCTGGCGGCGGATCTGCTGCATAAAATGGATCAGCCCTGGGTCACGCTGCTGATCGACCTGGGCATGAGCGGCGAGGTGATCGGCGCGGGCCTGGGGCGAATGGTCGCCACCTCCATCCCGGAGCTGCCCTTTGAGGGACAGGGCATCCATTGCGGCATGCCGGCCATGACCGGAGCCATCACCCAGGTGGAGATCGGCAGGCGCCTGGTGGTAAAGACCGTTCGGGACGGACGCCCCCGGGGCATCTCCGGCGCGGGTCTGCTCTCTGCGGCCCGGGCCATGCTGGAGGCGGGTCTGCTGGATGCGGAAGGACGCATCAGCCCTCCCAGCCGCGATCCCGGGGAGGAGCTGCCCTATCTGCGCAGCAGCATCAACGGGCGGGAGCTGATCCTTTCCCCCGCGGATAAGAATTTCCCACAGGATATTTTCATCAACCCGGATGACATCCTCGCTCTGCAGATGGCAAAGGGTGCGATCTTTGCTGCCTGCCAGGCGGTGCTGCATGCCCTGGATTGCGGGCCGGAGCAGATCAGCGAGATTTTGCTGGCAGAGGCCTACCGGGCGCACCTGCAGCCCCGGGATATGCTGGCGCTGGGTCTGCTGCCTGCGGTAGAGCCGGAGCAGATCCTCTCCATCGGCAATGCAGCCTGGCAGGGGGCCTTTCTCTGCCTCAGCAACCGGCATTATCTGGAGGAAGCCCAGCAGATCGCCGGGAGCATCCGGCGGCTGGATCTGGCCACAGACCCGGTTTATGCAGCCCAGTTCATTGAGGGCATGGAATTCGGCATGCAGAAGAGCAGCTCCGGCAGGGGCAGGCATTTTCTGGGCGGCGAGCGCGCCTAGCATAAGAAAACACAATCCCCCTTCTCACGCGGAAGGGGGATTTTTGCGCCCTGCTTCTTCTGCCCTGCCCGGGATGAGAAGGATCGACCCGGCGCGCCGCACCTGGGAGAACCCCGGGTTTCCTCCGGGAACAGCCCGGTAAACCCTTCTTCTTTGAAAAGAAGAAGCAAGAAACTTTCTATCTTTGGGTCGATACCCGGAATCAAGAAGTACCGACCCAAAAATTAAAGTTTTTTGACCCACTTTTTTTCAAAAAAGTGGGGGGGGTTACAGGGACTTTCGCTTTTCAGGAGAGGGAGACTTTAAAAGCCCGGTAAACCCTTCTTCTTTGAAAAGAAGAAGCAAGAAACTTTCTATCTTTGGCATAATGCCCGGGATGAGAAGCCATCCCTGTCGAAACATGTCCGTTCTGCCCTGCCGCCCCCCGGCATACTTTGTCCCAGAAGAAGAATTCGAAGCCCGATCCGGGCGAAGAAAAAAGGGAGGCGGAGCAATGCGCGCCATGGAAGACGCTTATCAAAAGAACATCAGCGAGGCCCTTTCTGCGGCACAGAGCAGCCGGGAGGGGCTGAGCCAGCGGGAGGCGGCCCTGCGCCTGTCAGACGGGGGAGAAAACCGCATCACTGAGGCGGATCGCCCCGGGGCGCTGGCCCGTTTTGGGCGGCAGCTGCTGGATCCCATGGTTCTGGTGCTGCTGGCGGCGGCAGCGGTGAGCGGCCTCATCGGGGAGCTGGCGGATACCCTCATCATCCTCCTGGTGGTGCTGGCAAATTCCCTGCTGGGGGTCTATCAGGAGGGGAAGGCGGAGCGGGCGGTGGAAGCGCTCTCCCGCCTGAATGCGCCCCAGGCACTGGTGCGCCGGGAGGGACACAGCCAGCGCATCAAGGCCACGGAGCTGGTGGTGGGGGATGTGGTGCTGCTGAACGCCGGGGATCGGGTACCGGCAGATCTGCGCCTGCTGGAGGCTATGGAGCTGCGGGTGGATCAATCCTCCCTCACCGGGGAAAGTCAGCCCGTGGGGAAGGATGCGCTCTGGCTCCCGGAGCAGGGGGCGAAAACAGCCCCGGCAGAGCGGGCGAATATGCTCTTTATGGGCAGCCCGGTGCTGTGGGGCCGGGGGGAGGGCCTGGTGACGGCGGTGGGGGATGATACCCAGACCGGCCACATTGCCCGTATGCTGCAGGATACGGAAAGCAAGCAGACCCCCCTGCAAAAGCGGCTGGCAGAGCTTTCCCGCATCCTCTCCTTTGCGGTGCTGGGCATCTGCCTGCTGATTTTTATCATCAGCCTGATCGTGGCAGAGGATCACAGCATCCTGACGCTGATCGATTCCCTGCTGCTGGCGCTTTCCCTGGCGGTGGCGGCCATCCCGGAGGGTCTGGTGGTGGTTGTCACGCTGGTGCTGGCTCTGGGGATGAATGCCATCTCCGCCCGGGGCGGCATGATCCGTCGCCTGAACGCGGTGGAGACCCTGGGAGCCACCTCTGTGATCTGCTCGGATAAGACCGGCACCCTGACCCAGAACAGGATGGCTGTGGTGGAGCAGTGGGGACTCTGCCGGGAGGGGCTGCTGGCGGCGGCGCTCTGCAACAGTCTGCCGGAGGATTGGCAGGCTCAGCCGGGGGAAGCTGACAGGCGCGACGCAGGCTCTATTCCGGGTGCAACGGGCAATGGGCAGCGCGGCGCAGGCTTTTCCCCCGGGTTTCCGCTGGCGCGGAAATCCGGCACAGGTTTTTCCTTTGATGGAGCAAGCTACGAGCAGAACAACGCAGGTTTTTCCTCTAATGGAACGGGCAGCTATGGCCGCAGCAGCGGATGGAACACAGGCCGGCTGCAATCGTCCCAGGGCAAGCGCAGGTCCGCCATTTCGGGCGGCAAGGCTTTCGCGCAGCCGGAAGCCCAGCCTCCCCTGGGGGATCCCACAGAGGAAGCCCTGGCTCGCTACGCAGCGGCGCAGGGTCTGCAGCGCCCCCTCCTGCAAAAGGAATACCCCCTTCTGCAGGAGCTGCCCTTTGACAGCAGCCGGAAGCGCATGTCCACCCGGCACCGGGACGGGCAGCGCAGCCTGGTTCTGGCAAAAGGTGCGCCGGAGCTGCTGCTTTCCTGCTGCGACCGGCAGGCGGACGCCCGGGGGCGCATCCGCAGCCTGGATGAAGCAGCCCGGGAAGCCATCCTCTCTCACAACCGGGAGATGGCAGGCCGGGGGCTGCGCGTGCTGGCGCTGGCCTTTCGCCCCCAGGAGGGCGAGGAAGCTCTCCGGGAAGAGGGGCTGATCTTCGCCGGGCTGCTGGGCCTGGCCGATCCGCCCCGCCCCGGGGTAAAGCAGGCTCTGGCAGCGGCGAAGCAGGCCGGTATCCGTACCGTGATGGTCAGTGGGGATAATCTGGAAACCGCCACCGCCATCGGTGCAGAGCTGGGCATCTACCAGCCGGGGGATCTGCGGCTCACCGGTGCGGAGCTGGACGCCCTCTCCGAAGAGGAGCTGACGGAGATCCTCCCCCGCTGCAGCATTCTGGCCCGGGTCAAGCCAGAGGATAAGCTGCGCATCGTCCGGGGCTGGCAATCCCTGGGGAAGGTCACAGCCATGACCGGGGATGGGGTCAATGACGCCCCTGCCCTGAAAGCAGCGGATATCGGCGTGGGCATGGGCCTTTCCGGCAGCGAGGTAAGCAAGAGCGTCTCTGCACTGGTGCTGGCGGATGATGATTATTCCACCATCCTCAGCGCTGTGGGAGAGGGCCGCCGCATCTATGAGAATATCCGAAAGGCTCTGCAATTCCTGCTGGCCTCCAATCTGGCGGAGGTGCTGGTGATCTTTCTGGCCAGCATCCTGGGGCAGCAGATCTTTCTTCCCATCCACCTGCTCTGGATCAATCTGGTGACGGATTGCTTTCCCGCCATCGCCCTGGGCACAGAGGAGCCGGAGCCCAATTCCATGGCAGAACCGCCCCGCCCCGCCGGGGAATCGGTGTTCAGCCGGGGGCTGGGGCAGGCGGTGCTTCGCCAGGGCCTGCTGCTGGCTCTGCTCTGCCTGGCCTCCTTTTTCCTTGGGCAGCAGGCAGGGGCCGGGCTGGGCATGAGCATGGCCTTCCTCACACTCAGCACAGGGGAGCTGGCGCATTCCTGGAACATGCGCTCCCGCAGCGCCTCCATCTTCAGCCTGCCCCGGGGGAATCGTCTGCTGGCTCTGGCGACGGGGCTTTCCCTGCTGCTGGGGCTGGGGCTGATCTATCTGCCGCCCCTGCAGGCCCTTTTCCGGCTGAGCAGCCTTTCTCTGCCGCAGCTGGCAGCCGCGCTGGGACTGGGGCTGAGCATCATCCCCCTGGTGGAGCTGGAAAAACGCCTGCTGAGCGGGGAGCGGAGAACCCGGGAAGCCCAGTAAAGCCTGTCTCCCCTACCTTTCCTGAAAGAGCGCCAGGCCAAAGAACTTCAATTTTTGGACAGCCGTTTTCTTAACAAGAAGCAGAAAAAATCCGCTGTCATTGCGGAGAAGCTTTTGCTGCGGAATTGCGAAGCAGTACCCAGCAAAACAACGTGGCAATCTTCAAGCTAAGTTTTTTCAGGCTGAAGGCAAAAAGGAGCGTCTGCATAGAGGGGCTTTGCGTATGCGAGAGGCTTGTAAAGCCCCCACTTTTTGAAGAACACAACATAAATTCGCGATTAAAAGCCTGTAAACCGCCGCTTACAAGTTCGGATTCGCCGTTTGCAAAGCAAACTTTAGCGAACCGAACTTAGGAAAAAGCGGCACCAAAAACTTTCATCTTTTGGCAACTGCTCGGGATAGAAGTATCGACCCAAGGATCAAAGTTTCTTGCTTCTCCCAAGTTTGGCGCGCTCTTCGCGCCCCGAACTTCTCCAAAGAAGAAGGGTTCCTCCGTTTTCACGATCAGCGCAGCAAAAAAAGCAGAGCCGGGCTTCGGCTCTGCTTTTGCATACGGAAAAAAGGGCGGGGGTGGATGAAAACGGGCTTATTTCTGCCCCCGAAGAATGGCGGTAATCTCCGTGATGCCCCGTTCCAGCTGGGCATCGGTTTGGCGGGATTCTGCGATACGGTTGCAGGCGTGGATGACGGTGCTGTGATCCCGATTGCCGAAATCCCGGCCGATCTGGGGCTGGGTGGCGCCGATCAGCTCCCGGCAGAGATACATGGCGATCTGCCGGGGGAAGGTGATGAAGCGATCCTTTTTCTTGCTTTTCAGATCGTCCACGCTGATCTGGTAATAATCGGCCACAGCCTTCTGCACCATGGGGATGCTGAGCTTGGGGGGCTCGTCCTCCGGCAGCAGACCCCGCAGCGCCTCCTTGGCGATGGCCAGGTCGATGTGGCGCTTCTGGCTGAGCTGGGTAAAATAGATGACCTTATTCAGGGCGCCCTCCAGCTCGCGGATATTGGCCTTGACCTTTTCCGCGATGAAATAGGCCACCTCATCATCCAGCTCCATCTGGTCGTTGATGGCCTTCTGCTGGAGGATGGCACAGCGCGTCTCCCAATCCGGGGGCTGAATATCGGTGATGAGGCCCCATTCGAAGCGGGAGCGGAGCCGTTCCTCCAGGGGATTCAGCTCCTTGGGCGGGCGGTCAGAGCTGATGACGATCTGCTTGCCCGCGTCATGCAGGGCGTTGAAGGTGTGGAAGAATTCCTCCTGGGTCTGGCTTTTGTTGATGAGGAACTGAATATCGTCGATGAGCAGAATATCCGTGCTGCGGTAACGGTTTTTGAAGGCATCCAGACGATTTTCCCGCAGGAGGTAGATGAATTCGTTGGTGAAGGCCTCTGTGGAGACATAGACCACCCGTTTCTGGGGGCTTTTTTTCAGCACAGCGTGGCCGATGGCGTGCATGAGGTGGGTTTTCCCCAGGCCGGAGCCGCCGTAGATGAAGAGGGGGTTATAGGCGCCGGCAGGGCTTTCCGCCACAGCCATGGCAGCCGCGTGGGCGAAGCGGTTGGAGCTGCCCACCACGAAATTCTCAAACTGATAGCGGGGGTTAAACACCGGGGCGCTGCTGGAAAGGGGCTGGGGCATGGCCCGCAGCTGTTCCTCATCAGGAATCTTTTCCGAGCTGGTATCCACCACCATGATCTGAATCTCCGCCTGCAGAATGGCGGAAAGGGTGCTCTGGATCAGCTCGCCGTAGATGGCCATGTAGGCTTGCTTCACAATGCGATCCGGCACGCAGATATAGACAAAATCTCCCCGGCGCTCCACGCGGGAGACACAATCCGGGGCGAACCATTTTTCGTAGCTGACGGGCTGAATTTCCCGCCGGATGATGGTCAATGCTTGTTGCCAGGTTTCGTTCACAGGCTGCTCCTTTCACCCCGGGCGGCCGGGGCGCTTCTTCCTTCCAAAGCTATAGAATATCTGAGGCTGCCGAAGCCCTGCCCGGCAGCAGAAATTGTGGATAAATGTCGAAGGAGATGCTTCCTTCCTGCCAAATCTGTGGATAAACCCACAGGGCCTTTCCATTTTAGCAAAATTTATCCACAGTTTCAAGTCAAATTTGTGTCGCGCGGAAGAAAATCCTCGGGGCGGATGTGGATAAGAGGGAAAGCCCGGTAAAGCCTTCCTCTTTGAAGAACAGCCGAAGAGCCCTCCTTTTTTGAAAAAATGGGTTAAAAAACTTCAATTTTTGGCCTGCGCTTCTCATTCAGGGGCAGTAAGCCAATAAGAAGTGTTTTCTCGGTTCCTCTTTTTTAAAAAGAGGAACGGTTTACCGGCTTTTTTCTCAGAGCAAGCCCCCACTTTTTTTAGAAAAAAGTGGGTCAAAAAACACTTCTTTTGGCCTGATCCCCGGGATGGAGAGCAATCCCTCCGGCAAGGTTTCCGCTGATGCGGAAAGCCTTTTGCCACCTCCCTTTACACAAGGGAGGCTTTTGGGGGCTATCTTTCTCACTCCGGACGGCGGAAATTTTCTGAACCCGGCCTTTCCCTTTGGCTGCAGCTGTGCTATACTGAATATGTATATGTGAAAACAGCCCCGGGAAGCGGGGCTTGGGAGGTTATAAAAGAATGAGCATTCGTCTCTATAACACCATGCATGGCAAAAAAGAAGAATTCGTCCCCTGCCAGCCGGGGAAGGTAGGCATTTATTGCTGCGGCCCCACGGTCTATAACTACATCCACCTGGGCAATGCCCGCCCGCTGGTGGTTTTTGATACCATCCGCCGCTATTTCCTCTGGCGGGGCTGGGACGTGACCTATGTGCAGAATTTCACCGATGTGGATGATAAGATCATCCGCCGGGCTGCGGAGGAAAACACCGATGCCAAGAGCATCGCGGAAAAATACATCGCCGCCTATTTTGAGGATACTCAGGCCCTGAACATCCTCAAGGCTGACCAGCACCCCCGGGTCACCACCCATATCCAGGAGATCATCGACCTGGTGCAGTCCATCATCCAGCAGGGTCACGGCTATGAGGCCGAGGGGGATGTCTATTTCGATGTGCGCTCCCTGCCCAGCTACGGCGAGCTTTCCGGCCGGGATATCGACGATATGCGCGCCGGCGCCCGCGTGGAAGTGGGCGATGTGAAGCGCGACCCCATGGATTTCGCCCTCTGGAAGGCTGCCAAGCCCGGCGAGATCTGCTGGGACAGCCCCTGGGGCAAGGGACGCCCGGGCTGGCACATTGAATGCTCTGCCATGAGCTGCAAATATCTGGGCGGGGAATTCGATATTCACGGCGGCGGCGCTGACCTGGTTTTCCCCCATCATGAGAACGAGATCGCCCAGGCCAAGGCGGCCGGGAACAATTTCGCCAAATACTGGCTGCACAATGGCTTCATCACCGTGAACGAAGAGAAGATGAGCAAATCCGTGGGCAATTTCTTCCTGCTGCGGGACATCCTCTCCAAATTCCCCGGGGATGTGGTGCGCTATTATCTGCTGGCCACCCATTACCGCAGCCCCATCGATTTCGCCGATGACAAGCTGGCCTCCGCAGGCAGAAGCCTGGAACGCATCCGCAACAGCTACGGCCTGCTGCAGGATGCCAAAAAGCGGCTCCAACCCGGGGAAGCCCGTCTGGAAGCAGCCGTCAGCCAGGCCCGGGAAGCTTTCATCGCCGCCATGGATGACGATTTCAATACCGCGCTGGCTGTTTCCGTGATCTTTGATTTCTGCCACGAGTTGAACGCCGCTCTGGCTGCCGGGCCCATCTGCGAAGCGGATGCAGAGGCCGCGCAGCAGCTCTTCGAGGATTTCGAGGCCGTGCTGGGCATGATCATTCCCCCGGCAAAGGACAGCTCCGGCATGGAGGAGCAGCTCCTGGAGCTGATCATCTCCATTCGCCAGCAGGCCCGCGCCAAGAAGGATTGGGCCACCGCCGATGCCATCCGCGACGGCCTGAAGGAGCTGGGCATGGTCATCGAGGATACCCCCCAGGGCGCACGCTGCAAACGCATCTGAGCAGTTGAAAGTTGATAGTTAACAGTTTTTCTGTCATTGCGGGCGGGTAAACCCTTCCTTTCTTGAAAGAAAGGAAGCGAAAGAACTTTTATCCTTAGGTCGATCCCCGGAATGAGAGCTGCGACCCAAAAGTTAAAAGTTTCTTGCTTCTTCTTTTTAAAGAAGAAGGGGCTTTTAAAAGCGCCCTGGAAAGTTTCCCATCAGCGAAACCGGAGATCGCCACGTCGTTTTGCTGTAAGATGCTCGCGCATCTTCGCAGCAAAAGCTTCCTCGCGATGACAATAAGGAAGATTCCCTGTCATTGCGAGGCAGGCAAGCTGCTGCTTTGCGAAGCAAAGCCCAGCTTGGCAACGTGGCAATCTTTGCGGAAGGCCTGTTACGAAGGCGGCAAAAAGAGGCTTTCCCCTTTTTTGCAGGGTTCCGGCCTCAGCTGCAATCCAAATATAAGTGTTTTTTGACCCACTTTTTTCTAAAAAAAGTGGGGACTTCCCAGCCCTTTAAATCTATAAAACCGCCCATTTCTTGAAAGAAAGGGGCTCAAAGAACTTTAACTTTTGGGCTGCTGTACCAATTATAAGCAGCAGAGCAAAAAGAAGTGTTTTCTCGCTTCCTCTTTTCTAAAAAGAGGAAGGCCTTTCCGTCAATCGCAGCACATCAACACAAAAAGGAGGGTCCGCACATCGACCCCATGGAAGCAAAAAACATACCCCCGCTGATGCTGGCCTATATCGGGGACGCCGTATATGAGCTGGCTGTGCGGGAACACTTACTCCACAGCGGCATGGTGAAGATGGATCGCCTGCACAGCGCAGCGGTGGCCTATGTGAACGCCAGCCGCCAAAGCCAGCTCTGGGGGGAGATCGAAGCCTTCCTCAGCCCGGAGCAGCGGGAGGTCTTTCGCCGGGGGCGCAACGCCAAAAGCGGGCACCAGCCGCCCCATTCCACGGTGGGCGAATACCGCCGGGCCACCGGCCTGGAGGCGCTCATCGGCTATCTGCATCTGACCGGGGATCAGGCTCAGCTGGAGCGGATCTTCGCCACACTTTTCCAGGCGGAGGAGGAAGCCAGCCTCCCGGAAACCGCCTCTCATTCTTGAAAGGAGCAAAGGCAATGCCAATGAAAGTACAGAAGATCGTGGCGAAAAAGGAGGCCGGCGAAAAGCTGGTCATGGCCACGGCCTATGATTATCACCAGGCCCGCCTGGCAGACCGCGCAGGCGTGGATATGCTTCTGGTGGGGGATTCCCTGGGCCGCTATTTCCAGGGCGGGGACAGCTACCTGCCGGTGACGGTGGATGAGGTGATCTACCACTGCCGGGCTGTGGCCCGCGGGCGGGAGCAGGCGCTGATCGTGGCAGGAATGCCCTTCGGCTCCTATCATGTCAGCCCGGAGCAGGCCATCAGCAATGCCCTGCGCCTCATCAAGGAAGGCGGCGCCGACGCGGTGAAGCTGGAAGTGGCGCAGAACATGGCTCCCACGGTAAAGGTGCTGACCCAGGCCGGTCTGCCCGTGATGGCGCACATCGGCCGTATGCCCCAGCGGGTCTCCCTCTGGGAGGATCAGCCTGTCTGCGGCACCGATGAGGAAAGCGCCTGGGAGCTGGCAGAAGCCGCCCAGGCCATGGAGGATGCCGGGGCCTTTGCCATCTTCATGGAGCGGGTCGCCCGGGAAGCGGCTGCCCTCATCACGGAGAAGGTGGATGTTCCCACCATCGGCATCGGCTGCGGCCCGGATTGCGATGGGCAGGCGCTGGTTTTCCACCAGCTGCTGGGCCTGGATGGGGCAGAAAATCCGCCTCAGCATGTGCGCCGCTTCTGCAATGGGGATGCCCTTTTCAGCCAGGGTCTGCAGGAATATTGCAAGGCTGTGCGAAACGGCAGCTTCCCCGAAGCCAGCCATTCCTTCCCCATGGAGGAGGGCGAGGCCAAGCGCCTTTATTAGCCTGCCTGCACGCGGCTTCCGCGAAAATTCTCGCGAAAATTCCATAGGAACGCAAAATCCCCCTTCAGAAGAAGGGGGATTTGAGTATTCTATCGCTATCTTCCCGGCATGGCCTGCTGATACTCCTCGTAGCTCTGATAGGTGCAGACAGAGAGATACACTTCCTCGCTGATAAGATCCAGCAGAGGAAGCAGCTTTTCCTGCAGCTCCTCCGGGAAAGAGTTGATCTCAGCCTGGATCTTCCTGCAGACCTCCAGGCTTTCCTGCAGGGCTGCGCTGCCTGCCGCATCCCCAGCCTGCTGCCGCCGGCGAATGATGTTCTCCAGCACCTCTGTACTCTCAGGATCGATCAGGCAGCGGAAGAAGTTTCTCCCTCTGGCTCTCAGCGTTTCGATTTTCTCCGGGCTTTGCAGATCAAGGGCTGTTAAATGCATAGATACACCTCCTAAAAATAAGCGCCGCTCCCCTCCCGTCGCAGCAGGAGGGGAGTGCAGTATACGGAACCCTCAGCTGCCAAAAAAAGACCCGCGTAAGAGAATCCTCCTACGCGGGTCTGCAATAGCTACGCTATCACAAGCCTGGAACGCCGCCTTTCTTCCATACTGCGCGACAAAGCCAGGTATAGCACAAATAGCCCCTGCGCCTTGAAGAAGGGCGGGGAATGTGTTATACTGTTCTTTACCGTTGGCGCTGGATTTCCAGTGGCGTTGGGTGGTCTGACACCCGCGCAGGGGCCGGGAGGTTGCAGCCTCCCGGCTCTGCTGACGGTATTTTTTTGGGCTGAAAGAGTACCTTTGAATAGAAAATAGCTGGTGGAACTGTTTTTTTGAAAAGCCGAAAACCGTTCCTCTTTGAAAAGAGGAACCGAGAAACCTTTAATGGGCTTCGCCTCTTCTGTTTAAAACGTCCAGACCAAAAAGAAGTGTTTTTGGTGCCGCTTTTTTCTAAGTTCGGTTCGCTAAAGTTTGCTTTGCAAACG
>JAFSHU010000115.1 GCA_017440145.1 Bacillota bacterium
AAAAAGAGGAACGGTTTCAAGGGCTTTTTAAACCCCACTTTTTTTAGAAAAAAGTGGGCAAAAAACACTTGGGAGAGGCCGCTGCTGCCTCCTGCCTCGCAATGACAGCAAGAAGCTCGCCCGCCGCATATAGAAAGTTTTAGAGGGTTTTCGAAGAAAACCCGGGGTCCCATCTTTTCAAAGAGGAAGGATTTTAACAGGCTTTTTAAACCGCCCGGCAAAAAGGAAGCGCCCCCTGCAGATCCTGCAGAGAGCGCTTCGGAGGGGAAAACAGTATGATCTGTTTTAACCGTTTTAACCCTTAATACCAATTTAAATCGCCGCAGCTTTAAAATGCTGCCAATGGAAAGCACTGCGGTTTTAAGCTGCTGCGCCTTTAAAGCACTGTGCCTTTAAAGCACTGCTGCCCGAAATCGCAGCCACGCGGGAATTAGTCCAGCATGGCGGAGAGAGAGGTAACGGTCTCCTGTGCATCACCCAGCATCAGCACAGCGTTCTTGGCAGTGTAGAGCGGGTTGGGAACACCGGCGTAGCCGGGCTTCAGGTCGAAGTTGCAGACGATGACCACGGGGGCGTCGGCAGCTTTCAGGACGGGCATACCATAAATGGGAGTGCCTTCCGCGAAACCGGCGGCCGGGTTGACAACGTCGTTTGCACCCACGATGATGACCAGATCGCAGCTGGCGAAATCATCGTTGATGTCGTTCATTTCATAAAGCTGATCGTAGGAAACATCCACTTCGCAGAGGAGGACGTTCATATGACCGGGCATACGGCCTGCTACGGGGTGAATGGCGTAGCGAACCTGAGCGCCGCGGGCTTCCAGCTTGTCAGCCAGCTCTTTGACGTTGGACTGAGCCTGTGCCAGAGCCATGCCGTAACCGGGAACGAAGATGACGTTCTTTGCATTGCGCAGAACTTCAGCGGCGTCGATCTGGGGAGCTTCTTCTGCAGCTTCTTCAGCGGGAGCTTCTTCCACAGGAGCTTCTGCGGGAGCATCAGCGGGCTTGGCAGCCACAGAGGTTTTGCCCAGGAGGATGTCCATCAGGCCGCGGTTCATGGCTTTGCACATGATCTGGGTCAGCAGCAGGCCGGAAGCGCCCACGATGCCGCCAACAGCGACCAGCAGGACCTCATCAATGGCCATACCGGCAATGGCGCCGGCAACACCGGAGAGGGAGTTCAGCAGGGAGATGGTGATGGGCATATCCGCGCCGCCCACGCGAATGGAGAAGAACACGCCAAAGAGCAGGGAGGCAGCGATGCTCACGATGAGAACGATGGGTCTGCCCAGGACAGTGGCCAGAACCACCATAGCCAGGGAGAGGATCAGGGTGATGGCGATCCACAGCGCATGTGCGGGCAGGACCACAGGGCGCTGGGGCAGCAGTTTCGCCAGCTTACCGGCAGCAACCAGGGAGCCGGAGAGGGTCACCATACCGATGACCAGAGCCAGAACTGCGGTGATGATGGCGAAGGCGCCGATGAGGGAGCCTTCGGTCATCAGGGAAACGATGGCCACCAGAGCGGAAGCAGCGCCGCCCAGGCCGTTCAGCAGAGCCACCATCTGGGGCATCTGAATCATTTTCACGCGATAAGCCAGCAGGGCACCCATGCCCAGGCCCAGGATCATGCTGACCCAGAGGCCGATACTGCTGAGCAGTGCGCCTCTCCACAGCACGACCAGAATGGCCACTGCCAGGGCGCAGGCGGAGAGCAGGTTGCCCGCAGCAGCGGTCTTGACCTTGCTCATCATGGCGATACCAACGAGGACTGCAACGGCCAGAACGCCGCAAATGATGTAATAAGTCAGATTAGTCATTGCGATCCTCCTTATGCTGGAACATTTTCAGCATGCGTCCGGTGACGCAGAAGCCGCCGGCCACGTTGACCATGGCCAGGATGATAGCAAGATAGCCAAGGATCTGGCTGCCAGTGCTGAGAGCAGCAGCGGTGGCCAGCAGGGCGCCCAGGATGGTGACGCCGGAGAGGGCGTTCATGCCGGACATCAGGGGGGTGTGGAGCAGGGAGGGCACTGCACTGATGATCTTATATCCCAGCAAAGATGCCACTACGAAGATGATGACAAGCAGTAAAGGGCTCATATGAGTGGAATCCTCCTTTGTGAATTTTGCCCCGCCGCCCGGGAAGTTTGCAGGCTGCGGGAAACAGCGGAGCCGCTGTTTTACGATATGCATTTTCGAAGAATGCAGAACAAGGAAACTCTGAAAGGACAAGGGCCAAAGCAAAAAGCCTTGGAAAAAGCCAGAGGAAAGGGAAGTCTGCAAAAAATTTTATTAATGAGGAAGTTTAGGGTCGCAGAATACCGTGAAAAGGGATGAAAGCAATAAAAGCAATAAGCGATACAATATATGTAAAAAGAGGAGGGGTTCCGGCTCTTTGGGCGTGGCCCCTCCTCTTCATTCCTATGGAACCGGAAGCTCCGGCGCCAGGGGGAAAATCCCTTCGAAAGAAGGAAGGAAAGAAAGCTAAGGAATTACAGACCCATGGCTTCGCGAGCGCCGGCGTGGACGATCTCGCCATCGATGGTGGTCAGGATGCCTTTAACGATGTCATCGTTGCGGTCCAGAGCCATTTTGCCTTCGGGAGCCAGGTATTTGACCAGGTTGTAGACGTTGTTGGAGAACATCCAGGTGGAGCTGGTGGGCAGCATGCCGGGGATGTTTTTGATGCCTTCCAGGGTGACGCCATGTTTCTTGGCGCTGCCGCCGGCGGGGGTCAGTTCGCAGTTACCGCCCTGGTCGATGGAGATATCGACGATGACGGAGCCGGATTTCATGGATTTGACCATGTCTTCGGTGATCAGCTGGGGAGCGATCTTGCTGGGAACCAGAGCGGAGCAGAAAACAACGTCCATATCGGGCAGAACTTTGGCCAGGGCTTCACGTTCTTTGGCCAGCAGTTCGGGGGAGAGAGCCAGAGCATAGCCGCCTTCGCCGATGGCAGCTTCTTCGGGAACACCCAGCTCAACCAGCTTGGCGCCCAGGGATTTGGCCTGTTCGGCAGCGGCGGGACGGATGTCGGCAGCGTAAGTAACAGCGCCCAGACGTTTGGCGGTGGCCAGAGCCTGCAGGCCGGCAACGCCGATACCGATGATCAGGGCGTTGATGGGTTTGATCATACCAACGGCGCAGGTGATCATGGGCATGAATTTGGGCAGGTCATTGGCAGCGATCAGCATGCCTTTGTAGCCGGCGCAGGTGGACATGGAGGTCAGGGCGTCCATGTTCTGAGCGCGGGTGATGCGGGGAATGCCGTCCAGGGTCAGGCCGATAACGCCTTTTTCGGCCATTTTCTTGACCATTTCATGGTTGACGGGGGAAGCGGGATGGATGAAGGTGATCAGGTACTGACCTTTGTGCATCATGTCGATCTCGTGCATGCCTTTTTCTTCGTTGAAGAGAGGCTCTTTGACCTTCAGGATGACTTCTGCGCGGGCATAGAGATCAGCGGGGTCTGCGACGATTTCAGCGCCGACAGCAGCGTATTCTTCATCAGAGAAATGAGCGCCCAGGCCGCAGCTCTTTTCGGTCAGAACGGTAAAGCCGTCTTTCACCAGTTTGCCAACGATTTCGGGGGTAGCGGCCACGCGGCCTTCGCCCTTCATGATTTCTTTTGCAACACCAATAATCATTTGTTTTCCCTCCTGAAAAGCTGTTTTTGCGTTTTATATTTTCCCCGGCGAAGCGGTTTTCCCGCCGCCGGAACCATAACCGGAAAATCAAACCGTATTATTTTCTTTGATTCTAGCATTTTTAAAAAAAGTTGTAAAGATTTCCAAAAAACTAGCTAAAATTTTTTGTAAACGGCAGAATCACCGAAAATTTTTCTTCCTGAACGTGTTCATTCCTCCCTTTGGAGAAAATATTTTCCCGGAGGAAATCCCGGGCTTACGCTGGGATGCTGCATTTCCCTGCCACTCTGCCCGGCTAAAGTGCTGAAAGGCAGGAAAAATGCCTGTCGAAAGCGGCGCGCGGGCAAGGGGCGGCGGGCGCGGCTCCGGCCTTTCCCAAAAGGAAAGCCCCACTTTTTTCGGGAAGCGGGGCTTGGCTCACTGCTTTGATCGAAGGCGGCGAAGCACATTAAAAGTTCTCTTCCTTCTTCTCTTTCAAGTTCGCTTCAGGCGAACTTATGAGAAGAAGGGTCTTGCCGTTTCCAAAGTCCCCACTTTTTTTAGAAAAAAGTGGGTCAAAAAACACTTCCTTTTGGGCCGATACCCGAAATGAGAAACAGCAAAGGGAAATCCCTGTCATTGCGAGGAAGATTTTGCTGCGGAGATACGCAGTATCTTCCAGCAAAACGACGTGGCAATCCTAAAGCTAAGTTTTCGCCGGGAGTTGCCGAAGATTGCCACGTTGCCAAGCTGGGTCTTGCTGGTGCAAGTCCGCAGCTTGCCAGCCTCGCAATGACAGAATTTTATTCTCGGCTTCGGACAGAAGAATGCCCCAGGATTTAGAGTTTCAGAGGCTTTTCGCAGAAAAGCCGGGGTTCTTCTCTTTCAAGTTCGCTTCAGGCGAACTTATGAGAAGAAGGGTCTTGCCGTTTCCAAAGTCCCCACTTTTTTTAGAAAAAAGTGGGTCAAAAAACACTTCCTTTTGGGCCGATCCTCCTATTTCAGGTGCCGACCCAAAAATAAGTGTTTTCTCGCTTCCCCTAAGTTCGGCATACTCTTCGCGCCCCGGACTTTTCCAAAAAGAGGAAGGGTTTACATGCGCTTGGGCTCACTGCTTTGATCGAAGGCAGCACCCTTTCCGAACAGAAATCCCGCAGGCTGCTTTCGCCTGCGGGACAGGGGTTCTGCTTTTATTGAATTTGCTCTTTGTTCTGCTGCTTCAGATAGGCTTTCAGAATCAGGTTGATGTATTGGGAAAGAGAGCGATCCCGCTCCTCTGCCTGCGCTTTCAAAATTTCCAGCAGATCTTGATCCAGCGTGATGCTGACTTTTTGCTTTAGTGGACGCATGTTCATCCTCCTTCCAAGGACATCATACTATAAAATCATAGTTAGTATTGACTTATCGCCTTAACTAAGATAAAGTAGTATCATTGGAGTGATCATGATGGAATTATACGAAGAAATCCTCAGCAAAAAGCAAACGGAGGCCGGTGACCTCTCTCCCTGTCCCTATTTACGGAATCTCTCATTACAAATGGTTGAGCTGGAATCTTATCAGGCGTTAAAAAGAATTAAAGCAATCCTGGAAGATGAGAGTCTGGATGATCCGGAATGCTTCACACGAATTGAAGAAATCCTATGCGTCCTGGAGGATTTGGGCAGCAATTGTGGAAATCGACATGATTTCGGTTGATTGAAGCAGCATCTTCACATAAAAAGGAGCTGAACCTGGGTTCAGCTCCTTTTATTTTCATGTCTGTCTATGCGCTGCTACTGCTTGAAGATCTGCAGATAATGCCCATCCTGGGTGATGGTGGTCAGGTAGCCGCTCATCACGGTATTCTGCCCCTTTTCATCGAAGGCAATGGAGCCGCTGTAAAGATAGGGCGCATCAAAGCTGTTTTCCTTCAGCACCTGCTGCAGCACTTCCCGATCCGTGGTGCCGCATTTGCCGATGGCCTGGGCCAGCACGATCACAGAGGAAAATTCCAGCAGAGCCTCGTCGGACATGCGCTTCCCGGTGCGGGCCTGATAAAGCTTTTCTATATAAGAGAAAATCTCGTTGTATTCTTCCGTATTCACCAGCTGATGGTTCACCTGGCTGCTGTTTGCCGTGGGGCTGCCCGGGCTGCCTGTGGGGCTGCTGCTGCCGGAGCTGCCTGTGGAGCTGCTGCTGCCGGAGCTGCCCGCAGCGCTGCTGTTCCCGCTGCTGCTATTCCCGCTGGGCAGCTGGATGCTGGGTTCCTTGTTCAGCTCGGCCTGGGCGGCCTGCACATCCCCTTCCCGGGGCGGGGTGATGCTGAGCCCGGCCAGATAGGAGATCCCCAGACTCTGGGCAGTCTCCGCCAGGCTGCTGTCCTCATAGCCGCCGAAATAGCAGAGCATGAGCTTGGGCTTATACTGGGCAGCAGCATAGCCCTGCAGAAAGGCGGAAAGCTCACTGCCGCCGATGTGAGCCATCACATCCGGGGCGGCGGTGACGATGCGGGAGGTCTCCAGCGTCACGTTTTCCGGCTTGCTGCCATAGGCCACGGAAACCAGCACCTCCAGGCCGGCAAGCTTGGCCTGCTCATAAAAAACCTCCAGCGTACGCAGGCTGTGAACCGTATCCTGATACGCCACTCCGATGGTTTTGATGCCTGCGTTCTGGGTTTGGTTCAAATGCTTGATATAGGAGAAAAAGGTGGCGCTTTCCATCTCCGGGTTGGGGGCGATGCGGTTAAACCACTTGCCAAAGGTATAGGTAGCGCCATCCGTCAGGGCGGAGCTGTTGGAAGCGCCGCTGACCAGAGCCACGTCTGCCATGCGGCAGCGTTTGCCCACCTCGGCGGTGTATTCGGAGCGGCCCGCGCCCACCATGGCCACCACGCCCTGGTTCAGGAGAGCATCCGCAGCGTCGGCGGTGAGGATCTCATTGCTCTCGCAATCGCTGAAAACCAGCTCCACCTGGGCATTGCCAAAGCCGGTGATGCCCTTTCCGCGGGCCAGATCCCAATCCAGCTCATGGGAATTGTTGATGATGTCCACAGCCACCTCCATGGCGGCCCGGGAATCCTGACCCAGGCTGCTGTGCTCGCCGCTCAGGGGCAGGGTGGCACCGATATAAACCGTCTCCGGCTGATAGGTCTGCAGATCGATCAGCTCCTGATTCTGCTGGATCTCCTGCCTGCCGCAGCCGCAGCAGAGCAGCAGGGAAAGGCAGCAGAGGAGCAAAAGGGAGTAAAAAAGGGAACGTTTCAAAATAGTACCTCCACATGGTGATGAAAAAAGAGCATTCGCCCCGCGCCGGGGGAAAATCCTTCTTTTGACAGTGGAAAAGGAAGAGATGACAAGTGACAAGTGACAAGTGACAAGTGACAAGTGACAGTTGACAAATGACAATTGCGGAAGTGCAGCGAAGGCTGGCGGAGAGTTCAAGGCTTTCCAGGCGTTTCGGATTTTTCGAAACGCAGGCAAGCCGCCGCTTTTTTAGAAAAAGCGGCACCAAAAACGCTTCTTTTTGGCTGGCTGCCTTCGATTTCCGGCAGCTCCTCCCTGTCATTGCGAGGAAGCTTTTGCTGTGGGAATACGAAGTATTTTCCAGCAAAACAACGTGGCAATCCTGAAAGCAGGGCCGCGATCTTTGGGGAAAGGCG
>JAFSHU010000016.1 GCA_017440145.1 Bacillota bacterium
CCTGAGGAGCGGCACAAGCAAGCGGCTGGGATGGGCAAGATGAGAAGTCCTGAGGGGCAGCGCAGGCAAGCGACTGCGGATGGACAAAATGAGAAGCCCTGAGGAGCAGCGCAGGCAAGCGGCTGCGGATGGACAAAATGAGAAGTCCTGAGGAGCAGCGCAAGCAAGCGGCTGCGGATGGGTAAGATGAAAATCCTTGAGGAGCAGCGCAGGCAAGCAGCTGCGGATGGGCAAAATGAGAAGCCCTGAGGAGCGGCGCAGGTAAGCGGCTGCGAAGGAGCGAAATGAGAAGCCCTGAGGAGCAGCGCAGGCAATGAGAAAAATGAGAATCCCTAAGGAGCGGCGCAAACGATGGTAGTCATCAATTATCCCTATATTCCCGAAACGATCACCGTGCATCTGGGGCCGCCGGGCAGCCAGGCAGAGAACATCAGCCTGCCCTTTGCGGAGTATATCAAAAATGTGGCTTCCAGCGAGATTTACCCCACCTGGCCCGAAAGCGCTTTGCGGGCCAATATCTATGCCATCATCAGCTTTGCCCTGAACCGCATCTATACGGAGTGGTATCGCAGCCAGGGCTATGATTTTGACATCACCAATTCCACCCAGTATGACCAGGCCTTTGTCCCGAACAGGGATATTTTTGAGAACATCAGCCAGATCGTGGATGAGATCTTTAACAGCTATGTGGTGCGGCAGGGCAGCATCGAGCCCTATTTCACCCAATTCTGCAACGGCACCACCTCCCTCTGCGACGGGCTCTCCCAATGGGGGACGGTCAGCCTGGCGCAGCAGGGCTATATCCCCTATGAGATTTTGCAGTATTATTATGGGGATGACATCAACCTTGTCATGGATGCCCCGGTGCTGCCGCTGACCGAGTCCTACCCCGGGCTGCCCCTGCGGCTGGGGGATTCCGGCAATGATGTGAAGCTGCTGCAGCTCTGGCTGAACCGCGTGCGGCAGAATTACCCGGCGCTGCCTGCCATCGTGCCTGCGGACGGCATCTTTCGGGTCTCCACAGAGGAGGCGGTGCGGCAGTTTCAGGAGATTTTTTATATGCCCGTCACCGGCGTGGTGGATCAGGCCACCTGGTATCGGATCAAGCGCTATTATACGGCGGTCAAACGTCTGGGTGAGCTGACCTCCGAGGGGGTTTCCCTGGAGGAGGCGACCCTGCTCTTCCCCGGGCAGCTGCAGGCCGGGGATCAGGGGGATATTGTCCAGATGGTGCAGTATTACCTGAATGTGCTGGCCTATTTTAACCCGACCATCCCGGATGCACCGCTAAACGGCGAGTTCGGGCCGGAGACAGTGGCGGCCGTTCAGGCGCTGCAGCGGCTTTCCGCCCTGCCGGATACGGGCATCATCGACCGACCCACCTGGAACCAGATCGTCCGGATCTATCGGGGGATTCTGGAGAGCCTGCCTGCCAATTATTCCGAAAGCAAGGCGAAGATTTACCCGGGCTATGTGCTTTCCGAGGGGATCAGCGGCCAGGATGTGCGGGATCTGCAGAGCTATCTGGCGCTGATCGGGCAGTATCTGCCCCAGTTCCCCAGCATCGCGGTGGATGGGGTCTTTGGGCCGGAGACCCGGGATGCGGTCTATGCCTTTCAGGATGCCTACGGCCTGCAGATCACCGGGGTGGTGGGGCCCAGCACCTGGAATGAGATCGCCATGCTTTATGATTCTCTGATTGCGACCTGATGGAGGAGCCGGGGCGGGGAATTTGTTTCTGTGATAAAAAGGGTGCCTGCGCCGAAAGCGCAGACACCCTTTTTGCTTGCTTCTATCAGGGATCATCCTGAGCCTGACAGCTTGTTTTGCTGGGGGATGCTGTGAAAAGCGATGTGGCAAGCTTAAATCTAAATTTCCGTTAGAAGCTGAGTTAGGATTGCCACGTTGCTAAGCTGGGCTTTGCTGGCGCAAACCTTCAGCTTAGCTGCCTCGCAATGACAGGGAGGGAGCTAATGGGTTTGGAATTTATTCGAAACGCCGCTATACCTGTCCACTTTCAACTGTCCCTTAGGCTTCCTTGGGGCCGAGGCCCAGCTCATCCATGGCGGTACGCATCCCGGCGATGGTAAGCTCCATCACCTGCGCCAGCTCCATGCCCAGCAGGCCGCAGCCCTGCTGGATCACATCCCGGTCGCATTTGGCGGCAAAGCGCTTGTCCTTGAATTTTTTCATCACGCTTTTTACCTCCAGATCGCTGATGCCGGTGGGGCGCATCAGGGCGCAGGCCATGACGATGCCGGTGAGCTCATCCACGGTGAAGAGGCTCTTTTCCAGGTCGGAAAGGGGTTCCACATCCGAGCACTGCCCCCAGGCGTGGCTGACGATGGCGCGAATATCCTCCTCTGCGATGCCCTCCGGCTCCAGCAGCTCCGCCACATGCTGGCAGTGTTCCTCCGGGTAATTCTGATAATCCACATCGTGCAGATAGCCGATGGCCCGCCAGTATTCCTCCGGCTGGCCGAAATGCCCGGCCATGGCTCCCATGGCAGAGCTGACCGCCAGGGCGTGGGAAAGGAGATGGGCTTCTGTGCAGTGCTTGGCCAGAATGCTTTTGGCCTGCTCCAGGCTGAGTGTCATAGTTGTGACCTTCTTTCTGTGGGGATTTTGGTATTTCTGCGCCTTGCTTGCGCTTTTGATCTTCGGGAAGCTGCCCTGATCGAAGGAAAGCCCCGGAATAAAAAGTTTCTCGGTTCCTCTTTTCAAAGAGGAAGGGTTTACGGCCTTTAAAGCTTCGTGAGCTGCCCTTTTCCTGAACGAAAGGGAAACGGCAAAAAGGGGACGGCCGCTCTTTGAGAGCGGTTCCCGGCGTCAGCAGGAAAGCGGGAGTGCTTTTGATTTTGGGGAAGTAGCCCAAGATTGCCACGTCGTTTTGCTGGGAGATACTTCGTATCTCCGCAGCAAAAGCTTCCTCGCAATGACAGGGGCTTAGGGGCAAAGCCAGTGAGCCACCTAAAAAAGGGGCTGCTTCTTTCTTCAGTTTAGCACATCCCAGGGGGAATGTATAGAGCTGATCTTACGGCGCGCTCTGCCGGGGGCCTGCGGATAGACAAAGCCGGGCTCTAAGAGCGCCCGGCTTCGCTGAGTTAGGGTGTATTTCGCAAGGAAGTATTAGCGATTGTCTTTCAATGTTTTGTAGCCAAGCCCCTCCTTGATGGCCAGCTGCTCATATTCCCCCTGCTCGGCCAGCTGCTCCATCTGCTCTGGGGTGGAGGAGAAAAACATGCAGGTGCCGCAGGAAGAGCTGAGCTTTCGGGGGACGGGGGCCAGCTGCCCGGAGATAGACAGGGCCTCTGCCCGGCGCTGAAACAGCAGCGCATCATAATGGGTGAAAAAGGTGGCTACATATTCGTTCATGAAGATGCTCCTTATTTTGTGAGAGTCAGGATAAAGTCTCCATTCTCTTCGCGAACTGCCACGCTGTATCCTGCTTTTGCAGCAAAACGGGTGACATTTCCTTCGGCGGTTTTGTTATCCACCAGGATCTCCACAGAGGCGGGCTGGGATTTCAGCGCCTGCTGGGTCAGGAGCACAGGCTGGGGGCAGCTCAGACCACGGGCATCGATTTGCATAAGAGGGAACCTCCTTTGGTTTGCTTATTTGGCTTTTTCCTGCTTGGTATTGGCGATGGCCAGAACCAGCAGCAGAACGATGATGGCGATGGTGACGACCTTACCACCCATGGTGGGGCCGCCGCTGATGCTGCCGTCTTCTGCGATGGCAGTGGCGGCAGAGGCCAGCTTGAAGTTATGGGCAAAGGCAGCGCCCACCAGATAACCGAAAACGGTCACTGCGGAATCGCTGTTGCCTTCACCGGCCAGGATGAGCTGACGCAGGGGGCAGCCGCCCAGCATGACGGAACCCAGACCAACAGCAAACATGGAGAGTGCATTCCAGAGGCCATCGATGTGGGCCACGGGCTGTCCGACCATGCTCAGCTTGAACCAACCGAAGATTATGTTGCCAACGAGGGCTGCGATGAGGATGCCCAGGAAGCCCAGAAGCAGGGTCCAATCCTTGAACATGACCAGATCACGGATGCCGCCCACCATGCAGAGGCGGGTGCGCTGTGCCAGGGCGCCGACGATCAGACCGGCAGCCAGGGCGATGAAGATGGGGGCCCGCATGGAGCCGGGGCCGCTTTCGGAGAAGATCAGCAGGGCGGGGGCTGCCAGCAGCAGAACCAGCAGAACCACCTGGATGCCGGGGAAGAGCAGACCTTCCATCAGGGGCTGACGATAGGTGCGCTTCAGGCTGTAGCCCTTCTTCAGGAAGAGGACACCGGCCAGGATACCGGCGGCAAAGCCCACCAGACCGATGACAGCGTTCAGGTCACCACCGGCGATACGGAGAACCATACGCAGGGGGCAGCCCAAAAAGACCAGAGCCGCGACCATGACCATGAAGCCCAGGCAGAAACGGGTGACAGGCGCGCTGCCGCCCCGGGGGGAGAATTCCTTCCCCAGCAGGGACATAACGAAGGCACCCAGAACCAGACCGAGGATCTCCGGACGGATGTACTGCACCACTGCTGCCTGATGCATGCCGGTGGCGCCGGCGATGTCACGGATGAAGCAGGCGATGCAGAAGCCCATGTTCTTCGGATTGCCGAAGTAGACCAGGGCCACGGCGATGGCGCCGATCAGCAGGCCGCTCAGGAGTAGAGCCAACTTACGATTTTTCATGATTGCACCTCACTATATGTTATAATTTGCTTAAAAAAGCCAAAAGTAAGGGCTGCCGGCTGGCTTCGCGGAGGAAAATCCCTGCAAAGCTTAGTAGACAGGATGATTTTATGATAGCATTTTCTATAAGGAAGCCCAAGTTTTATAGAAAAAGCAAATATTTTACGGAAATATTGATGATATTTGTGGATTTTCGCTTCCGGGCTTGCACTTTTTCCGGCCTTGCTGTAGCATGATGGTATCAAAATATGTTAGAATACAATCGGATAGAATGCCATCCGGTATTATAATAAATCGGCATTATAATAGAAGAAGCTTCGGCAGCTGTCCTTGCCGGGGCAGAAGAAACTCACAGATTTGAAAAGAGGATGAAGCATGAGTAAAAAGCGCTTGACCCAGATGTCCTCCGCAGCTGGCTGAGCAGCCAAGATCGGACCGGGCGTCCTGGATTCCATATTGAAGCAGCTCCCCAAAGGCTATGACCCCAATTTGCTGGTGGGCTATGACGGGGCGGATGATGCCTGCGTTTATAAGCTCAGCGAGGAGATCGCCGTGGTGCAGACCGTGGATTTCTTCCCGCCCATGGTGGATGACCCCTATCTCTTTGGACAGGTGGCGGCAGCCAATGCCCTTTCCGACATCTACGCCATGGGGGCCAGACCCACTCATGCCATGAACCTGCTCTGCTACCCCAACTGCCTTTCTGCGGAGGAGGTGGGGCAGATCCTGGCCGGAGGCTATGCCAAGGTGGCGGAGGCCGGAGCGGTCATCGCCGGGGGACACAGCATTCGGGATAACGAACCGAAATATGGGCTTTGCGTCAGCGGGGTGGTGCATCCGGATCGCATCCTGCGGAATACCGGTGCGAAGCCGGGGGATAAGCTGATCCTCACCAAGCCCCTGGGCAGCGGCGTGCTGAACACCGCCATCAAAGGGGAAGTCATCAGCCAGGAGCAGGCAGCGCCTGTTGTTAAGGTCATGAGCACCCTGAACAAGGAGGCAGCGGAGATCGCCGCGCCCTTTGCCCTGCACGCCTGCACGGATGTGACGGGCTTCGGGCTTTTTGGCCATGCCTTTGAGATGGTGGAGGGCAGCGAGCTGACGCTGCACCTGCAGCATCAGGCTCTGCCGCTGATCGAGGGCGCGCTGGAGATGGCGGAAATGGGCATCATTCCTGCCGGGGCCTACGCCAACCGGGAGTATCTGCAGGCGCATATCCGCATCGGGGAGCAGGTGCCTTTGGCCTTTACCGACCTTTGCTTCGACCCCCAGACCTCCGGCGGGCTGCTCTTCGCGGTGGCGGCAGAGGAGGCAGATGCCCTGCTGGCCGCGCTGCAGGCCCGCATCCCGGAGACGGCCATGATCGGCTGCTTCGGCCCCCGGGAAGAGGCGGAGATCTGCCTGGATTAGGATTGCGTAATTCATGAAAGTTTGCTGAAATCCCCCCACAAAGCGGGGGATTTTTGCTATAATAGCGGCGAAACCGGGGCTGCCCGGGAAGGGACTCAAAAGAGTAGGGAACCCTTCTTCTTTTTAAAAAGAAGAAGCAAGAAAACACTTATTTTTGGGGCTGTGCTCCTCATTCCGGGGAAGGAACCAAAAAGAAGTGTTTTTTGACCCACTTTTTTCTAAAAAAAGTGGGGACTTTCGCGCTCTTCTTTGAAACGAGAGGAAGGGTTTGTGGCTTTTGTGAACGGTTCTTCTTTGAAAAGAAGAACCAAGAAACTTTTGATGTCTGATAGGGCCGGCTTTGATGGCGGCGGCTGTATAAGAGGATTCGGATCGGGATTCTATAGGTATAATATAATATAGAAAAGAGTGGATCGAGTATGAAAGACTGGCTGAGAAGGTTTATGATGGGCCGCTACGGCAGCGATCAGATGAACAAGGGCCTGCTTATCGGGGCGCTGGCTTTTTTGGTCTTATCCTGGATCGTGGACTGGAATTTGCTCTGGTGGCTGGCTTTAGTTTGCCTGGGCTGGAGCTATTTCCGTATGCTTTCCCGGAACATCGGGAAGCGGCAGCAGGAAAACCGAATTTATCTGCAGAAAACTGCCGCGCTCCGCAAGGAGCTGCAGTTTCAGCAGCGGAAATGGCAGGAACGGAAGGTTTACGCCTACTTCAAATGCCCCCATTGCAAGGCGCATCTGCGGGTCCCCAAAGGAAAGGGCCGGGTCATGGTGCGCTGCAACAAATGCGGCCGGGAATTCGAAAAGGTGAGCTGAGATGTTTGGCTTTATCACGGTGAACCGAAAGCAGCTTTCCCCGGCAGAGCTGGAGGCCTATCGGGCGGGCTATTGCGGGGTTTGTCATGCCCTGCGGCAGCGCTATGGCTCAAAGGCCAGGCTGCTGCTGAGCTTCGATATGTGCTTCGTGGCTCTGCTGCTCTCCGCCCTTTATGAGGAAGAGGAGACTGTGCAGGAGCGGCACCGCTGCCCCTTTCATCCCCTGAAAACATTGCCCAGGGCAAGGAATGCCTTCATGGACTATGGGGCGGATATGAGCGTTTTGCTGCGCTATTATCACTGCCTGGATCAGTGGCGGGACGAGGGGAAGCAGCAGGCCCGGCTGCAGGCAGAGCGGCTGGGGCGGCAGCTGCCCCGGCTGGAGGCGCTCTACCCCCGGCAGTATGCGGCGGCGGCAGACTATGTGCGGCAGCTTTCCGCGCTGGAGGAAAGCGGGGTGGAGGATCTGGATCAGGCGGCGAATCTGACCGGCGCGCTGATGGCGGAGATTTTGGCCTATCGGGAGGACGAATGGGCGCCCTGCCTGCGGCGGATCGGCTTCTTTCTGGGGAAATTCATCTATGCTATGGATGCCTATGCGGATCTGGAGCGGGATCGGAAGCGGGGCTGCTATAATCCGCTGCTGCATCGGGCAGAGGAAAGCGGCTTTGAGGAGTTTTGCCGGGAATATTTGACCGATCTGCTGGCTCAGGCCAGCCTGGCCTATGAGCGCCTGCCCATCGTGGATGCGGCGGCGGCCGGGCTTCTGCGGAACGTGCTGTATTCCGGGGCCTGGAGCGGCTATGAACAGCTGCAGGCCCGGCGGGAAAAGCGCCGCGGGAATAAAACCCGGCCTTGAAAGACCGAAGGGCGGAGAATCGTAAAACCGTTCTTCTTTTTAAAAAGAAGAACCAAGAAAACACTTATATATAGTAAGATAACATGCTTTTGCCTTTGTTCCGGGCACCTCGCAATGATTTAAAAAGAAGAAGTGCGAGGAAATGTATTTATAAGAAGTTTAACTGTCCCTACGGGGCTTCGGCAAATAAGCAGACGCAAAAGGAGGGCCGCTATGGACCCCTATCAGGTGCTGGGCATTCCCCCCAGCGCAAGCGACGACGAAGTGAAAAAAGCCTATAAGCAGCTGGCGAAGAAATATCACCCGGATATGAATGTGGGCGCGCCGAACCTGCCCGAGCTGGAGCAGAAGTTCAAGCAGGTGCAGGAAGCCTATAACCGGATCATGGACGGAAGGGAAAAGGGCTACGACCCCAGAAGCAGCAGCGCAGGCCCCGGACAGGGGAACCCCTATGGCGGCGGCTACGGCGGGGCAGAGGATTTCGGCGGCTTCGACCCCTTCAGCTGGTTCGGCGGCTACAGCGGCCATGGGCAGCAAAGACAGCAGAGGCAGGGACCACCGGAATATCAGGCTGCAGAGCACTATATCCAGGCCGGGCATTTCTTCGAGGCGCGAAACGCACTGGGCTCTGTGCCGGAGGACAAGCGGGATGCGCGCTGGTATTATCTTTCTGCGCTGGCCAATTCCGGGCTGGGAAACAGCACCCAGGCCAGGCAGCAGGCGGAACGGGCTGCCAGAATGGAGCCGGGGAATGCGGATTACCGATATTTATATGAGCAGCTTTCCGGCGCAAGGCAGCAATACGATCAGCGGGGACAGAGCTTCGGGCGGCCTGTGGTCAGCGGCGGGCTCAGCAGCTGCTGCACCTGTGTGCTGCTGAATCTGATCCTGAACCTGTGCTGCTGCCGCTGCTGAACAGGGGATTGTGGATAAGCTGTGTATAATATGTAGAAAACCCGGCAGAATAGAGTGGGAAAGCCGTGGAGAAGCTGTGGAAAAGGGCTGGCGAAAAAAACTTGAGATTTTTTGAAAATAACTGTTGACAGATGGAAAGTCTCGTGGTAATATAAACAAGCTCGCTCGTGAGCGCCGGTGAATCTGAGAAGAAACACCGAGGTAAAGCAGTGTTTCAGGTTAAAAAGGTCGGGAGGCCGCGAAAAAAACTTGAAAAAAGTGCTTGACAAGCGAGCGAGGATATGGTAAGATAATCAAGCGTTGCAAATGAGCGACGCGAGAGAAACGAAGCGGTCTTTGAGAACTGAACAGTAAACAAGCCAAAAAAGCGAACGCAAATTTGCGTAAGCGAATTTGCAAAAAAGTCCTTGAATTCTTTGAGGAAACTCTAAAGAAGCAAGAAAAACTCGGATGAAGAATCCGAAGTAAGTAGAGCCAAAAGGCTCTCTAGAGAGAAGTATTCAAGCGCGAGAGCGTAAGATAAACTTTTTTATGGAGAGTTTGATCCTGGCTCAGGACG
>JAFSHU010000116.1 GCA_017440145.1 Bacillota bacterium
AGCAAAAAACAGGCCTTTCAGAAGCAAAATCCGCAAACAAAGTAAAATTATATTATAAAAGCAAAATCAAGCCTCAAAAAGCCTGAAATTGGCTTAGAAATACAAAAACAATTACCCAAGGAGAAAACTATGGATGTTGCAACTCGCTTCCTGAACTATGTCCGTTTTGATACGCAATCCGATGAAGAAAGCGGCAAAAGCCCCAGCACGGAAAAGCAGTGGAATCTGGCCCGGTATTTGCAGCAGGAGCTGATCGATCTGGGCGCAAAGGACGTGGAGCTCAGCGAATTCTGTTATGTATATGCCAGCATCCCCGCCACCACGGAAAAAGACCTTCCCACGCTGGGTCTCATTGCGCACATGGATACTTCCTCCGCAGTAAGCGGTGCAAATGTACAGCCTCAGCGGCTGCGCTTTACCGGCGAGGATCTCCTGCTGAATGAGAAGACAGGCCTGCGGATGCCCGCCGCGGATTACCCGGAGCTGCAGAACTATCTGGGAGAAGAGCTGATTCTTAGCGATGGCTCCACTCTGCTGGGCGCGGATGACAAAGCCGGTATCGCGGAGATCATCACCATGGCGGAATATCTTCTGGCGCATCCGGAAATCGAGCATGGCCCCATACGTCTGGCCTTTACGCCGGATGAAGAAATTGGGCAGGGCCCGGATCACTTTGATGTGGCCGGCTTTGGGGCGGATTTTGCCTACACCTGCGATGGAGATCGCCTGGGGGCGATTGAATACGAAAACTTCAATGCTGCTTCCGCTACCCTGCTGATCCGGGGAACAAGCATCCACCCGGGCAGCGCCAGAGGCCGGATGAAGAATGCCATTCTTATGGGCATGGAATTCCAGCACATGCTGCCCGTATTTGAAAATCCGGCCTGCACCGATGCTTATGAAGGCTTCTATCATCTGGATTCCTTCTCCGGGCAGGTGGAAGCCGCTACCCTGAAATACATCATCCGGGATCATGACTGGGAAAAATTCCAGGCGAAGAAACAGCTCATGCAAGATGCAGTCCAGTTTTTCCGGGCAAAATACGGAGAAGCATCCATTTCTCTGGAGCTTCAGGACAGCTATTATAATATGCGTCAGCAGGTGGAGCCTTATCCGGAGCTGATCGAAAACGCACTGCGGGCCTATCAGGAAGAGGGGCTCGCACCGCAGATCCAGCCCATTCGCGGCGGCACAGACGGCGCACGCCTTTCTTTCATGGGTCTCCCCTGCCCCAATCTCGGAGTAGGCGGCGGAAATTTCCACAGCCGCTATGAGTTCGTCTCCATCCCGGCCATGGAAAAAACCGTAAATGTGCTGATTCGCCTGGTTCAGCTCTTTGCAGAAGAAAAGAAGCAGGGAGAGGAATAAACCGCCCTCTTTGGGAAGCCATCTATAAGCTTAAAACCTTAGCTCCTTGCGCAAAAAAGGTCGGCAGTGTTCTGCCGACCTTTTCAATATATGGCTCTATATATCTTCTTTGCAGGCCTTTTTCAGCTTCTGCACCCAGAGCAGCTTCTGCCCTTGTCCGCTATGTAGGGACGGCTGGCCGTCCCTCTTGTTATCTGATGCGGTTCGCAAGCCGTTCTCCCATACTGCTGATCATATGGCCAGCCTCACGAGAGGCACGGCTGGTAAAACGAGCCGCCTTGGCACGGGCGCTCCGCACTGCGGGCCGCATACTCTTCTCCTGGCAGCACATACCCACATGAGCCCCTACCAGCGCCACCAAAGCGCCGGCCATCAGACAACGATATCCTCTGCTGTCCATCTGCTCTCACCTCCAGAGATAGGATGCGGCAGGAAAGGGGGAAATATGCTGAAAGAAATAACCAATTAATTTTCTGCTTTTTTATTTGCTGCGGCAAATCGTTCCGCCGCCAAGCAAGTATTCACCATCATAATAAACGGCAGATTGCCCCGGCGTGACGCCCCACTGCGGCTCATCAAAGACCAACTCCACTTCTCCAGGCGTGGGCAGGGGATATAAGCTTGCAGGCTGGGAGACCGCCCGATAGCGAATCTTCACCCAGGTACGCAATGGAGCCTGCAGCGCATCAAAAGGCAAAAAGTTGTTTTCGCTGACCAGAACCCTTTGCTGCATCAGGGCCGTCTTTGGCCCAACCAGCAGCGTATTCTTTTCCACATCAAAATCCAGAACATAGGCGGGCTCACCCAGGGCGATCTCCAGCCCACGCCGCTGCCCAAGGGTGTAATTGGCCAGGCCGTTATGCTGCCCCACCACATTTCCGGAAAGATCCAAAATATCGCCGGGCTTCAGCTGCTCTGCCGCCTCTTTTCGCAGTAGCTCCCGATAATCTCCATCCGGGATAAAGCAAATATCATAGCTATCCTTCTGCCCGGCAGAGCTGAGACCAAATTCCGCTGCCAGCTCCCGTACTTCCGGCTTTGTCAGACCGCCCAAAGGAAAAAGGCAGCGGGAAAGAATATCCTGCTGCAAACCATAAAGGAAATAGGACTGATCCTTTTGCTCGTCTGTGGCACAGCGCAAAACATAGCGCCCGTTTTGCTCCTCACAGCGAATGTAATGCCCCGTGGAAAAATATGCTGCCCCCACTTCCTCCATCAAAGGCAGAAACAGAGGGAATTTAATGCTGCGGTTGCAGTCCACGCAGGGATTGGGCGTCTCCGCATGCAAATATGCCTGCACACAGCGATCGATGACTTCTTTTTGAAAGCGCTCACGGACATCGATCACATGATGCTCCAGCCCCAGATCCGCGCAGACCTGAGCGGCCTGCTCCGGCGCCCGACCGTAGCCGGTATCCATAGTCGCACCGATCACCTCATAGCCCTGGCGCAGCAGCAAAAGCGCCGCAACGGAGCTGTCTACGCCGCCGCTCATCGCTACCAGTACTTTTCCCATTGCATCAGTTCTGTTTTTCTTCATAATTTCGTATCGCCTGCATCAGGGCCTCTGCTGCCAAAGCCGCACAATCCAGCTTTGCCTCCGGCAGGCCGCCCAGGCTCTCCACAATTTTTTCACGGCAAATCTCTTTTGCTTCCTCCAGTGTTTTTCCGGGAAGCATGGTCGTGAGCATGCTGGCAGAAGCAATGGCCGCCGCACAGCCAAAGGTTTTTGCTTTCGCCTCCCGGATGTAAGCATCCGCAAGAGATAAATAAAGAAAAATCATGTCATCGCAGGAGGAGCCGGAAACCCGGGCCTCTGCATCGCAGTCCCGGATATACCCTGTGTTCTGCGGCTTGTTAAAATGTTCTATGACTGTTTCGTTATACATTTTCTTCTCTTTGAAAAACGCAGGCCCGGCACAGCCCGGGGCTTATTGCGAATCCTTCTTTTCCTGTAAATTTTTTCCAGCCTTCAGGCTGCGGATATTCTCCATCACTTCCCGGATCCTTGCTTCCCGGCCATTGTTCCCCGGGTGATAATATACAGCATCCTTCAATTCATCCGGCAGATACTGCTGTGGCGTATAATGCCCCGGAAAGTCATGAGGGTATTTATAGCCCTTGCCGTGGCCGAAGGACTTTGCCCCCTTATAGCTGGCATCCCGAAGATGCACAGGCACCCCGGAAAAGGGCTTGTTTTTCAAATCTGCAATGGCTGCATTGATCCCCATATATGTGGAATTGGATTTAGGGGCGGTGGCCACGTAGACAGCTGCCTCCGCCAAAATGATTCTTGCCTCCGGCCAGCCCACATAATGCACCGCATCCGTAGCAGCGGTAGCCACCACCAAAGCCTGGGGATCGGCCAGCCCCACGTCCTCCGCAGCGCAGATCATGATCCGCCTGGCGATAAATTCCGGGTTCTCTCCGGCTTCTGTCATGCGTGCCAGCCAGTGCAGAGTTGCATCGGGATCAGAACCCCGCATGCTTTTTATGAAAGCGGAGATCACATCATAGTGCCAGTCTCCGTCTTTGTCGTAGCTGATATTTCGGGCCTGGATGCTTTCCTCCGCAATGGAAAGATCCACATGACGCAGGCCATCCTCCCCCGGCTCTGTGGTGACTACAGCCAGCTCCATGGCATTGTAAGCCGTCCGGGCATCACCGCCGCAAACATTTGCCCAGTGCCGCAGGGCAGCTTCATCGATGCTGGCATGGTAATCCGCCAGGCCGCGGGGGTCCTCCAGTGCCCGCTGCAGCAGCGTATAAATATGCTCCGGCGTCAGGGCCTTCAGCCGGAAGATGCGGGAGCGGGAGATCAGGGCGCTGTTCACCTCAAAGAAAGGATTCTCTGTGGTGGCGCCGATCAAAACGACGGTCCCATCCTCTACCGCAGGCAGCAGCGCATCCTGCTGGGCTTTATTGAAACGATGGATCTCATCAATAAAAAGAACCGTCCTGCGGCCATAAAGCTTTTGCTCTTCCCGGGCGAATTTCAGCAGCTCCCGGATATCCGCCACCCCGGAGCTGACCGCAGACAGTGTGCGAAAATTGCCCCCGGTGGTATTGGCGATGATCTCCGCCAAAGTAGTTTTGCCGCTGCCGGGCGGGCCATAGAAAATAACGGAGGACAGCTGGTCAGCCTCGATGGCCCGACGCAGCAAACGCCCCTTGCCGATGATCTCCTCCTGACCAATGTATTCGTCCAGGGTTCGGGGGCGCATCCGGGCAGCCAGGGGCGCAGTTTTTTGTCTTTTTTCTGCAGAAGCGATATCAAACAGATCCATTTTGCTCACTCTCTATGCCAGACCGGCCAATCTTTTCACGATCACGGAAGCCATCACCAGCCCCATGGCGCCGGGGACAAAAGAAAGGCTGCCAATGGGCGCTTTTTCTCCCGGTACTGCCGGCGGCGGGGGCAGAGGCTGTTCCACGCTGAAAACCACCTCTACGCCGCTGTCAATGCCCTTCCCGCGCAGTTCCCGGCGAAAATTCCGGGCCAGAGGGCAGATATGCGTCTGGCTGATGTCTGCGACCTTAAGCAGGGTGGGGTCCAAACGACGACCGGCACCCATAGCCGAAAGCAGCGGAATCCCTGCTGCCTTTGCAGCCAGAACCAATGCCACTTTTCCCGGCAAATAATCAATCGCATCCGCCACATAATCCGCACCTGCGATCACAGTGGCGGCTGTATTCTCATCAATAAATATTTTTTGCACCTGAATCCGGCAATGGGGATTCACGTCCTGCAGGTGCGCAGCCGCCACCTCTGCCTTATCCTGCCCCACTGTGCTGTGGAGAGCGCAGAGCTGACGGTTGATATTGGAGGGGGCCACCTGGTCAAAATCCACGATGCTCAGGCTGCCCAGGCCGGAACGAACCAGGGCCTCGGCCACATAGGAGCCCACACCGCCAACACCGCAAAGCACCACATGAGAGGCCTGCAGCTTTTTCAAGCCTTCCGCACCCAGAAGCGCTTCCCCCCGCAGAAAAATATCCGGGTAAAGATCAGACATTGGGCAGCCTCATTTCTTCCAGCAGGCGCTGAAAATATTCCGGCAGGGGGGATTCGAAGCGAAGCTCCTCCCCGCTGATGGGATGCTTGAAGCCCAGAACCTTGGCATGCAAAGTCTGCCCGACCAGCTCATATTTTTCCTTGCGGCGGCCGTAGGTTTTATCCCCCACCACAGGATGCCCCAGATGAGCCATATGCACACGAATCTGATGGGTGCGTCCGGTTTCCAAAGTCATCTCCGTATAGGTGCAGCCCGCAAAGGGCAGGCGCTCCAAAACACGATAGTGGGTAATGGCATCCCGCCCATTTTTCGGTTCCACAGCCATCTTTTTTCTCTCCCGGGGATGGCGGCCAATGGGTGCATCAATGGTACCCCGATCCTCCGGGATGATCCCATGCAGCAGCGCATGATAACGCCGCTCAATGTCATGGGTACGCCATTGGGCAGTCAGCCCCAGATAAGCGGCATCATTCTTCGCCACCACCAGCAGGCCGGAGGTATCCATATCGATGCGGTGAACGATACCAGGCCGCACCACGCCATTGATCCCGGCCAAATCCCCACAATGATGCAGCAGGGCATTGACCAAAGTTCCCTGGGGATGACCGAAAGCAGGATGAACAACCATACCCTGCGGCTTATTGACCACGATGATATCCGCATCCTCATAAACCACATCCAGCTCAATATCCTCGGCCACGGAATGCGCCGGGGCATCATCCACCAAAAGCATTTGCAGCTGATCCCCAGCCTGCAGCTTATAACCGGTTTTGACCTTCGCGCCATTTACAGTCACCAGGCCGTCACGGATCATATTCTGAATGCGGGAGCGGGTGAATTCCGCATATTCTTCCGCCAGAAACACATCCAAACGCTGCCCCTGGCTATCCTCCCGGATCTGGAATTCTATGTTTTTATCAGTCATTTTTCTTTAACTCGTTTTCGCTTATTTTCTCTTTTTTATCCAGCAAACGGCCCAAGCGGCCAAAAATCAGCATACAGCAAAGGACGATCACCGAAATGGTAATGAAGCAATCTGCCACATTGAAAATGGACAGAACATAGGTCTCAAAAAAATCCACCACATAGCCGGTGCGAACCCGGTCAATAAAATTCCCCAGAGTGCCGCCGATGAAAAAGGCCAGCGTGATATGAAAACTCTTATAATCTCTGGGAACTTTATAATGCAAATAAATCATCACGATCAGGACAACAATGGTCAGGCCCACAAAAAACCAGCGTTTTCCGCTGAGCATGGACATGGTGGCCCCATCATTCAAAATATAATGAAGCCGCATCACATCCCCCAGGAGGGGGGCTGTCTCCCCCAGCGTCATAGTGGAAGAAATCAAATATTTGCTGATCTGATCCAGCGCAACACAAAAGGCAATGATAATCCAGAACATACATTCTCCTATTTTCCAAAGCTTCGGATATTATTGATATAATCCAGCAGTTCCGCAATAAATTCCCCAATGATGGGCAGATTCAGGATCTGCAGCGCGTTCAAAATCTTCAGGGCAACAAAGGCCAGGATGGTGATGCCCATGGCCACGCCAAAGCCTTTTGCCATGCCCAGGATCAGGCTGGTCCAGACATAGGGCCAGGGGTGAGCTTTCCCCTCCATGTATTCCAGAGAACGCTCATAGCAAGCCGCCAGCTTTTGCAGGGCTCGCAGCTCTTCCTCCGTCAGCTGGGCAGGGGCATCCTCCCTGCTGCACTGCTGCTCCCTTTCTGCTTCCGGGGAAGCCGGTGCGGACAGAGATCTCCCTTTAATGATTTTGACCTGTTCCGGCGAAGATTCCGAATCCCAACGCCGAATGATGCGGTATTTGCTGCTCATAATATCTCCGTATTGCTTTCTTTCAGATACTTAGCATGCATCGTTATCGGCACAGTATTCAGTTCATTTCTGGCACCGGGCATTAATTCTGCAAAAGCATAGCCCAGATGTTTTCCGGCTTCATCATACACGCCCAAGACCGGCCGGGGAACAGGCAAAACAAATTGATCTTTTTGCAGGGCAACAAGATACAGCGTCGGCAGTTCCGGAATCTCCAGCTGCCAGCCGCTGCCGAAGCGCCAATCCTCAATTTCCAGCGTATCAACGGCTGTCAATTTTTGTCCGCTGAATGCAGAGAGGGCTTTTCCGGGCTTCAGAAGGAAGCCATGGCTGCTGTTTCCATAGGGGAAATCCAGCAAAGCCAGCTCTGTGCCGTCATTCAGGATAAAATAAAACTTTTCCCAGTGGGCCTTCGCATTTTGGATGGGGAAGCAGCCCCACATACGCTCAAAAGCAGCTTTCCCCGGCAAACGCAGGCTTTCTTCATCTTTTCGGGTTAATTTGGCAAAGCAATTCAAAAAAGGCATCCAGCCGCCCATCAGGGTGCTGAAGGGTCGGGGACCGGAAAGGATCTGAAGCCCCCCATCCTGATCCGCCCAGCAAACGGAATCCGGCATTTCCACACTGAGATCCAGGGATAACTCATCCTCCCGGATACGAAGAGCCAAATTTTTATTCTCCAGCAAAATCTGGATCCGCTCCTGGCAGAAAAAGCTGTTATGATCAAACAAAAGCTCCTTTTGCTTGCTGCGAACCAGATGAGGCAGAAGATAGCGGCGCGTATACGAGGTCGCCCGCGTCATATCCTCCAGTGAAAAAAAGACCTCAGCAAGGGATTCCAAAGGCCCCAGCAAATTGCGGATCTCCAAACGAAGGCTATAGACGCTGCCGCCAAATGCCGGATCCGTTAAAATGGAATAGAAAGACCAAAACTCATTGCAATTCCGATGGGGCAGCCATTCTTCCGAAAAATCATTATATGCCTTTGTGGAATAGACCAATAACTCCTGCATGGCGCACCTCCCATATTTAATATATTTTATCTTAAATCCCTGCTCTTGTAAAGAGGCCTAAACCCCGGGAGGCATAAAAGGGGCAGACATCCCATACTATGCTGATAAAGGAGGGGCTGTTATGCATCAGAAGAAAACCATTGGAATCCTGCTATCCCTTATTTTGCTGCTGCTTTTTCTTTTTCCCGGCGCTGCTCTGGCAGATACCGGGCCGCAGCTGAACTGCAAAAGCGCAGTATTGCTGGATGGCAGCAGCGGCGCTGTGCTTTATGAAATGAAGGGCGATGAAAAGGCCTACCCGGCCAGCGTCACAAAAATTATGACGATGACCTTGATTCTGGAGGCGGTGGAGCAAGGCAGTGTATCTTTCGATGATACGGTAATGGTCAGCGAAGCAGCTGCTTCCATGGGCGGCTCCCAGGTCTATCTTTACCCGGGAGAAACCCGCACAGTGGATGAGATGCTGGTCGCCATTGCCGTCGGCAGCGGAAATGACGCTTCCTACGCTATGGCGGAATTCATCGGCGGCACCTATGACAATTTCATCACCATGATGAATGAAAAAGCGAAAGAGCTGGGGATGAGCGGAACGCATTTCGCCAATCCTCACGGTCTGCACGATGAAAATCACTACACCACTGCACAGGATCTGGGAAAGCTGGCCTACCACGCCATTCATCTTCCCCATTTTCTGGAATATACCTCTATCTACGAATATGAATTCCGCCCGGAGCCAAACCTGCTGACCCTTTGGAACACCAATCGGCTGCTAAAATGGTACGAAGGAGCAGATGGAATCAAAACCGGGTATACCAGTGAAGCGGGGCGAAACCTGGTTGCCTCCGCAGTGCGGGACGGGATGCGGCTGATCACTGTGGTCCTGGGCTGTGAGGAACGGCAGGCGCATTTCAAAGAAAGCATGAATCTGCTGAACTATGGGTTCAATTCCTTTAGCTATAAGCTGCTGCATGCCGCCGGGGAAGAGATCGCCACCATCCCGGTCAGCAAAGGAAAACAGGATTTTGTACCTGTGATCCTCAGCCGGGAGGCCGGATATACCACGACAAAAAATGATCAGTCCATCCTCACGGAGGAAATTTCTCTGGAACCAATGCTGAAAGCGCCTGTTGCAGCCGGGGAAGTCTGCGGAGAACTGAAAATCTGCAAAGAGGGGGAAGTTTTGTTTTCCGTTGAACTGGTGGCAGGCGAATCCGTTGAAAAGGGCGGCTGGTTCCGCAGCTGGGGAAAGCTGCTGAAATATTTGTAATGCGAAAGCCAATATCATAAACAGAAAAGGAGCTTCCTGCTAAGCGGGAAGCTCCTTTTCTGTTTCATCAAAGAAACCTTCAGCTAAAAGGGCAAGCTGCTTTCAAAAAACGCATTTTCCATATATTTAAAATGACTCCACATGAGCTTCACCAAACATGGAAAGCTCCGGGTACTGCTCTGCTGCCTCCGGTGGGATCGCCCCGGCCCGAAGCAGCTTATCAAACAGATGCATGGAGCCATCCTTCAGAGGGGCAGATAAAGCGATCACGGAGACAGCCATGGCATAATCGCGAAGGAAGGCCTCTTCCCCGCTGAGCCCCTCCGGGAGCAGCCCCAAAGAACGGGCAAGAGAAAGGGCAGAATCATAAGTAAAATCCCCCGCTTTTTCGCTGTAGCCCAAAGCACGCAGAACAAATACAGCATACATCTGCGGTGTGCAGGCTTCCTCCGGGCAATAGAGCGTCTCCGTCATGCCCTTGGCCAGCCCTTTGCAAAAAAGATAGCCGATGCTTTGCTCTGCCCACGCCGGAACATCCGTAAAAGGATGGGCCCAATGGCCGGAGGCAGCCTCCTGCTCTGCCCCCAGCAAACGGACAAACAGCAGGCTGGCCTCCCCCCGGCTCATTGGCCGATCCAGCTCATATCCCCGGCTGCTGCTTTCCAAAAGCCCCAGCTCATGCAGCAGCTTTGCATCACGGGTGGAGCTGGCTTCCAGAAGCCAGCCAAACAAAAATACCAGAAGGATCAGCAGGCTCCAGCATAGGGCAGCCAGCTTTTTTCTTTTTTCCATAGAAATCCTCCTTCCGTATGTATCCACGCACAGAGCCTGTCCTTTGCTCCGGCAGAAGAAAAAGCAAAGCGAAAACCCTGCTTCCGCATAAGGTTTTCGCTCCTATGTATGAATCAGCCCCGGATCATTCCTTCGATCAGAGACGGCTTCTCAATGGGGGAATCCGTCAGCCGTATGCAGGAATCCAGCTCCCGGCAAACTGCAGCCATTGTCGCCGGATCATGACCATGAATCTCCAACAAAAGGTCCCCGGCCTGAACACGCTCCCCTATCTTGCGGGCCAAAACAAAACCGGCGCCAAAGTCCAGTCTATCCTCTTTCTTTTGACGACCGGCGCCCAGCAGGATCGCAGCGCGGCCCAATCCTGCAGTATCAAATCCGGCAAGATAGCCCTCCCTGCTTGCGCGATATTCCAGAATCTGCTCTGCCCGGGGCAGCAAAGCGAAATCCACAGAGCCGCCCTGGGAGCGAACCATGGCGCAAAAGCGCTCGTAAGCCTGCCCACTCTGCAAAAGGCCTTCCGCCAGCTTTCTGGCAGAATCCACCGTGGAGCGCAGGCCTGCAAGGAAAATCTGTTCTGCTGCCAAAGTCAGGCAAAGCTCCCGCAAATCATCCGGCCCCTCTCCCTGCAGCAGGGAAACAGCCTCTCTTACCTCCAGTGCATTGCCGATCGCCCGTCCCAAAGGCTGCTCCATGGAGCTCAGCACAGCGGAGGCTTTGATGCCTGCGCCCTTGGCAATATCCACCATCAAGGCGGCCAGCTTTCCTGCATCCTCCAGCGCAGGAAGCATAGCGCCGTTTCCGAATTTCACATCCAGCACCAGAACGTCTGCAGCCATAGCCAGCTTTTTGCTCATGATGCTGGCAGCGATCAGGGGCAGACTGTCCACAGTCGCCGTAACATCCCGCAGCGCGTAAAGGGTCTTATCCGCAGGGGCCAGCTCGCCGCTTTGGCTCACAATGGCCAGGCCGATCTCCTCCAGCTGCCGCAAAAAGGCCGCCTTGCTCAGGCTGGTGGAAAAACCGGGAATGGACTCCAGCTTATCCAGAGTCCCTCCCGTGTGGCCCAGGCCGCGGCCGGACATTTTTGCACCGATCAAACCGGCTGCCGCAATAATGGGCATGACCACAAGGGAGGTTTTGTCTCCCACGCCGCCGGTGGAGTGTTTGTCCACCTTGATCCCCGGAATCCCGCTAAGATCCATCGTCTCTCCACTATGTGCCATCAGCAGGGTGAGCCGGATCGTTTCTTCCAGGGAAAAGCCCCGGATGCGCCCGGCCATGAGAAAAGCAGCCAGCTGATAATCGGGGATGCTGCGGTCTACGCTGCCCCGCACAATATGAGCAAGCTCTGACTCGCTCAAAGAAAATCCATCCCTCTTCTTTGCGATGATATCTACTGTATTCATGCGGGCATCCTCCGCAGGAATTCTGCGATCAAAGCAGAGAACTCCTGCTCCACCCGCTTGCTGGTCTCATTTACTTCTTCGTGGGAGAGGGGCTGATCCAGAATCCCCGCCGCCATATTGCTGATGCAGGATACGGCCAGAATACGAATGCCCATCTGGTGCGCGGCCAAAACCTCCGGAACCGTGGACATACCCACAGCATCTGCCCCCAAAATACGCAGCATGCGGATTTCTGCAGGGGTCTCAAAATTCGGGCCGGACAGGCCGCAATACACGCCCTGCTGCAGACGCAGGCCCTGTTCCTTTCCGATCTCCTGCAAAACAGCGCCGAAGGCTCTGTCATATGCATAGCACATATCCGGGAAGCGCTGCCCCCATTCCGGGCTGTTTTCTCCCCGCAGGGGGTTATAGCCGGTGAGGTTGATGTGATCCGTGATCAGCATCAGATCCCCCGCCTGGAAGGAGGTGTTGATGCCGCCGGCCGCATTGGTCAGGATCAAATTTTTGACGCCCAGCCGCTGCAAAACCCGCATGGGAAGGATCACAGTTTCCGGCGCATGCCCCTCATAATAGTGGAAGCGGCCGCTGAAGGCATAGATGGCACGTCCATGCACCTGCCCCCAGATCAATTTGCCGCTATGCCCGGGAACCGTTGTCCCGGGGAAATGGGGTATATCTTTATAATCCAGCTGCTGCTGATTTTCGATGATCTGTACCAGGGGGCCCACGCCGGAGCCCAATACGATGGCCGTCTCCGCAGGCGGCAGCTGGGATGCGATAAAATCCGCGCTCTCCTGAATTCGTTTGAGTTGTTCTTGCAGTTCCATGGCTAGTCCTCCTGTTTGATTTCCGACAAAAAGCTGCTTCCACTGGGTAAGGGCTGCAGCCCAAGGTAATCTGCAGCAGTCTGCCCCAGATCCGCAAAGGAGCTGCGGATCCCCAGCGGCACCGGGCGAATCCCCTTCCCAATCAGCAGCAAGGGCACATACTCCCGGCTATGATCTGAGCTGGGCGTGGTGGGATCATTTCCATGATCCGCGCAGATGGCCAGAATATCTTCCTTCCGCAGAGCAGCCAAAACCCGGGGCAGAGCGGCATCAAAATCCTCCAGAGCTTTGGCATAGCCTGCTCCATCATTCCGATGCCCATAAAGCATATCAAAATCTACGAAATTGGCAAAAATCAAGCCCTCTTCCTCTTCTTCCAAAGCCTTCAGCAAAGAGGACATGGACTCCCCATTGTTATGGCCGGGCAAAACCGAATCCATATGCTGCCCGGCAAAGATATCGTGGATCTTTCCAATGGCGGTTACGGGCAAATGGGCAGCCTGACAGCGCTCCAGCAGGTTTCCCGGCGGTGGCTGCAGAGAAAAGTCCCGGCGGTTTTCCGTGCGGATATAATTCCCCTGCCCATCATCCCGGAAGGGGCGGGCAATGACCCGGCCAACTGCGTATTCCCCCTGCAAAAGGGAGCGGGCAATGCGGCAATATGCGTACAGCTGCTCCGGGGGAACTACATTCTCATGAGCTGCCAGCTGAAAAACGCTGTCTGCCGAAGTATATACGATCAAATCTCCGCTGCGTACATGCTCTGCACCCATATTCTGGATGATCTCCACACCGGAGCCCGGGCAGTTTCCCAGCACCCCCCGTCCCACTGCAGCGCAGAAGGGCTCCATGATCTCCGGCGGGAAGCCTTTCGGGAAAGTGGGCAAAGGACGAAGCAGCGGCGTTCCGGCGATCTCCCAGTGCCCGCTGGTGGTGTCCATTCCGGCGCCCAGAGGCTGCATTTTCCCCCAGGCTGCTTTTGGCACCGACGCAGGGGGAACATTTGTCAGAGGCAGGATATTCCCCAGGCCCAGCTCCTGCAAGCAAGGCAAGGACAGAGGGAATTGCTCTGCCACATGGCCCAGTGTATTTGCCTCCGCGCTGTCATAACGAGGGGCGTCCGGCGCAGCGCCTGCGCCCACACTATCTAAAACTGTGATAATAAAACGTTTTATACTGCATCCTCTTTTCTCATGTTGTGCCGTGGGTGATGCTGTAAATAGTGACTTTTTAACTCACTGCGGCTCAGATTGGTGTAAATCTGTGTGGTATTGATGCTGCTGTGACCCAGGAACTCCTGAACCAGGCGAAGATCTGCACCATTGTCCAGCATATGGGTGGCAGCGCTGTGCCGCAGGGTATGGGGATGGAGCTCCAGCCCCAGTTTTTGCCCATAAGCAGAAAGAATACGCCAGTAGCCGCTGCGGCTCAGAGCATCCCCCAAACGGTTCAGGAAAAGCTCCTGCGTAGATTTGCCCCGCAGAAGGCTGCTTCTGGACTTCTGCAGATATTCATCCAGTGCCTGCAAAGCATAGCTTCCGATCGGCACCAGGCGCTCCTTGCTGCCCTTCCCCCAGCAGCGAAGCAGCTGTTCCCGGGGGTCGATATCATGGACAGTCAGGCGCAGCAGCTCAGAAACGCGCAGGCCACAGCCATAGGAGAATTCCATCATGGCTCGATCCCGCAGGCCAAGCGGGCTTTCATCCGGGGAAGCGAGCAGCCTGTTGATGTCCGCAGAAGTAAGCACGCCGGGCAGGGGCCTTTTCACCTTTGGGGAAAGCAGATCCCGGCAGAAATCCTGTTTGATCTTTCCCTCCCGCAGGAGGAAATGGCTGAGCCCCCGGCAAGCCGAAATCCGACGTCTGATGGTAGGGACGGTTCTCCCTTCCCTTTGCTGCCAGGCGAAAAAAAGCAGCAGGCTGTCGGCATCCACTTCTTTCCAGCTTTTGAGACCGCTGCTCTGCAGGAAATCCGTCAGCAGCCGCAAATCGCGGCGGTAATTGTCTACCGTCGCTGCGGATAAGCCTTTTTCCAGACTGATATAATCCAGATAATCCTCCATTGCCGCTTCCATGCTGCCCATGGCTTACCTCCAAAGGATTCGCTACATGGTATTTTTCTGCAAAAGGAGGCTATTTCCTGCTCTTTTTACTCGCAGACCGCATCCAGCACCGCAGCCCAGTAGGCCTCCGGGCTGGTGGACAGCTTCACCGGAGATTCCAACTCATGCAGCACTCTCTGCGGCTCCCCGGGGTAGCCCTCTTCGGAGGAGGGGCTGCTGCTTCCGATTTCCGTTTCCTCTGCTTCGCCCTCTTCCTCTGCACCCAAGGCATCCAAGGCGGATTCCGGCTGAAGCAAGGAGGTGAATAATAGGCCCAAGGCCATAAAGAGGACAAGAAGCGCCACAAAGAGCTTGAATTTATTTCTGCGGAATCCATAAAACGATAGAACGATCATACTGACCTCCTGCAGGCTTTCTACTGCAATAAAGCTATGCAGCGGCTGCCATTCTTATGCAGAACAGGTCCTCTTCCCCTGATTTTCCCGGGGGATTCCCCAGCAAAAAAGAGAGAGTGGAATATTCCACTCTCTCTTTGCATCCTTTTTACAGGAAGGCACAAAGAACAGCTTATTCGTTTTCTTTCTCTGCCTTGGCTGCAGCAATAACTTTATCCGCGATATTGGCGGGGACTTCTTCGTATTTGGAGAACTGCATGGTGAATTTACCACGGCCCTGGGTGATGGAGCGCAGGTCGATGCTGTAGCGATGCAGCTCAGACAGGGGAGCCTGTGCGTGGATCAGCTGACGATTGCCCTGTTTTTCCATGCCCATGATGCGGCCGCGCTTGGTGTTCATATCGCCCATGATATCGCCCATGTACTGATCGGGAACCAGAATATCTACGTCCATGACGGGTTCCAGCAGGATGGGTTTGGCCTGTGCGCAGGCAGCCTTGAAGGCCAGGTTGGCAGCGATCTTGAATGCCATTTCGCTGGAGTCAACGTCATGGTAAGAACCATCTACCAAGGTGATCTTGATATTGCTGACGGGGAAGCCGGCCAGAATACCTTCGGACAGGGATTCGCGCATACCCTTTTCAACAGCAGGAATGTACTGTTTCGGAACGGAGCCGCCGAAGATCTTTTCTTCGAAGGTGAAATCGTTATCCGGATCGGGAGCGATGTCGATCTTAACATGACCGTACTGACCGTGACCGCCGGACTGTTTCTTATGCTTACCTTCGATGTTCTGTGCGGTGCCGCGAATGGCTTCACGGTAAGGAACTTTCACATCAACGGGGTAAACCTCAACGCCGAATTTGCGCTGCAGGCGTTCGATGACGATGTTCAGGTGAGCTTCGCCCACGCCGGTGATCAGGGTCTGCTTGGTTTCTGCGTTCTTTTCAAAGCGCAGGGTGGGATCTTCTTCCAGCAGGCGGTTGATGGCATTGCCCAGCTTATCTTCGTCGCCCTTGGTCTTGGGAACGATGGCGAAGGTCAGGTTGGGTTCGGGGAAATTGATGCCGTCCAGCAGGATGCCGCTGTCCTTGGTGGTCAGGGTATCGCCGGTAACGGTGGAGGTCAGCTTGGCCACGGTGCCGATGTCACCCAGAGCGAATTCGCCCAGCTGGATGGCATTTTTGCCCTGCATGGTGGAGAGCTGGCCAACTTTTTCATCCGCATTCTTATTGGCGTTGAACATGGTGCAATCGCCTTTGAATTTGCCGGAATAGACTTTGAACATGGAGATGCGGCCTACGAACTGGTCGGCCAGAGTCTTGAAGACCAGAGCTGCGGGAGCAGCGGAGGCAGCTTTTTCTTCCAGAGTAGCCAGGGGGCTGGGAGCATAGTCCACCAGCAGATCAAAGAGACGATCCATACCCAGGCATTTGGTGGAGGCGCCGGCCAGAACGGGAACGACCTTACCCTGTTTCAGACCTTCCTTCATACCAAGGATGATCTCTTCGGTGGTCAACTCTTCGCCGTCCAGATATTTCATGGTGATCTCATCATCGCCTTCAGCAGCAGCTTCGATCATCATTTCACGATAATGATCGATATCAGACTGCATGTCAGCGGGAACCGGGATCTCGGAAGCTTTGCCGTTGGCATATTTATAAGCTTTCAGGGTGATCAGATCCACGATGCCTTCAAAGCCGGATTCTTTACCGATGGGCAGCTGAACAGGAACGACCTGACGGGTCAGCTGATCCTGCATAGCGCTGAGGGTGCGGTAAAAATCAGAGTTTTCACGATCCAGTTTATTGACGAAAGCAATCATAGGAGTCTTCTGTTCGTCGGCCTGCTCCCAGATGATCTCAGTGGTGACCTCAACGCCGCCCACTGCGTCTAAAACCATAACCAAGCTGTCTGCGACCCGCAGGGTGCTGATAACTTCGCCGTAGAAATCGGAAAATCCGGGGGTATCCAAAATGTTGATTTTGCAATCACGCCATTCGCAGGCAACCAGAGAAGTATTAACGGTGCTTTTCCGTTTCAATTCTTCCGGATGGTAGTCGGCGACGGTGTTGCCATCTTCCACTTTACCCAAACGGGTGGTAACGCCGGTATTGAATACCAGAGCCTCGACCAAAGAAGTTTTGCCGCAGCCCTGGTGACCTACAATGCCCACGTTACGGATCTGTGCAGACGAATAGACTTTCATTTTGTATCCTCCTTATGAAGCATAGTATCGATATGCATATAATCCAACTCTTACTTATTAGAGATAAAAGGGGAAAATCCTTTCAATACTATAAAATTTTTTGCCACAGCCAAGCATATACTACCACATGACAAACACAAAACGCAATAAAAAAATATTTTGGGATACAGGCATGCTGCTTTTTTCCAATATCGTGGTGAAAGGGCTGGGCTTTGTTTATCGCGTCCTTCTGGTGCGTTATCTGGGAACGGAGTGCATTGGCCTGGTGGAAATGGCGTCTCCCCTCTTCTCCTTTCTCATCGTCCTCAGCGGTCTGGGGGTGCAGACAGCCATGACGCAAAGCATTGCACAGCACCCGGAGAAGCGCTTCCTCTACCTGCGCGCAGCCAGAAGGCTGCTGCTTTGTACGGGCCTGCTGGTAACACTTTTGTCCTACATAGCCGCGCCTCTTCTGATCCAATTCGCAGCTCCGGATCAGCGGGTGCTGCTCAGCTTTATCTCCATGATCCCCGCGATTCTGATCATCAGCTATGCCTCCGCCTACCGGGGCTATCTGCAGGGCCTTCGGCGCATGCAGCCCATCGCAGCCAGCCAGAATGTGGAGCAGATTTCCCGTTCGCTGCTGGGTGTATTTTTCGCCAGCCAGCTGCTTTCACAGCCTTTGGAGCTGGCGGCAGCCGGTCCTTCCCTGGCTACCGTCTGCGGGGAAGCGGCTGGCCTGATGATGCTGCTTTTCTGCCTGCGGAGAAATCAGGAGGACATCCCGCCCAGGGGAGAAAAAGTTCCTTTTTCCCACTACATCCAGGCGGGAAAAGAGCTTCTGGCCTATGGCTTACCCCTGACCGGAGGCAGACTAGCCGGGAGCGGCATTATGATGCTGCAGGCCATGCTGATCCCTCTTTGTCTGCAGCGTGCAGGCTGGGATATCAAATCTGCCACCACCTTATATGGACAGTTCTCCGGTGTTGCTATGGCTTTGCTGCATCTTCCGGGGGTATTCACCTCCGCACTGTCTGTGGTGATCATGCCGGCAGTTGCGGAAAGTGCAGGCAGCGCAGGTGGGCGGCATTCCCTTTTGGGACACCGTATCGAAGCCTCCCTGAAAGCTACTGTCTTCTGCACCGTACCGGGGATGCTGCTGCTTTATCTTTTTGCCGAGCCTACTGCACCCTGGTTTTTGACAATGCACCGGCAGCTCCGCTGCTCCGCATTCTTTCCCTGGGGGGTATCTTTTTCTACCTGCAGGTCTCTCTCACCAGTATTCTGCAGGGGCTGGGAGAAGTGCGGCGTTTGCTCTGCAACAGCCTGCTTTCCGGCTGCGTTCTGCTGCTGGGCATCTGGCTGCTGGCCGCAAAGCCGCGTTTTGGGATCAGCGGGGCCGCCATCGCAACGGCAGCCTGTTGGCTGGCAGGCTTTCTTCTGAACTATATTTATCTGCGCCGGCGCTGTGGCTTTTCTCTGGGGCTCGCAAAGATAAGCCTGCCCCCGATGCTGGCAGCCTGTGCAGCATTGCTGATCTATAAGCTTTTGTCCGCTCCCCTATCCGCCCTTATGCCTTTAACAAATATAAGTGCCACCATCATCCAATCGGTGATCGTGGCACTGGTATACGGTATTTTTCTATTCCTTTTCGATGGGATACGCATCCGCAAATAGCTGCTGTGCGGCAATTTTCTCCAAAGCCTTGTAATCCGTCAGATCATACTGCAGGGGGGTGATGGTGATATAGTCCTCCGCACAGAGCTCCACATCGGTACCGCCATCCGCGACACCATCCTCAATCACGCCCTGCAGCCAATAATACTCCTGGCCGAAGGGATCCACGCGCTTGGCAAAGGCATCTTTATACCAACGCCAGCCGGTGCGGCAAAAACGCACACCCTTCACATCTGCATCACTGGAGCCGGGAACATTGATATTCAGGAACATTTTTTCTCCGGATTCATGCAGCTGGTGGCCGTAAGCTGCTGCAACACGGCCAGCCAAAGAGAAATTGCCGGGAACCGGGATGCGCCGGTGGCTGCCCACTACGGATACAGCGATGGCGGGGATCCCATAGAGGAAGCCCTCCATGGCACCGGCTACTGTGCCGGAATAAATGGTATCCGTAGCCAGGTTGGGCCCATGATTGATGCCGGAAACAACCAGATCCGGCTTGAAACCCAAAAGCTGCTCCATCGCGAGCTTGATGCAATCCGCAGGAGTCCCCGTAACCGCCCAGGCATTCTCCGTGATGCCGGGAAGGGGGGTATGGTAGGCACGCAGAGGGTCACGGGCGGTCAAGCCATGCCCGGCAGCACTCTGCTGGGTAGCGGGGGCGACAACATATACTTCTCCGATGGCAGAAAGAGCGCTGGCCAGAACGGCAATCCCCTCTGCCTGTAAACCATCGTCATTGGTAATCAAAATTCTCATTCGTCCAAGTCTCCTATTCTGTTTAAAGGCCAATACCGGCAAAAGGCTTTTCCTTTGATATCCTTGATGTGAATGAAAGGTTCGGACCAAAGGTGTGCATCTACGCTGCGGTTTCGGTTATCCCCCAGCATGAAATAGCAATCCTCCGGGATGCTCACCGGGCCAAAGTCATAATTCGGCGCTTCATTGAGATAATCCTCCGCAAGCGGGGCATCATCAATATACACCACACCATCATGAACGCAAAGTGTCTCCCCGGGAAGGCCGATGACCCGCTTGATCAGATCACTGTTCTGGTTCATTTCCTCCGGGGCTTTAAAAACAACGATATCCCCGCGCTGCGGCTCGGCGCCAAGAAGATGGCCGATCTTATTCACCAGCACACGGTCACCGATTTCTATCGTCGGGTACATGGAAGCGCTGGGCACCACCCGGGTATCCACCAAAAAGGTTTTTACTACCAGAGCTACCAGTACAGCCATCAGAAAAACAGTCAGAAATTCCCTGATCCAGCCGCCCTTCTTCTTTTCTGCACGGGCTCCTTTTTCAGGGGACTCTTTTTTTGTTCCCTCCGGCTCCATCATCCCGGGCAGGAGCTCCAACTCTCTTTCTTTCACTGGCTGTTCCTTTTCTTTCATTTAGCGCACCGCCTTTATCAATTCCAAAGCCTCTGAACGGGTTGCTGTTTTATGAAAAATCCCTCTGACTGCGGAAGTCACCGTCATGCTGCCCGGTTTCTTCACCCCGCGGATCGTCATGCACATGTGCTCCGCCTCAATGATAACCAAAACACCCTGGGGCTCCAGAACCCGCATCAGGGCATCGGCGATCTGCGTTGTGAGGCGTTCCTGCAGCTGCAAACGGTGGGAATAGCCTTCCACCACACGGGCAATTTTAGAAAGCCCCGTAATGCGGCCCTCTGCCGGGATATAGGCCACATGGGCCTTCCCGATAAAAGGCATCATATGGTGCTCACACATGGAAGCAAAGGGAATATCCCGCACGATGACCATTTCATTATGCTTGTCCTCGCTGAATTGCCTGGTCAAATGCTTGCAGGGATCCTCATCAATGCCACAGAAAATTTCCGAATACATCCGGGCAACCCGATCCGGCGTATCCACCAGACCTTCACGCTCCGGATCCTCCCCAATGGCTTTCAGAATCTCCCGAACCGCCTTCCGCACCCGCTCCTGATCGATCTTTTGCTCTGTCATAGGAATCCCTTTCTACCTCTTAAATAAAAGCCAATATAGCTATTCTATGCCTTTTCACACAAGCAGTCAAGTTCTTTCCCACATCGGTCTAAATCCCGGTTTTCGCAAATAAGATAATACAAAAACGAGGTGAAATCCATGGGAAATGAAAACATCGGTGGGAATAAGATCAAGGCGATCTGCATCGGCCTGGCTGCATCCTTTCTGGCTATGCTGCTGCTCTCCCTGCTTCTGTCTTTGATCGTATACATAAGCCCCCTGAGCGATCTGCATCTGGATAAGCTGGCCGTACTCATCGAGGGAGTGGCTCTGCTGCTGGGAGGCTTCATTGTGGGGATGTATGCCCGGGAAAAAGGTCTGGTTCTGGGGCTCATCACCGCGCTGCTGGTGAGCTTGCTCCTTTTTTTGCTGAACGGCGGGAGCGGCCTGCTCGGCATAAAAATCATCGTAAGCCTGCTGGCCGGGGGGATTGGCGGCATCCTGGGGGTTCACTGAAAGGGATCTCCTAAACACTGAGAAAAGCTATTTGCAGCAGGGCAAGGCCGCTCCCTTGCGTCAAACAGGGGCCTTGCTGAGAAACCCATAGAAAAAAGGCGGAGATCATGCTCCGCCTTTCTTTTTCACCAGCATTTTTCGTAAAGAATCCGGCAAACGAAAATAGAGGATTTTCATGGAGACGCCTCCCCTCTTTTTCTTACATCGTATGCCGAAGGAAAAACTTGGTGCTTATCCCAGCTCCCGATGGATCAAGTCCGCGATCTCCTCTGTGCTGCCTACGATGCGCCGCATTTCCGGCAGGGCGTAGATGAAGCTGCGTCCGTAAGTCTTTTCGATGATACGCTTATCCAGAACGCAAAAAACGCCATGATCCTGATCGGAACGAATCAAACGGCCAAAGCCCTGCTTAAAACGAATCAGGGCCTGGGGCATGCTGAAATCACGGAAGGAGGATTTCCCGGCGGCCTCCAGCCGTTCCATGCGGGATGCTGCCAGCGGTGTGTTTGGCGGCCAAAAAGGCAGGCGCACCACAACGATCAGGGACAGGGCATCGCCGATCACATCCACGCCCTCCCAGAAGCTGTTCGCACCCAGAATGCAGCAGCGTTCCTCCTCCTTTAGTCGCTGCAAAAGCAGGGAGGGGCCGCCGCTGATCCCATGCGCCAAAACAGACACCCCCTGCTGCGCCAGGGGCTTTTTGATTTGCTGATAAACGCTCTTCAGCTGATGGTGGGAGGTAAAAAGTACGATAGCCCTTCCTGCAGAAGCGCTGAGTAAACGAATCAAAGATTCCGCGATACGCTGGGTGGCTTCCACCTCACTGCACTTCGTCCAGTCCGGCAGGTCATTGATGATGGTGAAAACAGCCTGCTCTTTATATTGAAAGGGAGAAGACAAAATCATTTCCCGGGGCGGCTCCGGCAGCAGATTCAGCCCAAGCCGGGATTTAAAATAGCCAAAATCCTTCCCTGCCGCAATGGTAGCGGAGGTAAAGACCATCGCTTCAGCAGATTGATACAGGCAATCATTCAGCAGGCGGTCGATCTCCAAAGGAGCAGTGTTCACCGAAGGCCGTTTTCCGGCCTCGCTGATTTCCACCCAGGAAACATAATTCTCATCCTCGCCAAAGCAGGCAAGCAGAATTCCCGCCAGATCCCGCAGAGCAGAAGCCGCACTTTGCAGCTCATCACAGCCGGGCGGCCGGCTAAATTGCTCCTCTTCATTCTCATTGGCACTGCCCAGCACCAGATCCAGCAAGCGGAAGGCATCTGCGGAAAGCTTACGCAAAAGCCCCTGCAGCTCATCATTCATCTGTAAAAGCAAAGGCCAGTCCGGGTGGGCTTTATGTGCCTCAGTCAGGCGAATTTTTGCCGGATAAAAGGTGTAGGGCGTAAGCTCCCCGCTGATCAGCTGAGCGGTGAGCGCGAAGAAGCGCTCAGCAGCGGCCATGGTCTCCTCCACCTGAAGATCCAAAAGCCCCAAAAGACTGTCGATCCGTTCCGCTGTGCTCCGATCCGGGCTATCCTCAGCAAGCTTCCCGATCAGGGCCAAAGCCCCCGCAGGCTTGCCCCGCTCCCTCCGCTTCATACGGGAGAGGGCATTCAGAATCTCATAAATATCAACCTTCGCGGAAAGCTGATCCTCTGCGGCATGCTCCAGATGCTGTGCTTCATCGATAATCAGGTAGGGTAAAGCAGGCAAAAAGCCTTTATCGATGGCAGAATTGGCCACCAGAAGAGAATGATTCAAGACCAGGATATCCGCATCGCTGGCCTTCAGGCGCGCTCTTTGCATCCAGCAGGCATTTTTCCGGAAAAAGGGGCAAAAAGAGGCGCAGTTTTCCTTTGAGGCACAAATTCGGTTCCATTTCGAGCGGTCATAGGAAGAAAGGCTCAGCTCCGCGCCGTCGCAATTCCGGCTGGAGGCCTTCCACACAGCTACCCGCATCAGAAAATAGCGCAGATTCTCCGGTGGCTGCTGGCTGTAATATCGATACATCCGGGCGCAAAGATAGTTGCTGCGCCCCTTCAGAACGGCAGCCTTCACTTCCCGGCCCAGCAGGCGGCTGAGCATGGGAATATCCTTTTCCAAAAGCTGCTCCTGCAAATTCCGGGTATGAGTGGAGACCGCCACCTGATTCCCGCTGCCCTGTGAGAAAAGAGCAGCCGGCAGCAGGTAGGCCAGGGATTTGCCGGTGCCGGTGCCGGCCTCCACCAATAAGCTGCGGCGTTCATTAAAGGCCTGGGCAACTGCCTGGGACATTTTCAGCTGCTGCGGGCGCGCTTCAAAGCGTTCCAGACGCTGGGAAAACTGGCTCTCCGGCCCCAGATAGTCAGAGATTTGCTCCACATCCAGTTGATATTCTTCGTCCACATAGCGCCGCTCCCCTGCCCGGGGGGATGGGAGCTTTTCCACTTGACCGGTGGTAGTGGCGCCCATATCCTGACATTTGCTGCGCAAAAGCTGCCCCAGGGGAGATTCATCCCCTTCCGCCAGGCGAAGGATGTCATTTTTCGCACCCAAAGTCAGGCGGCTGATGGCTTTTTCTGCCTGGACGAATATCTCCGCCGTGGCCCGGGCATCGGAAAGAGCGCGATGCGCCTGGTCATTGGCAATATCCAGGCTGGCCGTAAGATTGGCCAGAGAGTAGGCGGGCATGCAGGGAAAGGCGATCTGGGTAAGGGTCAACGTATCCAGCCAGGGGCGTTCATCCGGCCAGTATTTTTGCAGGAACTGGCTGTCAAAAGCGGCGTTATGCGCCACCAGAATTGCGTCCCCCACAAAATCAGCGAAGTCCGGCAGCACTTCATAGATGGAAGGCTGCCCCTCCAGCATACTGTCATCAATACCGGTCAGAGAAGCGATCTCCTCTGTGATGTGCCGGGGACAGCTTACAAGGGTCTGAAATTCATCCATGAGCAGGCCGCGCCGCACACGAACCGCGGCGATCTCAATGATCTCATCTTTTTCTATATCCAAACCGGTGGTTTCCAGATCCACCACCACATATTCGTTGGTAGGATTTCCGCTCATATGCACTCCTGAGTATTGATCTACCCTCTGATTTTATCCCATCCATCCCGGCTTGTAAACAAGAAAAAACAGCCCACTCCAAGGGAGCGGGCTGTTTTCGAAAAACGGAATTATTTGAACAGAGTCAGAAGGATACCGGCCGCAGTAGCGGTACCGATGACGCCGGCCACGTTGGGGCCCATAGCGTGCATCAGCAGCCAGTTGGTAGGATCTTCCTGCTGGCCAATCTTATGTACCACACGGGCAGCCATGGGAACAGCGGAAACACCGGCAGCACCGATCAGCGGATTGATCTTCTTCTTCAGGAAGACGTTCATCAGCTTGGCGATGAGAACACCGCCGCCGGCGCTGACTGCGAAAGCAACGCAGCCCAGGGCAAAGATGGACAGGGTCTGTGCAGTGAGGAATACTGCGCCGTCAGAGGTGGCACCGACGGAAACGCCCAACATGATGGTGACGATGTTCATCAGAGCGTTCTGTGCAGTATCGGAGAGACGGTCGCAGACGCCGCTTTCCTTAAAGAGGTTACCCAGCATCAACATACCAATAAGAGGAGTTGCAGCGGGAACGATCAGGGAAACGACAACAGTGGTCACGATGGGGAACAGGATCTTGGTGGTCTTGCTGACCGGTTTGAGCTGTTCCATACGGATCAAACGCTCACTCTTGGTGGTGAAGAGCTTGGCAACCGGCGGAATGATGACCGGAACAAGAGCCATGTAGGAATAAGCAGCCACAGCGATGGGGCCAAGCAGATGGGGAGCCAGCTGAGTGGCCAGGTAAATAGCGGTGGGGCCATCCGCGCCGCCGATGATGCCGATGGAAGCAGCTTCCTGATAGGTGAAGTAAACACCGGGGATCACGTCATTGAGGAAGAGTGCACCCCAGAAGGTGATGAAAACGCCCAGCTGTGCAGCAGCGCCCAGCAACAGGGTTTTGGGGTTGGCGATGAGGGGACCAAAGTCCGTCATTGCGCCGATGCCCAGGAAGATCAGAGGCGGGAACACGCCCAGGTGGTCGCCCTGATACAAATAATACAGAACACCACCGACTTCTTTCAGCTTCTGCACGCCATCCGGGCCGACTTCATAAACAGGCTCAGCCATAACGCCGCCCAGCGGGATGTTTGCCAGCATCATACCAAAAGCAATGGGAACCAGAAGCAGGGGCTCAAAGCCCTTTTTGATTGCCAGATAAAGCAGAACAAAAGAAATCAGAATCATGACCGCCTGCTGCCAACCGAAATCCGGATGGTTGAAGAAGGCGACGATACCAGTACCATTCAAAAAGTCAAGAATCGCCTGACCAACGTTCATATTTGAACCTCCCTTTTATTTTTCTTCCTCAGTGGAATTACAGGGAGATCAGCGCATCGCCGGTCTGTACGGTAGCGCCAACGTTGACATGAACTGCGCTGACAGTGCCATCAGCAGCGGCAGTGATATCGTTTTCCATTTTCATGGCTTCCAGAACCATGACCACGTCACCGGCTTTCACAGCCTGGCCAACGCTGACATTGATCTTCAGAACGGTGCCGGGCAGGGGGCTGGTGATGGCAGCGCCGGTAGCAGCGGGAGCAGCCTTCGGTGCAGGAGCGGGAGCAGCCACGGGGGCCGGAGCGGGAGCGGCAGCTTTGGGAGCGGGAGCGGCTACGGGAGCAGGAGCAGCGGCTACGGGAGCAGCACCACCGATTTCTTCAACTTCCACAGCAAAAGTTTCGCCATTTACGGTAACGTTATATTTTTTCATGATTGATAATCCTCCTAAATAATATTACAGATAGTTCTGCCGGGTGTTGATGATCTCAGAGGTACCGGCATTTGCCCAAGAGCTCTGGGTGCCATGAACACGTTTGATGGCAGTGAATTTCAGCTGTTCAACGGGTCTGCCGGTAGCGGCAGAGATAGCAGCCATGATGGCGGCCACGGTTTTGGCGCTCAGCTTCCCATCAGCGGGAGCGGCGGGTGCAGCAGCCACAGGAGCAGGAGCCGGTGCGGGAGCTGCTTTTTTCTTGCCTTCGGTCATCTTTGCCAGCAGCGCGATCAGCAGTGCCAGCAGAACCAGAACGGAGAAAACAACGCCCATACCAACGATGGTAGTAATAATACCAACAGATATAGTTTCAGGATTCATATGCTTACCTCCCTATTCGCTTAGCAAGGCAGGTTGCCGTGTTTTTTGCCGGGACGGGATTCTTTCTTGCTCAGCAGAGAATCCAGGGATTTGATCAGATAATATCTGGTATTGTCCGGCTCAATGACCATATCCACCAGGCCGCGGGAAGCAGCGCAGTAAGGATTGGAGAATTTATCTTCGTATTCAGCGATCTTTTCTGCACGTTTGGCAGCGGGATCAGCAGCAGCTTCGATATCCTTACGGAAAACGATGTTGGCAGCGCCCTGTGCGCCCATAACTGCGATCTGAGCAGTGGGCCAGGCGATGGCCATATCAGCGCCCAGGGATTTGGAGCACATAGCCAGGTAAGCGCCGCCGTAAGCTTTACGGGTGATGACGGTCATCTTCGTCACGGAAGCTTCAGAATAAGCGTAGAGCAGCTTGGC
>JAFSHU010000117.1 GCA_017440145.1 Bacillota bacterium
AATTATATGATGCTTTGATTGCTTTGTTGCAGCGTTCACATCCGGAACTGATCGAGATTGAGTAATTGTTCTTTAATCGAAACAGCACAACAGCCGTTCCGGTTGGGCAGGCCAGAGGTGTTTTGCTGCTGGGCTGCGCGCAGCAGGGGATCCAGATCGCGGAATATACGCCCCTGCAGGTAAAGCAGGCCCTGACCGGCTATGGCAGGGCGGAAAAAAAGCAGATCCAATACATGGTGGCGCGCCTGCTGAAGATGGATGCCCCACCAAAAAACGATGATGCAGCGGATGCTTTGGCCATCGCCATTACCCATGCGCATTATTATAACGGACGTAAGCTTAGGGGAGAGATTTAATATGATTTCCTTTATCAGAGGTTTGCTTGCGGAGATACAAAATGATAGCCTGGTGATCGATCTGGGCGGGGTCGGCATATCGGTTTCTGTTCCCATATCCCGCCTGCAGCCCCGCCCCATTCTGAATCAGGAAGTCTTTTTGCATACATATCTGCAGGTACGGGAAGATGCCTGGACTTTATACGGCTTCAGTGATAAAGAACAGCTGGAGATGTTTCGCCTTTTGCTGAGTGTCTCCGGCATCGGTGCAAAAACTGCCCTGGCCATTGTGGATAAAGTGAATCCACAGCGTTTTGCTGCCGCCATCGGCGAAAAGGATACAAAGGTATTCACGGCTGTCTCCGGTGTGGGGAAAAAATCCGCAGAGCGGATTTTGCTGGAGCTGAAGGATAAGGTAGATGCTTTTTCCACCGCAGATGCGGAAGCCCCGCTTGCAGCGGCAGAGACGGAAGCTTTGGATTCCTCTTTGCTGGCGGCGCTGAAGCAGCTGGGCTATACTGCCACGGAAGCCAGGGCTTTTGCCATGGGCGCCCAGGAAGTGCTGGGGCCGGATGCCAGCCCGGAGCAGCTGCTGCGGCAGGCTTTGAAGATTGCCCGTACGGCATAAGAACGAGGAAACAATATGGACGATTCCAGAATCACCACGCCGGAGTATCTCTGGGAGGATGATAACGAGGTGGTCATCCGCCCCAGATATTTCAGCGAATATACCGGCCAGCAGCAGGTTAAGGAAAATGTAGAGATTTTTGTCAAAGCCGCCCTGGGCAGGGGAGAGGCTTTGGATCATGTGCTGCTTTATGGGCCGCCCGGCCTGGGAAAAACCACCCTGGCCACGATCATTGCCAATGAATTGAATGTAAACATCCGCGTTACCTCCGGCCCGGCCATTGGCCGCCCGGGGGATCTGGCTGCCATCATCAGCGATCTGCAGGAGCGGGATATTCTGTTTATCGATGAGATACACCGGCTGAATCGAACCGTGGAAGAGGTTCTTTATCCGGCAATGGAGGATTTCTGCATCGATATCGTGACCGGAAAGGGCCCCGGCGCGAAGAGCCTTCGCCTGCCTTTGCCGCCCTTTACCCTGATTGGTGCAACCACCCGGGCCGGGATGCTGGCTGCCCCCTTGCGGGATCGCTTTGGTGTGATCTGCCGCCTGGAGTATTACAGCGACAAGGAGCTGCTGAGCATCATTCGCCGCTCTGCAAAGATTTTTAATGTCCCCATTGATGAAGGCGGCGCAATCGAAATCAGCAAGCGGGCCCGTGGGACGCCGCGCATCGCCAACCGCCTGCTACGTCGGCTGCGGGATTTTGCAGAAGTTAAGGGAAACGGCATCGTGACCCGGGAAATCGCTGCAGAAGGCTTGAGCATGCTGGGCGTGGACGAGATCGGCCTGGACTATACAGACAGAAAGATGATGCTGGCTATGCTGGAAAAATATGATGGCGGCCCGGTTGGCCTGGATAACATCGCTGCCAGCATTTCCGAAAGCATAGATACCATTGAGGATGTATGCGAGCCCTATCTGATGCAGATCGGTTTCATTCAGCGTACGCCCAGGGGTCGTTTGGCCACGGCCGCTGCCTGGGATTATTTCAAGCTTAAACCCAGGCGAAATTTGATCCCTCCCGGGGCAGAGAAGAAAACGCAAGGGAGTTTATTCTAAAATGGACTTGTTTTTGCACTGCTGCTGCGGCCCCTGTGCCGCGGGCTCCATCCCGCAGCTGCTGGAATCGGGCTATCAGCCCTTTTGCTGGTTTTATAACCCCAACATTCATCCTTTTCAGGAGCATAAAGCCCGCCGCCTGGCCTTTGTGGAGCTTATGGAGCAGCTGGGTCTGGAATATGCAGTGAACGCGGAGTATCCGCTGGAGGACTGGCTGCGGCAGGTTGCGGATGCGCCGGAACAGCGCTGCGCCTATTGTTATCGTTCCCGCCTGGAAGCTGCAGCTGCGGAAGCTGCGCAGCGTGGGTTTAAAGCCTACACGACGACCTTGTTGGTCAGCCCTTACCAAAACCAGGAGCTGATCGCTGAAATCGGTCGGGACTGCGCTGCCCGGAACGGAATCGAATTTGTTTTTCAGGATCTGCGGCCCGGTTTTCGGGAGGGGCAGGCGGATGCCCGGGAGAGAGGGCTTTATATGCAGAAGTACTGCGGCTGCATTTATAGCGAGAAGGAACGCTATGCGAAAAAGCCCCGCCCCGTGAAAAATGAGGAAGGCATAAAGAGGTGAGAACATGAAAAAAGCATTTCTGGTTAGTTTCCTTGCTTTTCTGCTGCTGTTTCTGCTGGCACCTCTGGCTTTTGCGGATTCCGATCTGAGCGGCTATGATGTTCGGGTGCTGCTGAGCAGTACTTCTGCCGCAAATGAATATGAGATCCGGGTAGAAAACGGTTGTTATCAGATTTTCAATGAGAAGGGGAAAGAGCTGGGAGAGCTGGAAGAAGGAGACGAGGCCATTTTTTCTTATGAATATGGGAAATATTGGCTGGAATGGCAGGATGAGGCAGAGAACAGCTCCGCACCCTTCCTGATCGCTTCGGAAGACCCGGAAGCCCGCTTTTCCCTGAACGGGAAGACTTATCGCGGCGGCTTTAAGCTGATGATGAACAACGCCTATTGCTATGGTATCAATGTGATCGATATTGAGCTGTATCTCTACGGTGTGGTTGGTCGGGAGCTGGGCTATAACTACCATGAAGAAGCTCTGAAGGCGCAGGCTGTGGCCTCCCGCTCCTATGCATTGGCCAATGTCAGCTCCAGCAATGTCTTTTATGATGTGACGGCCACTACATCCTCTCAGGTGTACGGCGGCTACAGTGCAGAAAGTGAAGCGGTTACCCGGGCTGTGGATGAGACCCGGGGTCAGGTTTTGATGTATAAAAAAGAAGTGGTTCCCGCTTATTACAGCTCCAATGCCGGCGGGCATACGGAGGATATCGAAAAGGTGTGGAGCAGTGATGAAATTCCCATCATCGGTGTGCCTTCTCCCTATGACGAAAAGGCCGGGAATTACAGCAGCTACGGCGCCTCCTGCTATTCCTGGTCTGTGGATTATAGCCCCGCTGAGCTGGTGAAGCTGGCAAATACCTACGGAAAAACAGACATCGGCTCTTATAAGGGGATCACGATGAGTCAGTCCTATGATGGGCAGACCAGCGTATCCGGCAGAGCCATGCAGGTGACCATTCAGGGAACAAAGGGCAGCGTCACCGCGACAAAGAATAATATCTGCTCTCTTCTGAATCTGAAAAGCAATTTGATCAGCATTTCCGATGCTTCCGGGGAGCAGGTTGCCGGCTATGTATTGGGGGCAGATGGACAGGTTCGGGCCTGGGAAAGCTTTGATGCGCTCTATGTCATTGGTTCCACCCTCAAAGCCATGCTGGCGAATGGGGATAAAGATACGTTTTACGTACACGATGGCAGCCGCGTGAAAGAGGTTTCCAAACACGGTACTTATGCCAAGGGGGTTCGGATCTCCGGCAAGGGCTACGGTCACGGGGTGGGTATGAGCCAGTGGGGTGCTATTGCTATGGCGGATGACGGCTATACCTGGGAAGAAATTATTGAACATTATTATTGTGGCGGCGGGGTCAAAATCGCTGCATATTATTAAAAACGGATAGAAGAGGTTCGGATGAAAGTAGAAGATTTTAATTATGAATTGCCTGAGGAACGAATTGCCCAGGATCCGGTGGAGCCCCGGGATGCTTCCCGGCTGATGGTCATGGATCGGCAAAGCGGGAAGCTGGAGCATCGCATTTTTCGTGATATTCTGGATGAATTGCATGCCGGGGATATTCTGGTCATTAACGATACCAAAGTTTTACCGGCCCGCATCTATGCGCATAAGGAAACCGGTGCGGTGATCGAGCTGCTTTTGCTGAAACAGGTGGAAGCCGATGTCTGGCAATGCCTGGTCAAGCCGGGGAAAAAGGCTCTTCCCGGTGCAAAGCTGCTTTTTGATCTGCCGGAATTGAGCGCAGAAGTGCTGGCACACAGTGAGGAAGGCAGCCGTTTGATCCGTTTCAATGCGAAACGGGATTTCTTTGAGCTGCTGGATCGCCTGGGAACCATGCCTTTGCCGCCCTATATCAAGAAGCCTCTGGAGGATCAGAGCCGTTATCAGCCGGTCTATGCCCGGGAGCGGGGTTCTGCCGCTGCACCCACTGCCGGTTTGCATTTTACGGATAGCCTTCTTGCGGCCCTTTCGGAGAAGGGAGTCGGCATCGCAAAGGTTCTGCTGCATGTGGGGCTGGGTACCTTCCGCCCGGTAAAAGCGGAAACCGTGGAAGAGCATGTGATGCACAGCGAGTTCTATCGGGTCACAGAAGAGGCTGCCTCGGCTATCAACCGGGCAAAAGCAGCCGGCGGGCGTGTCATCGCCGTAGGGACAACAGCTGTCCGCACGCTGGAGACTGTCAGCGCAGAAAATGGCGAGATCCTTCCCGGAGAGGGCTGGACGCAGAAATATATTTATCCCGGTTACCGCTATAAGGCCATTGATGGCATGATCACCAATTTCCATTTGCCAAAAAGCAGCCTGATTATGCTGGTATCTGCCTTTGCCGGGAAGGAAAATGTGCTGCGCGCCTATGAAACTGCAGTTGAAGAAAAATATCGCTTTTTCTCCTTTGGGGATGCAATGTTCATTCGCTGAAATGCAGCATTGCAGGTGAAATTCTCGGGGGAAGAAAACATTTTCAGGCACGGCAGAGGCTTCTGCTGTGCCTGTTTTTATGCAGGCAGCTGCAGGCAACCGACGGTTGCTTGTTTCATATGCCTTTGGGTGTTACAATGTTTTTGAGGTGATGCTTAATGGAGACGAAAGAGATTCTGTTTGAGCTCAGAACGAAAAAAGGTTTATCCCAGGATGAGCTTGCTGAAAAGGTATATGTTACCCGTCAGGCCGTTTCCCGCTGGGAAAAGGGTGAGACAATACCCAGCACAGAAACATTGAAGCTGCTCTCAAAGCTGTTCGATGTTTCCATCAATACGCTTCTTGGCTCCCCCAGGCAGCTGATCTGCCAATGCTGCGGAATGCCCCTGGAAGATTCCAACATCAGCAAAGAGACGGACGGGGTGTTCAATGAGGACTATTGTAAATGGTGTTATGCTGATGGCGAATATACCTATGAGAACATGGATGATTTAATTGAATTTTGTGCCGGGCATATGGCAAATGAACAGTTTACAGCTGAGCAGGTGCGGACATATATGAGGGATATGCTGCCGAAGCTCGATTACTGGAAACGCTATACGGAGCTCGGCGGGCAAGAAAAATTCGATGCCTTTAAGAAACAAATTATTGATGAATTCAATGATTTGCATATCGAAGGGATGCCAAAGGTCGAAAGCCTGAATGCATTGCTGGGCAATTTCATCAATCTTGAATACAGACTTCCCAACGGAAAGATGATAAAATTTTTGGATGACGCTGCCACCTATCTTGGCAATCAGCTTGAATGTGAATTTGGCGGAGATCGATGCTTTGGTTTGGTGGCAAATATGGATTTTCTGCTTGTCTGCACTTATGAAAAGAATGGAATGAATCCGGAATTGCTTATCTATAAAAAGAGATAGAGAAGCAGGTGCTTATTTATAAAACGCGTGACTATGCTTTGAGGCATCGTAAGCTTTAAACGGTGGGAGTAACAAAAAAGCCAGGCTGCAGAAGGCTTAATAGTGACAAGTAACTATTTGCCGCAGAGAACGGTGTGACCCGAAGGTCACGCCGTTTTTCTGCGTCCAT
>JAFSHU010000118.1 GCA_017440145.1 Bacillota bacterium
AACCTCCCGAATCCTTTGCAAAGGGCCGCTCACCGGAGGCGGCCACACTTCTTTCGCTATACACTTCTTTCGCTATACACTTTTCTCCCCGGGGGCAAAATTCTCCTGCTTCCTTGGGGCAGCATAAAAAAACAGACCCATTCCAATCTGGCGGAATGGGTCTGCAGCTTATGCATTCAGCTTATTTCTTCGCTTTCTGCTTCCTGCGGCCTGCAGGGATGAGCAGCAGCAAAGCCAGCAGCAGAGCGCTGCCGCCCGCGATGCCCACAAAGAGGAAGATTCGGCTCTCATCGCCCGTTTCCGGGGATTCCGGCTCTACCGGCGGCTTGGGATCCTCCGGCTGCTCCGGCACCACAGGCTGTTCTGCATCCTTGTGGTAGATGTTTTCGAAGCTGGCGATGAAGTCTTCCACCTCTTCGCCGCCATATTCCACAGTCGCTTCCAGCTCGCCGTCTTTGTCCAGGTCGATCTCCACCTTGAACTCATAGATCAGGCTGCTGTAAGTCACGTTTGCTCTGCCGTCGTTGATTTCCGTCAGGCGGTAGCGGTAGCTTTCGTCCGCATCCTCTTCCGTATAGTTCAGCAGGAAATCAGCCAGGCCATCCTCCCCGGCGGTGGAGATGTATTTCGCGCCGGTATCGATGTTCACCAGCTGGAACTGGAAGCCCTCCGGCCCGATGCTTTCGCTGCCGGTGTTCAGAACGATCTTCTTCGCCTGCAGCTTCAGCTGGGAATCCTCCGGCTCAGGCTCGAAGCGGTTGCGGAAGCGCAGCTCCTCCGCTTCCTCCTGCTCGCCGTCCTCGCCCAGCTCCAGGAAGCTGGCGCTTGCCACCAGCTGGCCTTCGCCGTCATCCTCAACCTCCACGATCACGCCATAGACAGTGTCATCATAGCGCACCCGGTGCAGGTCCTCCGAATCATCCTCCAGCACCACATAATAGTATGTGCCTTCCTCGCTGTATTTCAGGCGGGAGAATTTGAAATCCCCGTCTGCATCATTGCTGGTCCAATCGATGGCATCCCCATCGATCCCGAAAGCCGCATCCGCTTCATACAGCTCGAAGCGGAACATGCCGTCCTCCAGGGAGGCGCCGCTGAGCTTCTTTTCACCCCGCAGAACCAGGCTGGCGTCCTCCGCCTTATAGCGGTTCTCAAAGCGCAGCTCCTCCACTTCCTGCCGGGTATTGCCCTTCGCAGCCACCAGCTGCAGGCTGGGCTCCAGGCTGCCGTTTCCGTCATCCTCCACTTCCACGGTCACATGGTATTCCGTTTCGTCATATTCAATGCCCTTCATGGGGGCGCTGGCATCCTCTTTTACCACATAATACCAGGTACCAGCCTCGTTGTAATTCATCTCTCCGAAGTGGAAGCCGCCCTCGGCATCGTTCCACACCGTTTCCAGGGCTTCCCCTTCGTATTCGAAATCCTCGTCGCTGGCATAAAGCTGGAAGCCGAAGGCCTCTGCAGAAAGGGGCTTGCCCTCCAGAACCTTTTCCCCGCTCAGGCGCACCAGGGCCTTCACCGGGCGATAACGGTTGGCAAAGTGGATGGCTGCCGCTTCCCCGTAGATGTCGGTAACGCTCACGCTGGCTGCCAGCTCACCGCCTGCATCCCGCACGTCCACGGTCAGCAGATAGCGGGCCTCGTCATAGATCACGCCGCCCAGCGCTGCGGAGGCATCCTCCAGAACCACATAGTAATACCGACCCACTTCATCGAAGGACAGGGCATCAAAGCCGAAATTCCCGGCTGCATCGTTGCTGGCCGTCTGAATCGGGATGGCATCTGCGGCGATCACAAAGTCCGCTGCCGTCTCATAGAGCGCAAAACGGAATTCCCCATCCTGCAAAGCGCGGCCGCTCAGGCTCTTCACGCCGCTGATCTCCGCTTCCGCATCCACCGGGTCGTAGATATTCTCAAAGCCGGCCGCATACACATTGCTCACGCCGGAGGGGATGGCCGGGTCAAGCACGCCAACCTCCTGCTCAGCGCCTACGCCCGCATAGTCATAGACCAGGGCGCGGATCGTGCCGTCCAGATTGTCGATGACAGAGACCTGAATTTTGTACTCCGCATCATCATAAAGCAGGCCGCCGATACTCTCACCGGCATACTCTTCCTTCAGCACATAAGTAAAGGTCTTGCCCGCATCCACCGGGCTATAAATCAGGCTGATGCTGCTCTCCCCTGCTGCTGTGGTGGCTTCGGAGAGCTTGCACAGCGTGCCGTCCTCATGATACAGGGCAAAGCGGAAGCCGGCCGGGGCCTTGCTCTGGCCGCTGCGATCCTCCAGAGTTTTCCTGATCCGCAGCTCTGCCTCGGTGCCGTCAACGGGCGCATAGGTGTTCTCGATCTCCACCTCTACCAGGAAATCTTCGCCTTTCCGGCTGACAGAGGCGTTGCCTGCATAGGCTTCCACATCCTGAATTTCCAGGCTGCCGTCCATATCCACGTCGCCAACCAGGATGTCGAAATAGCTGACGACCTTGTCATAGCTGACGCCGCCCAGGCTGCCGGCCTGCTCGGAGATGCGGAAGGCATAGGTTCCGGCTGCAGCCAGATCCATGGCCTGCACCAGATCGGTGAAGGAGAAGCGGTTGAAATCCGCCGGGCTTTCTTCCGTGTAGCTCACAGTTTTCGTGCCCAGGCTGCTCCATTCTTCCTCTGCAACCAGGCGGTATTCCAGCAGGAAGGAGAAGCTGTCCCCGGGCTGCCAATCGCGGCCTGTGAGCTTCTTCTCGCCCTCTACCTGCACGTTCACCGGGTCAACTGCTGCCGGGCTGTAGATATTGCAGAATTCCAGCGTATGGGTTTCATCCTCCAGGATCGTCACTTCCCGGGTCTCGGTGCCATCCACAGTGAAGCCTGCACGATTCTGCAGCTCGGTCACGCGGATAAGCGTATCCGCGGGTATCTCCGGGATGCCCAGAGAGGCACCGGCTGCCAGGGAGACTTCGATCATGCCGTTTTCATCCGCCGTATACGCCCCGGCGCTGGTCGCTACTGTCTCATTGGCATAATCCGCGCCCAGCTCCACCCGGAAATCGAAATCCAGGTCATCCGGCAGCGCATATGCCGCGCCATAGGGGTGCTCCACCGTCTTTCGGATCACCAGATCCCCCTCCGGTGCAAGCAGGGGCTTGAATATATTCTGCAGAGACGGCGTCTGCGTTCCCACAAAGGCCAGGGTGGTTCACAGAGCTGCCAGCAAAAGCAGCAGCAGGCACAGACCCAGCAGGGCCTGATTCTTTGCTCCGGGCTTTCTCATTTTTGCCATCCCTTGGGCTCCTTTCTT
>JAFSHU010000119.1 GCA_017440145.1 Bacillota bacterium
CTTCCGGCAGGGAAACAACCTGCGCCCGGGATTCCGGCGAGAGAAAGCCTGCTCCCGGAGCTTCCGGTGAGAGAAAGCCTAATCCCGGAGCTTCCGGCGAGAGAAAAGCCTGCTCCCGGAGCTTCCGGCGAGAGAAAAGCCTGTTCCCGGAGCTTCCGGTGAGAGAAAAGCCTGTTCCCGGAGCTTCCGGTGAGAGAAAAGCCTGCTCCCGGAGCTTCCGGCGAGAGAAAGCCTAATCCCGGAGCTTTCGGTGAGAGAAAAGCCTGCGCCCGGGATTCCGGCGAGAGAAAGCCTGCTCCCGGAGCTTCCGGCGAGAGAAAAGCCTGTTCCCGGAGCTTTCGGGGAGAGAAAGCCTGCTTCGCTCTTCTCAGCAAAATCTGATCTCAGTCTTGTGCGCCCGGCGTTCTTGCTGCTGGGTGCCGCCGCAAAATAGAAAATCAAAATCGAATAAACAAACGGAGGTATATCATCATGTTAACTTTGGAAAAACTCATCGAATTCATCGCAGAACAGCTGGATAAGGATGCTGCAGAGATCAACGCGGACACCACCCTGGAATCCCTGGGCATCGACTCCCTGGGCACCGTGGAGCTGGTCATGAACCTGGAGGACGTGATCGGTATGGAGATCGAGCTGGATGAAAAGCTGCTGACCGTGGGCGAATTCTGCGCCTTCGTGCAGAAGAAACAGCAGGCACAGGCTTAAGCCTATGCTGAATACAGCCTTATGCAGCCTTCTTGGGCTGGAATACCCGGTGCTTCAGGGCGGCATGGCCTGGGTCTCCGAGGCGAAGCTGGCCGCTGCGGTGAGCTCTGCCGGCGGCCTGGGCATCATCTCCGCCATGAACGCGGACGGCGCCTATCTGCGGCAGCAGATTCAGCTGGCCCGCAGCCTGACCCAGCGCCCCTTTGGCGTGAACGTGATGCTGCTCTCCCCCAATGTGGAGGAGGTGGCGGCAGTCTGCGCGGAGGAAAAGGTACCGGTCATCACCACCGGCGCGGGCAATCCGGCCCGCTACATGGAGCAGTGGAATGCCGCAGGCAGCAAGGTCATCCCGGTGGTGGCCTCTGTGGCTCTGGCGAAGCTGGCTGCCCGCCACGGCGCGGCAGCTGTCATCGCCGAGGGCGGCGAGAGCGGCGGCCACATCGGCGAGCTTTCCACCTTCTGCCTGGTTCCCCAGGTGAAGGACGCGGTGAGCATCCCGGTGATCGCAGCCGGGGGCATAGCCGACGGCCGCGGCCTGGCAGCTGCCCTGATGCTGGGCGCGGATGGCGTACAGCTGGGCACTGCCTTCCTGGTGGCGGAGGAATGCGTCATCCATCAGAATTACAAAAATCGTGTGCTGAAGGCCGGGGATACGGATACCATCGTCACCGGCCGCAGGCTGGGTCACCCGGTTCGCAGCCTGAAAAATGCCTTCTCCCGGCAATATGCCCAGCTGGAATACAGCGAGATCAGCAATGAGGAGCTGGATGCACAGGCTGTGGGCCGTCTGCGGATGGCCGCCGTGGAGGGCGATGAGAAGCAGGGCTGCCTGCTGGCCGGTCAGTGCGCCGGTCTGGTGAAGGAGGAAGCCCCTGCCGCTGAAATCATCCGCCGCATCTGCGCGGAAGCGGAAGTCCTGCTGGGAAATGCAGGACGCTGGCTGGGATAGACGCTTTCCCGGCGAAGCCGGGAAGCAGCTGAGAGTTGATAGTTGAGAGTTGACAGTTTCAGAAGTGTTTCGAATGCTCGAAACGCATTGGAAAGACGTTTAGAACCCCCACTTTTTTAGAAAAAAGTGGGTCAAAAAACATTTCTTTTTGGCTCAGAGGATGAAACTCCCCCTGCATTGCGGAGAACCTTCCGCTTCTCGCTCTTCCGCAAGCAAAGCATCAGAAGAGTAAACTTCCTTTTGGTGAAATGCGGAATCCAAGGGCGGCGAGCCCTTGTGTCGTTTTAAGGGGGGAAGGGGATTCCTAAGTGGGCTTGCAAAGTTCGCCCAGCCTGACGGCTGGCTCGAACTTGGGGAGAATCGAAACTCCAAAGTTCGGGTCGCGCCAGCGAACCGAATCTTTCAGGCCTACCTTAGGC
>JAFSHU010000002.1 GCA_017440145.1 Bacillota bacterium
GAGAACGGCTTCTTTGGCGTGGCTCCCGGCACTAATGCCAAGTCCAATTTCAATGCGCTGGAATCCACCAAGAGAGGCACCATCTTTACCAACGTAGCCTACAACCCCGCCGACGGCACCGTGTGGTGGGACGGCCTGTCCAAGGGCGATGCCATTCCCGAATATCTGGTGGACTGGAACGGCCTTGACTGGCACCGCGGCGACGAAAAGAAGCCCGCCCATCCCAACAGCCGCTTCACCGCTCCCACCAAAAACTGCCCCTGCATTTCCTCTGAATTTGAGAATCCCCAGGGCGTACCCATCTCCGCCATCGTCTTCGGCGGCCGCCGTGCTAAGACCGCTCCCCTGGTCTACCAGTCCCGCGACTGGAATCACGGCGTGTTTGTGGGCTCCATTATGGCTTCCGAGACCACCGCTGCCGCCACCGGCGCTGTGGGCGTGGTTCGCCGCGATCCTATGGCTATGCTGCCCTTCTGCGGCTACAACATGGGCGAATACTTCCAGCACTGGCTGGATATGGGCAAAAAGACCGATGCAGACAAGCTGCCCAAGATCTTTAACGTCAACTGGTTCCGTCTGGATGACGAAGGCCACTTCCTCTGGCCCGGCTTCGGCGATAACTTCCGCGTTCTGGAATGGATCCTCAAACGCTGCGAAGGCCAGGTAGAAGCTGATGAAACCGCCATCGGCTTCGTTCCCAAGGCAGAGGATATCAACCTGGAAGGTATGGATTATACCATCAGCGAAGGTCACAAATTCGGTCTGGAAGATCTGAAGGGCATCCTCACTGTAGAAAACGAATACTGGCTGGAAGATGTGGCCAGCATCCGCGAATTCTATGCCAAGATCGGCGACACCATGCCCAAGGAATTGCTGGATGAAGTGGACGCTATGGAAGCCCGCCTCAAAAAATAAGCTCCCCTCTGCAAACGTATATTTTTCGCCCCCGGTTTTTATAAGCCGGGGGCGTATTTTTGTAATTGTTACTCAATAAAGTGCCTGCTTTATGGGTATATTTTATCCTTCGGCATCTCGACAAAGCAAAGAGGATGGTGTATACTAAAACCAATACGCACCCTTGCTTTTCTTCTTTTGAAAAGGATTTTTGGGTGAAATTCACTTTGTTCGCAAAATAATTGCAGCGATTTTCCTTTGCTGCATAAAAATATGAGGTAAGCAGAATGCATAAAAAGCCTTTATTATTGATGATCCTGGATGGCTGGGGTCTGGCTCCTGACGGGCCGGGCAATGCCATTCATTTGGGAAATACTCCCAATTTTGACCAGCTCTGGGCTTCCTGCCCTCACAGCAGCCTTGGCGCCAGCGGCCTGGATGTGGGCCTGCCCGAAGGGCAGATGGGCAACAGCGAGGTCGGCCATATGAATATGGGTGCAGGCCGGGTCGTTTATCAGGAGCTGACCCTGTTGAATAAAGAGATCGACGAGGGTTCCTTCTTCCGGAATGAAGTGCTTTGCGCTGCCATGGAAAATGCCCGGCAGGGGCATGCTCTGCATCTTTTGGGACTGGTCTCGGATGGTGGCGTTCACAGCCACATGAAGCATATCCGTGCCCTTCTGCAAATGGCCAGGGAACAGAAGCTGGAGAAGGTTTATATCCACTGCATCACCGATGGCCGGGATACGGATCCCCATAGCGGCCTGGGCTTTGTGAAAGAGGTAGAGGAATATTGCCGGGAATTCGGCCTGGGTCGTGTTGCCACGGTCATGGGTCGTTTCCATGCCATGGATCGCGATAAGCGCTGGGATCGTGTGCAGAAGGCTTATCGTACCTATGTGTTCGGCCAGGGTCAGAAGGCAGCAGAGGCGCTGCCTGCCATTGAGGCCTCCTACGCTGCGGGCGTATCGGATGAATTCATCGAGCCCATCGTGATCTGTGATGGGGAGCAGCCTCTGGCTACCATTCAGGATGGGGACAGTGTGGTTTTCTTCAATTTCCGTTCCGATCGTCCCCGGGAGCTGAGCTATGCGCTGACGGATCCGGAATTCAAGGATTTTGACCGGGAAGGGGACTACCCCAAAACCTATTATGTCACCATGACCCAGTACGACGAGGGGCTGAAGCATGTGCATATCGCTTACCCACCCCGCCGTCTGGTGAATACCTTTGGGCAGGTGCTGGCAGAAAATGGTCTTTGCCAGCTGCGTATCGCGGAGACAGAAAAATACGCCCATGTGACCTTCTTCTTCAACGGCGGCGAGGAAGAGACGCTTCCCAATGAGGATCGGGTACTGATCCCCTCGCCAAAGGTGGCTACCTATGATCTGCAGCCGGAGATGAGTGCGCCCCTGGTCTGCGATGCGGTGATCGAGCGGCTGGAATCCGGCAAATATGATGCGGTGATCCTGAATTTTGCCAACCCGGATATGGTGGGTCATACCGGTGTGCTGCCTGCTGCCATCAAGGCTGTGGAAACGGTGGATCTCTGCATTGGCCGCGTGGTGGAGACAGTGCTTTCCCTGGGCGGGAAAATGCTTCTCACTGCGGATCACGGCAACAGCGAGCAGATGCTGGAGGGGGATAGCCCCTTTACTGCTCATTCTGTGAATCGGGTACCCTTCATCCTCATCGGTGGGGAAGAAGGCATCTCCCTGCAGGATGGTCGCCTGGAGGATATTGCCCCCACCATGCTGGAGCTGATGGGGCTGCCGCAGCCGGAAGAAATGACTGGGCATAGCCTGCTCTGCCGCGAATAATTTCATATTTCGTTGAAAAGGGAAGATACAATGAACAGCCTGCAAAAGCGAAGAGAAGAGATCATCGAATTTGGCCGTTTGGGCTATGAGCGGGGCCTCTTCACGGGAACCGGCGGGAATATCAGCTGCCGCTGCCCGGAAGGGATGCTGATCACCCGCAGCGGTGTTTCTCTGCGGAGCATGGAGCCAGAGGACATCCTTCTGGTGGATGGAGAAGGCCGCCTGCTGGAAGGGGCAGAGGGCTTTCGCCCTTCCATCGAGACAGGCTTTCATGCTGCCATCTATCGGGCGCGGCCGGAAGTGAGCTGCGTCTATCATACCCACGCCACATATTGCACATACTGGGCATTGCGGGGAGAAGAGCTGCCCCTGCCCACCTCTGTTTCCCGGATTTTGCTGGGGCGGACGCCGCTGGCAGGCTATGCGGAGCCGGGAACGCCTGAACTGGTGGAGGAGATTCTGCACGCATTGCAGGCTGTGCCGGAGTGCAAAGCTTTGCTGCTGGCGGGTCATGGCGCGGTGGCGCTGGGTGCCGGGGCGGAGGAAGCCTATTATACCGCGGAGCTGATGGAGCAAAGCGCTCAGCTGGCCTATCTGCTGGAGGAAAAAGCGCCTGCCTCCCCGAAGCCCCTTGAGATTTGATGAAAAGTTTTTGTTTCTATAAATGATTCTAAATTATACTGATAAGAGGAGGTTTCACCATGTTTGATTTTAAGTATCTGTCTGCTGCTGATCCGGAAATCGCAGAGATCGTCTTGAAAGAAAAGAAGCGCCAGGCTGATAAGATCGAGCTGATCGCTTCTGAAAACTTCACTTCCAAAGCAGTTATGGCCACCCAGGGTTCTGTGCTGACCAATAAATATGCCGAAGGCTATCCCGGCAAACGCTATTACGGCGGCTGCGAATATGTGGATATGGCAGAAGACCTGGCTCGGGAACGCGCCAAGAAGCTCTTTGGCTGCGAGCATGTAAACGTACAGCCCCACAGCGGCGCACAGGCCAATATGGCTGCATACTTTGCTCTGCTGGAGCTGGGCGATACCATCCTGGGTATGTCCCTGGCACACGGCGGCCATCTGACCCATGGTTCCCCGGTCAATTTCTCCGGCAAACAGTATAACTTCGTGAGCTACGGCGTAGAGCCGGATACCGAAGTCATCGATTATGACAAGCTGATGGCACAGGCCATGGAAGTCAAGCCGAAGCTGATCGTAGCCGGCGCTTCCGCTTATCCCCGCAAGCTGGATTTCCCCAAATTCCGTGAGATCGCGGATGCCTGCGGCGCACTGCTCATGACCGATATGGCCCATATCGCCGGTCTGGTTGCAGCGGGTGAGCATATTTCCCCCGTTCCTTACTGCGACGTGGTCACCAGCACCACCCATAAGACCCTGCGTGGTCCCCGCGGCGGCATGATCATGTGCAAGGAAGAATATGCCAAAGCTATCGATAAGTCCGTATTCCCCGGCCTGCAGGGCGGCCCGCTGATGCACGTCATCGCAGCGAAGGCTGTTGCTTACGGCGAAGCTCTGAAGCCCGAATTCAAAGCCTATATTCAGCAGGTCGTCACCAATATGCGGGTCATGGCGGAAGTCCTGATCGCCAATGGTCTGCGTCTGGTCTCCGGCGGTACGGATAACCACCTGGTTCTGGTGGATGTCCGTCCCTTCGGCCTCACCGGCAAGGTGGCGGAGAATATGCTGGACGAAGTGGGCATCACCTGCAACAAGAACGCCATCCCCTTCGATCCTGAGAAACCGGGCATCACCAGCGGCCTTCGTCTGGGTACTGCTGCCATCACCACCCGCGGCTTCAAGGAAGAGGAAATCCGCCAGACTGCGGAAGCCATCAGCCTCTGCCTGAAGGGCGAAGCTGCCAAGGCCAAGGAGATCGTGGATAGCCTGACCGCTCGTTTCCCCATGTATGAGGACTAAGCTTTAATCCGGGGATAAGCTAAGATTTTGAGATGATATGAGAAGAGAGGGAGAAGCGTAAGCTTCTCCCTCTCTTTGTGGGGTGCCTTCTTACGGATTAGAAAAATATCCGACTATAAGACAATTTTATAAGAAAAAGGCCATGTAACAAAAATGTTACATGGCCTTTTCGTGTTTTCTTCTTTTATTCCAGCGCTCCAACCAGCTCTTCCAGCCCATCAATAAAGGTGATGCTGATCAGCTTGCCGCTTGCATCAAAGCCGGCCTGGCCGCTGACAGGAACCTCTGCCTTCTCGCCGTCCTTGCTGTAAGCCGCAGTGGCATTAAAGACGAAAAGCGTCTCGAATTCGGTGGGGGTGATCTCCAGCTTCGCCAGCTCCAACTCCCGGTTCAGACCCACGCAGAGGCTATGGATCTCATAAAAACCGGCTTCCCAGCACTGCTGCAGCACAGCATCCGGCATGGCGCCGTCATCCGGGTTGGCCTCCAGGATGGTGCCGATAACTTCACCCTGAATATAGAGCTGTACATCTTCGGCAGGCATTTCCTCCAGGCCCAGGGTGGGCAGGGTATCCTGAATAAAGCTGGCATAGGTTTCATTGGGGGCGATGAATAATTGTGTCAATGCCTCTTCCAGCTGTTTTTCCGGAGAAATCTTTGCAGAGCAGGCAGAGAGCAGAATGGCAAGCAAAAGAATGCAGCTCAGCAACATTATCAGAGATTTTTTCATGGTTCTTGCCTCCTTTTTGGGGGATTCGATTATCATTTATAATAACATTCCAGCTTTTCTTCGTCAAGCTGGGATACAAATAAAGGTATATTTATTCGGAAGGCTGCTTTTCCTGCTTCCCGTCGGCCAGAGTCAGCACCACCACCGCCGCCAGGATCAGCGTCATGCCCAGGATGGTTTTCCCGGTATAAGGCTCACCCAGAACCAGCAAACCGACCAGAATTGCGGTCAGGGGCTCAAATGTGCTCAAAATGGAAGCGCGCTGCGGGCCGATATGCCGGATCCCCATGGGCAGAAGCGTGGCCGCTCCCAGCGCCAGGGTCAGAGACAATACCAGCTGCATTCCCCAGCCGCTCCAGCTCATGCTGACCGGGAATTTCCCGGCGAGCACGGCAACGGCCCCGGTGAGCACAGCCATAAAAAGGTGCAGGTAAAAGGCCAGCTTCATAGGGGGCATTTTGGAAAGACCGCTTTTGTCCAGATAAATCATATACCAGGCAAAGGTGGCGCCGGAGGCAAAGGCCACCAGCGTACCCAGCAGATTTCCGATGTGACCGGGGCTATAGCATAAAACCACGCCTACCAGAGTCATCCCCACGCAGACCGCAGAAAGCGGACGAATTTTTTCTTTGCAGAAAATCAGGCAGCCCAGCAGGGTGAAAGCCGGGTAAGAAAAATGCAGGCTTGTTGCCATACTGGTTCCCACCAGGCTATAGGATCCGATCAGCATCATCATGGTTGTGCCCAGGGAGAGGGCAAGGATGATCATCTGTTTGATCTCAGCCCGCTGCAGCTTTCGCTCTTCCCTCGGCAGACGCAGCAGAAGCAGAAAAGCGAAGGGCAGGCACAGCAGGCAGCGCAAAAAGCAGTTGCTGAAGGAGTTTCCGCCCTGGCTTACGATAAAGGTGACCGCCCAGGGGGACAGTCCATATAAAAATGCAGAAAATGTGGTATAAAAAATCCCTTTAAAATAATTGCTCATAGCCCTTTTTCTCCGGTGTTTTCTTCGGAAAAGTGATGGATTCCCAGCTATTGTAGCAAATCCGGAAAAGACTGTCAATTCGGGGCAAGGGCAGATTCATTCAGCCTCTCCGCCTTGTTTTCTGGGAGAGCGCAGCGGTGGCGGGGATTTTCTGCTTTCTGCCAGAGAAAAAGGAGCCATTATGGCTCCTTGCTCATTCCTTTTCTTCCGGCTGTACCAGGATTTTGCTGCCATCCCGGTTTCGCAGCGCGATTATGGCGCCGCAGATTCGATAAGCCCTTGGGTCACCGGCCGGCGCCGGGAAGAGATACTGTATCTCCGCGCCGGGGAGCAGACCCAGATCAGTCAGCTTGTTTTTCAGGGGAATCTCCGCTGTTATCCGGGAAACGCGGGCCTTTGCCCCGGGGGAAAGCTCTGTCAGCTTGCATTCCTTCCTCTGCATGGATTCGCCTCCTTTAAGAGCATGGTATGCAGAGTCCGAATTTTTGTGCCGGCTCCGGCTTTGTTTATTTTTCTAAAGGAACGCTGTGTGTGAATTCTCTGTGCTCTGCCGCTGGGATGAGGATTTCTGTGCTTTGCGCCAACTGGGGGCTTACTCCATAAAGGGCGGCCAGGCTTTGCAGAATGCCGCCCGGGTAATCCAGCCCTTTTTCCAGGGTGGCCGCGTCCCCGATCGCCTGAATGCACAGGGGATAGCTCAACCGTTTTCCATTCATGGTGATGTTGTAGGCGGTATCCGTCACATAGCGCCCTGTCTCCGGATTCAGGCGGACAGAGCTGCTTGCTTCCTCCGCGATGCTGGTGTAGCTGGTAAAGCGTTCCCCATTGATGGCCACAGCCTCTGCACCGCTGAGAAAGAGTTCATTGACCAGATCGATGAGATCATAATACATTAAATTGCTTTGCTCCCGAAAGGTGATGCATACACCGGGCCCTTTGATGGATTGATTCCCGGTTGCCAGCAGGAGCAGATTGATGCGTGCATTCACGGAATCCGTCAGACTGTCTCCGTTTTTCACCAGAGCCTTTGTTTGCTCCAGCTCATTTTGCAGGCCACGGAGCTCTTCCCGCAGGGCGTTTTTGTTTTCATTCACATTTTTCACCAGCAGAGCCAGCTCAGCCGGGTTTCCATTCCCCAGCCCTGTTGCCTTTCCGCTGATAAGAGGGCTGTTTAAAACGATCAGTCCTGTGAGCAGCAGCAGGAACAGGCTGCCTGCCCGAAAAATTCTTTGCTGCAGGGAAGCCGCCGCTCTTTCAGCAGGAAAAATTGCAAATACCAAAGCAGCACCGCTCAGAATCCCCAGCATAAGCCAGAAAACGCATGTCCACATAGATCTTTCCTTTCCGGGAACTTAGTCATTTTTTGCAGCGGTGCTGAAGCTGACGGCATAGGAGCCTCCATAGGCAGCGATTTCGATTCGCTCTGCCGGATCTACCTCCACCGGGATATAGGTGCGAAGCAGGGAACGGTAGCGATCGGAATGATTCAGCGCCGCCTGCAATGCCTCCGGATCCCCAATGGCTTTGATCTCATAGGGAGGCGCCAGCCGGGTGGAATTCACCAGAATCACGGAGCCCAGACAGCGAATGGCGGTGCTGTCAATGACTCTCTGCTCGTTGATGGAGATGGCCTCTGCCTCTGGGGCAAGGGCCCGGATGAGATATAGCAGATCCTTGTCATGCACAATATAACTGGCCGGGTTGTAGCCCGTCGGGTTGGCTTTCTGGGCCTGGGCTGCTCCTTCGCTGTTGTCTGCCAGGCGAATGATGATCCCCGGGCCCTGCAGGCTGCGAAGACCCGCCGAGAGATGCAGATTCTCCAGGGTGGCGGTGAGTGCGCTTAAAAGGCTTTGCCCCTCCGCCTCCTGGCTGCGGATCAAAGCCAGCTCTTCCTGGATATTTCGTATTTCCTGCTGCAGCGCTGCGGCTTCCGCTTCCGCGTTTTCGAGATAAGCGGCCAGCTCAGCCCCATCTTTGTTGGCTTCCTTTCCTGAACGGTGGTGGAGCCCGATGCCGCTGAGGAACAATATGCCAAAAAGGGAAAGAAAGAGGAGCCGGAATACTATATCCTTTTTCTGTTTTTCTCCGCCGGCCATATGTCCCTCCCAAGGCTTTTTGGAAACAGGTATTAGACTGAATTCCTGCTTTTCCTGCCTGCACTGCAGCTTCTGACAAAGGCTCTCTTCTTCCCCGGGAATCCCTGCCGGAAAGAGAAAATTCAGCAAAATGCTTTGGGAGCAAAAGAAACAGCCTCGCTTTTGCTGCGTCTAATTTATGATCGCTAAGTTTGCTGTTTGGCGCAGGGTTTTGCTTATGGACGGCGAAAAATTTAAATAAGGAATACTTTGCTTTAAACTGTCAATGGGAGGGATGTTGCTTGCTGGCTACGATGGCAGATTGGGCAATTTGGGATTATATTGCAGCCATAATCGATATTGCCATTCTTTCCTTTGTTGTGTATAAATTGCTTATGCTGATTCGCGGTACCCGTGCTGTTCAGCTGCTCAGAGGCATCTTTATGATTCTGATCTTGTCCATTGTCAGTGAGTGGGTGGGCCTGCATGCTGTTCAGTGGATTCTGGATCAGATCTGGGGCGCGATCTTTCTTATTTTGGTTGTGGTATTCCAGCCGGAGATCCGACGTGTTCTGGAGCAGCTTGGCCGGGGCAGCCTGTTTACGGGGCGAACATCTTTATCTACTTCGGATATTGCTCATCTGGTGGATGCCATGGTGGATGCAGCCGTGGCCTGCGCCAAGACGAAAACCGGTGTCCTTTTGGTGGTGGAGCGGGAAACCGGCTTGAATGACTACATCGAAAGCGGCATCCGGGTGGATGCTGCTGTTACAAAAGAGCTGCTGCTGAATGTTTTTGTGCCAAATACCCCCTTGCATGACGGGGCTGCGATCATCCGGGGCGATCGGGTGGCTGCTGCTGCCTGCTTCCTGCCTTTATCCGATAATCCCTATATCAGCATGGCGCTGGGTACCCGGCACCGGGCTGGTATTGGCATTACCGAAGTTTCGGATGCTGTTGCTTTGATCGTTTCTGAGGAGACCGGCATCATTTCCCTTGCACAGGATGGGAAGCTGGTTCGCCATCTGGAGGAAAGACAGCTGCGGGAAAGTTTGATCGCATATTTCAGCAAAGCCAGTACGGCTACGCCTTTCTGGAAGAAAGGAGGAGAGGCATGAAGACAACGATAGAAAAGCTTCAGGCGATCTCTAAGCAGATGTGGCAGCCTCCGCTTTTTTGGGGCTTTAAGGTCTGCGCTGTTCTGCTGGCCGTTTTGCTTTGGGTCTATGTGATGGAAACGCAGAACCCCATGACGGAAGAAAGCTATACCGTTCCCGTGGAGATGCGGGATCTCAGCGCCCGCCTGGCCATCCCGGATACGAATCGACAGGTAACCATTCGTGTTCAGGGGAACAGCTCCGCTATGGATGAGCTTTCTTCCCGGCAGATTTTTGCCTATTGTGATTTTTCCGATGTTACGGAAGGGGAGGCTACGCTGCCTGTTCAGGTGGAGCTGCCCGAAGGCGTGAATCTGGTGAATGTTTTGCCGGAAAGTATGTCTTTTACCCTGGAAGCTGTTGTCAGTGAGGCTTTTCCTGTTGAAGTCCGCAGCCAGGGCCAAGCTGCCGAGAGCTATAAGGCTCTGGATCCCGTTCTGGATCCGGCAATGATCACCCTCTCCGGGTCGAAGGATTACCTGTCGCAGGTTGCGACTGTTTTTGTAAATGCAGACATAAGCGATTCCACGGAGAACTATAATAAAAAGCTTTCTGTGGAAGTTTTGGATAACAGCGGTAAAAATATCAGTGAGTGGTTCAGCTTCAGCCCCTCCACGGTGAATGTGATGATCCCCATCGTGTATGAGCAGCCGGAAAAGAGCGTGGCGGTTTCCCCGGTCTATGTGGGTGAGCCTGCGCTGGGCTATCGTATCAGCCGGGTAGTGGTTGAGCCCGCCACGGTTCGCGCCTTTGGTGATCTGGATGTTCTGAACAATCTTTATTATATTGAAACCGCTGCTGTGGATGTGAATGAGCTGAAAAAAACCACCAGCTTCAGCGTGAATCTGAATCATGGGAACAATATATCCCTTTCTGCAGAGACGGTCACAGTCGTGGTTCAGATCGAGCCGGAAAGCACCGTCACGGTGAAGAAGGAGCTGGTTTATTACGAGAATCTGGCAGAAGGCCTGGCCTGCACGCTGCCCAATCTGGAATTGGAGATTCTTTTGAGCGGTGCAGATACCTATATCAGCAATCTGGATGAAAATCAGGTGGTTCCCTTTGTGGATATGAGCCTGATCAGCGGCCCCGGTTCTTATACGCTGCCGATCCAGGTGAACCGACCGGCAAATGTAAGCCTGCTCTCCACCAAGCCTGCCACAGTAGAAGTGACAGTGGAGGCACATGATGGTGAGATCCCCGAGGATTCCGGGGAGCAGCCGGAGCAGCAGGAGCCGGATTCCACGGAAGCTCCTGCAGAAGGGGAGAACGGCGAAGCAGAGACTCCGCCGGAGGAGGGTTTGGATTGACAGAGAATAGAATACGCCTGTCCGGATTGAGCCTGCCTTTATCGGAGCTTGCTTCTGTGGAACAGGAAAATGCAGCTTTGCCCCGCCTGGTTTGCCGTCGGGCGGGGGCTTCCCCGGGGGATTTGCTCGGGATGGAGATCATAAAGAAATCGCTGGATGCCCGGGATAAGGGGCATCCGGCTTTCATTTACACGGTGGAGGCCAGCTTTCGCCGCCCTGTTCGGGGGAAGAAGGCAGAAGAGAAGAAAATGCTCTCCCCTAAAAAGACGGCTTCCCAAATGGATCGCCGCCCTGTTGTGGTGGGAGCCGGCCCTGCCGGGCTCTTCGCTGCTTTGACCTTGGCAGAAGCCGGGATGAAGCCCCTGGTTATGGAGCAGGGGAAGGATGTGGAAGCCCGCAGCCGGGATGTGGAGGGCTTCTGGAAAGGGGAGGCCCTGCTGCCCCGGAGCAATGTCCAGTTTGGCGAAGGCGGGGCAGGTGCCTTTTCCGATGGCAAGCTTACCTCCCGCAGCAAGGATAGCCGTGGCGCGGAGGTTCTGAAAATTTTCGTGGAATGCGGCGCCCAGCCGGAGATACTCTACTGGCACCGCCCGCACATTGGCAGCGATCGTCTGCCCATTGTGATCGCGAATCTGCGGCAGCGCATCATTGCTGCCGGTGGCAGCTTCCAATACGAGCAATGCCTGAAGAGTCTGGAGATTTCTCAGGGGCAGCTTCGTGCTTTGCGTTTTGTGGATGCAGAAGGCAAGGAGCAGGAGATTGAGACGAAGACTGCCATCTTGGCTGTGGGGCACAGCGCCCGCCCGCTCTACCGGGAGCTGGCAAAGCTGGGTCTGGCTATGGAGGCCAAGGCCCTGGCCGTGGGTCTGCGTATCCAGCATCGGCAGGAGCTGATCGATAGGGATCAGTACGGCAGCTTTGCCGGGCATCCATTGCTGGGCGCGGCGGATTATCAGTTGACCTATAAAGATCTGGCCCAGGAACGGGGCTGCTATACCTTTTGCAACTGCCCCGGTGGCTATATCGTCAATGCCTCCAGTGAGGCGGAACACCTGGTCGTTAATGGCATGAGCCTTTCCGCCCGGGACAGCGGCTGGGCAAACAGCGCTGCTGTGGTGCAGGTTTTCCCGGGGCGGGATTTTGGCAGAGAAGTCCTGGATGGCCTCTTCTTCCAGGAAAGGCTGGAGTCTGCGGCCTTTGCTGCCGGCGGCGGCGCACACGCCGTACCGCTGATGTCGATCTCTGCCTTCTTGGGTCGGGATTCCGGCTCTTCCGCGGAGGAACTGCTGCTTCCCGCCAGCCAGCTCAGAACCGCCGCCTGGAAGGAGACGGATCTTCGCGCCATTTTAGGTGAGGAGCTGAGCAGCAGCCTGCAAAGGGCCTTGCTGCATTGGGATCGGCAGCTTCCCGGCTTTGCCGGGGAGGGCATTTTGGCGGCTGTGGAGAGCCGCACCTCCGCACCTTTGCGCTTGCTGCGCGGGGAAAACGGCATGTCCCTGAATTGCCGGGGCCTGTATCCGGCAGGGGAGGGGGCAGGCTATGCCGGAGGCATTGTCAGCTCTGCCATTGATGGGATTCGCGCAGCCCAGGCCATGCTGGAGCAGGCGCAGGCGTAAAAAGATCTCTCTGGAACGCATTTTTAATGAAGGAAAGTGCAGCAGCCCATGATTTTCGGGCTTTCTGCATACAAATAAAACAGAATCGAAATTATAGAATCGGCACAGCGTTTTTCCCTGTTTGTGCCGGGATGGAGGAATTTATGGGCAAATATTTTGGTACAGACGGGATTCGGGGCCGGGTGAATGATGGCCTCAGCGGCGAAATGGCCTTTACCCTGGGCATGGCTGCTGCAGCTGTGCTGGCGGAGGAAAGTGACCGCCGGAAGCCCCTTCTTCTTATTGGTAAGGATACCCGCATTTCCGGCTCCATGCTGGAGGCCGCGTTGGCAGCGGGCTTTGCCAGCTCCGGCTGTGATGTTCTGCTGCTGGGTGTGATCCCTACACCCGGCGTGGCGGCTTTGACCCGCCTGCTGGATGCAGACGCTGCTGCCGTGATTTCTGCTTCCCATAACCCTTATCATGATAATGGCATTAAATTTTTCAATAATCTGGGCTATAAGCTGCCGGATGGAGTGGAAGCCCGAATCGAGGCCCTGATCGATGCACCGGAGCAGATCAAACGGGCTCTGGATGGGAATATCGGTGTGATCGAAAGCTACCCGGATGCTGCCAGAATGTATCGGGAATGGGCGCTGCAGCAGCTCAGCCCGGATCTGAAGAGCCTGCGTATCGTGGTGGATGCTTCCAACGGCGCCACCTCTGCTGTGGCGGCAGAAGCCTTCCGGCAGCTGGGCGCGGAGGTGATCTCCATTTCCGATCAGCCGGACGGCTGCAATATCAACGACCAATGCGGCAGCACCCACATGGAGCACCTGCAAAAGCGCGTGCTGGCAGAAAAAGCGGATCTGGGTCTGGCCTTTGACGGCGATGCAGATCGTATGCTGGCTGTGGATGAGCAGGGCCAGCTGGTGGATGGGGATCAGATCATCGCCATTATCGCCGCCTGGCTGAAGGAACGGAATGCGCTGGCCACGAACAGCGTGGTCATTACCCAGATGAGCAATATGGGCCTGCGTCTGGCTATGGAAAAGCTGGATATTGCAACAGAAGAAACCAAAGTGGGGGATCGCTACGTTCTGGAACGCATGCTGCAGATCGGCGCCGTGGTGGGCGGTGAGCAATCCGGCCACATCATCCTTGGCTCCTATAACAGCACCGGTGACGGCCTGATCGCAGCCCTGCAGCTGCTGGCCATTTTGGTGGATCGCAAGCAGCCCCTGAGTCAGCTGGCCGCTGTGATGCATCGTCTGCCCCAGGTTTTGATCAATGTTCGGGTGAAGGATAAGAGCGGCATCGATAAGGACGCGGATATTCTGGCTGCTCGCCGCCGGGTGGAGGAACAGCTGCAGGGACGGGGTCGGCTTTTGCTCCGCCCCTCCGGCACGGAATCCCTGATCCGCGTGATGGCCGAGGGGGATGACGAGCGGGAACTGCATCAGCTGGTGGAAAATCTCGCTGCCCTGATCGGAGAGCGACTGGGTTGATGTGGCGGAAGCCCGGCAGGAGATAGGCTGCATCGGGCGAATTTATAATATTTATAGAAACTGCATGGAAGGGCATCGTCCTTGCTTTTGCAAAGCGGGATTTTTGGCAAGGATGCGCTACTACATTTTCAGGAGGTCAATATGTGCGGAATCATTGGTTATATTGGGCCCCGTTTGGCTGTACCCATTCTCTTAGAAGGATTGAAAGCCCAGGAATACCGGGGCTATGATTCGGCGGGCGTAGCAGTTCTGGAAAATGATGAGATTCGCCTCATTCGCAGCCAGGGCAAAATCGCTATGCTGGAAGAGCGCATCGGCGGCGAAATCGGAAGCGCCACCATTGGCATTGGCCACACCCGCTGGGCAACCCACGGCCGCCCCTCAGACATCAATTCCCATCCTCACCTGGATTGCAAAAATGAAATCGCCATGGTGCATAACGGCATCATCGAAAACTTTGTTGAGCTGCGGGAATGGCTGACCGAGCGGGGGCATGTCTTTGCCTCTCAGACGGATACGGAGGTTCTGCCCCATCTGATGGAGCATTATTACCACGGGGATCTGGTGGAGGCCATGACCCAGACTGTGGAGCGGCTTCACGGCTCCTATGCTACGGTGGCTCTGTGTAAGCATGAACCCCGCAAGCTGGTGGCTGCCCGCCGGGATAACCCCCTCATCATCGGCCTGGGGGAAGGGGAATATTTCTTTGCCAGCGATATGGCGGCGCTGATCCAATACACCCGGGATGTTCTCATTCTGCAGAATGGGGATATTGCTCTCATTACGGAGGAGGGCGTTACCCTGTATAATGACGGCAAACAGATCGAGCGGGAAGTCCACCATATCGATTGGGATCGAACAGCAGCCCAAAAGGGCGGCTACGAGCATTTCATGCTCAAGGAGATCAACGAGCAGCCCTGGGCTCTGGGTCAGACCCTGAAGGGGCGCATTTCCGGGGATGCCTCTGCTGTGGATCTGAAGGAGTTGGATTTCTCCCCGGAATATCTGAAGAGCATTCAGAAAATCGCCATCGTGGCCTGCGGCACGGCTTATCATGCGGGCCTGGTGGGCAAAAATATTATGGAAAAGATGCTGCGTCTTCCGGTGGAGGTGGATGTGGCTTCCGAATTCCAGACCCGTGACCCGCTGGTGGATCGGCATACCCTTTCCATCATCATCAGCCAGTCCGGGGAGACTCTGGATACCCTGATCGCCCTGCGGGAATGCCGGAAACGTGGCTCGAAGATTGTTGCCATCTGCAATGTGGTGGACAGCACCATCGCCCGGGAAGCGGATTATGTGCTTTATACCTGGGCCGGTCCGGAAATCGCTGTGGCTTCCACCAAGGCATATATCACCCAGCTGATGGTGATCTACATGCTCACCTTCTATCTGGCGCAGCACATGGGCAAGGCGGATCATGCGGAGCTGCGTTCCCTGATCTCCCAGCTGTATCGGGTTCCGGAAGCAGCCCAGCTGGCCATTGATATGAATGATGCCCGGGCGCAGGAGCTTTCCCAGCGCATGAAGGATCAAAGCAGCGCCTTCTTCATCGGCCGCGGCATGGATCATTGCGTGGCATTGGAAGGTGCGCTGAAGCTGAAGGAAATTTCCTATATCCACGCGGAGGCCTATGCTGCCGGTGAGCTGAAGCACGGCACCATCGCCCTGATCGAAAAGGACGTGGTGGTTCTGGCGCTGACCACCCAGTCTGCCCTGCAGGCGAAGATGATCAGCAACATCCAGGAGCTGCAATCCCGGGATGCCTTTGTGATCGGTGTGACCATGGAGGGGAACGAGGCCGTCTCCAAGGTCTGCGATACCACCCTCTTCCTGCCCCAGATCGATGAACGCCTGGCGCCCATTCTTTCTGTCATCCCCATGCAGCTCTTTGCCTATTATTGCGCGGTGGTGAAGGATTGCAATGTGGATCAGCCCCGGAATCTGGCGAAAAGCGTTACGGTTTTGTAAGCCGGGCTTCGGAGCTTTGAAGTAGAATCAGGATAAAGCAAAATCCCCTCTTTGCGGCGAGGCTGCCGGGAAGAGGGGATGTTTTTTTCTTCGCACTGAGCTATGAACAGGCGATCGCATATGCTTTTTATGATTTCAGCGGAGGATTTTATTTTTTGTTTTGGGGTATACTATGGTATACATTTCTGCCTTTGCCTGGGAAAGGATGCTGCCTATGCGCGTGAATGACCGCTATACCTCTTTTTATTATGCCCTGGATGAGGATTGGGGGAAAATCGAGATCGATCGAAAGAAAACAGCCCTTCTGATCGTGGATATGCAGAATTATTTCGTGCGCCGCCCGGCATGCGAGAATCCCAGCCCCCGGGAGCAGCTGGAAAACCAGCGCTGGAGCCCCTTTTATGATAGAATCGAGCAGGAGACAATCCCCAATAACGTAAAGATTTTAGCCCGGTTTCGCCGCTTGGGCATGGATGTAGCCTTCGCCCGCATCACCTGCCAGCGGGAGGACGGCCGGGATCGTTCTTTGGATCACAAATCCACCGGCTTCAATGAATTGAAGCTGCCCCTGGGTGACCCGGAAGGGGAGATCATTCCGGAACTCAGGCCCATTCGGGATGAGTTGGTGGTGATGAAAACAACGGATTCCGCCCTGACCGGGACAAACCTGCGCCTGATGCTGCACAATATGGGCATCGATACGGTGGTCGTAACGGGCGTCTTTACGGATCAATGCGTATCCTGTACGGTTCGCAGCCTGGCTGACGAAAGCTTTCGGGTCTATTTGATCGAGGACGCCACCATGGCCGGGACGCTGGAGCTGCATCAGCAGGCGCTGACTATGCTCAATAATATTTACTGCCATGTGATCAATACGGAGGAGCTGCTGAAAGCTCTGGGGGAGGGGAATTAAGCAAGCTCTTTCCGGGAGGCAAAAAAAAGAGGACAGCCGGATTGGCTGTCCTCTTTGCGGTTTGCATTCGTATAAAGATTACAGATCGTAGTAAGCTGCGAATTCTGCGGGATGCGGAATCTGTTCGATCTTGCGGCCTTCTGCGCGTTTGCGGTCGATCCAGATTTCGATGAGGCGTTTGGGGAAAACGCCGCCGGCCAGCAGGTATTCATGGTCAGCTTCCAGAGCCTGCAGAGCGCCTTCCAGAGTGCTGGGCAGGGACTGGATCTTTGCCAGCTCTTCCTTGGGCAGGGTGAAGAGGTTGAAATCGTAGGGACCCCAGCCGTTGGCGGAGGGATCGATGCGGTTCTTGATGCCGTCGATACCGGCCATCAGGATGGCGGCATAGGTGAAGTAGGGGTTGCAGGTTGCATCCGGGGAACGCAGCTCAAAGCGTTTTTTGCTGGGAGATTTTGCGTAAGCGGGGATGCGGATAACAGCGCTGCGGTTGGAGGTGGCGTAGCCGATGGTTACGGGAGCCTCGAAGCCGGGAACCAGACGCTTGTAGGAGTTGGTGGTGGGGTTGGTGAATGCGCAGAGAGAAGGCGCATGTTTCAGCAGACCGCCCATGAAGAACATAGCGGTTTCGCTCAGACCGGCATAGCCGTTTTCATCGTAGAACAGGGGCTTGCCGTCTTTCATCAGCAGCATATGGACATGCATGCCGTTACCGGCCTGTGCATAAACGGGTTTGGGCATGAAGGTGGCGGTGCGGCCTTCGCGGACGGCTTCGTTCTTGACCATGTATTTGATGAGCATGGTGGCATCTGCCATCTGAGAGAGGGTGCCCAGCTCGACTTCGATCTCCATCTGGCCGGGGTTGCCCACTTCCATATGATGATATTTGATATCCACACCGCGTTCTGCCAATTTCAGGCAGATGCGGCTGCGCAGATCCTGTGCTACATCCTTGGGTGCGCAGATATGATAACCGTCTTTGCTGCCCACATGATAGCCGTTGTTGGGGCCTTCAGCGCCGGAATGCCACTGTGCTTCGGTGGAATCCAGCTGATAGAAGGTGTTTTCGGCCTGCACCTGGTAAGCGGCGCGGTCAAATACGTGGAATTCGAATTCGGGGCCGATCATCATTTCATCGGCGATGCCGCATTCACGCATATATTCTTCAGCGTGCTTGACCACGTTGCGGGGATACTGATCAAAATCCTTGTTGCTGGGCTGGGCAATGATCTTCACATCGCCGATCATGGTCAGAGTGGGAACTTCCATGAAGGGGTCAATGGCAGCGCTGCTCAGGTCGGGAATAAAGACCATGTCGCTGTTTTCTACGGGTGCATATCCGTAGTTGGAACCATCGAAGCCGATGCCGTATTCCATGGTATCCTCAGTGAACCGCTCGATGGGGATAGTGATGTGGCGCCAACGGCCATCCAGGTCGGTCATTTTGAAATCGACCATCACGATCTGATTTTCTGCGCAGTATTTTTGTACATCTTCCAAAGTCTTGAACATAGTGTATCTCCTTCGAAATGCTTATTTTATGAAATGCACCTGTATAATTAGAATAGCATTTTTGAAAAAAATTAGCAATGGGTTTTCGAAAAATCATATTATTAAATTCTATTGAAGAACTATAGGTTTTCCGCTGAGTGAAAAGAGCAACTTGCTGCTTTCAGAAAAGAAAAACCCGCTGATGCCCTCTGAGGCGCAGCGGGTTTTTGCTGTTGTGGATCGCTCAGCGCTCCTGGCCATCCAGCAGGCTGGAGCGCTTGCTGAAGCGCTGGTGATAAGCCGGGGTCAGCAGGCTATCGATATAGATCCCGATCATTTTCCGGATATACGCAATAATGTCTGTATTGCCCTGGTTCAGGCACCAATCCATAACCACGCCCTTGGTGATGACGCAGAGATCATTGGTGGTATCCTCAACATCCGTATCCAGGGGAATGTAGCCGTTATACTGCGCTGCGATCAGCAGCTCCATGACCAGGGCAGCTGCCTGATCCTGAATTACATCCGCCTGGCCGATCCTGCGGCGGGTGTTCAAATATTGGTTCCTGGAATTATAGAAATTGGAAATATATTCCACACCGGCTTCTTTGAAATAGCCCAGATAAATTTCGTATACCCGGAGCAACTCAGCTTTGATGTCACCATCCGCTGCAACTTCCTCCCGGACAGTGTCAATATCGAATACTTTTCGCAGATAGTAGGAAAGCAGCTCATCTTTACCATTAAAATAATGATAGAAGGTACCAATGGAGATTCCCGCGGTTTCTGCGATATTGCGTACGGTAAGATTTTCGTAAGTATCTTCCCGCAGCATTTTCATCATGGTTTTATAAATTACTTCCTTCGTCTTGATGTAATTATGGCGGCGTGTGGCACCGCTCGTCTGTTCCGTCATATTCATACCTTTCTGTTGCATACTGCAGCCAATAGAGTACTTATCTAAAATTATAGTTGTTTTTTTCTTCGGGGTCAATATCCGGGACTGAAAACAAATTTTTCCGCATAAAATGAAGAAATGATAGAAAATGTGAGGAGTTTATGGGGAAAGAAGAAAAAACCGCCAATCGTGGCCAGTGGGCCTCTACGCAGGGATTCATCTGGGCCGCCGCCGGCTCTGCCGTGGGCTTGGGTACCATTTGGAAATTTCCGGGAAAGGCCTATGAGGGGGGTGGCGGTGCGTATTGCCTCGTCTATATTCTTGTCATTCTGCTGCTGGGTGCCATCGCCATGCTGGGTGAATTTGCTGTCGGCCGGCACAGCCAGCGGAACTGCGTTGCTGCCTTTCATCAGCTAAAAAAAGGCTGGGGCTGGGTTGGGCTTCTGGGGGTGCTCAGCAGCCTGATCGTAATGTTCTACTATATCGAAGTCGGGGGATGGGTAATCCGCTACATTCTTGCTTACATAATGGAACCAAGCCGCGTTTTTGCGGATCCGAATGCCTATTTTGCCGATTTGGTGGGTGGGGATGGCGCCTTCCCCTGGGATGGTGCGGTTCTCTATCCTTTGATTTTTACTGTGGCAACGGCTCTCATTCTGTCCGGCGGCATCAGCGGAGGAATTGAAAAATTCAATAAGCTGGTCATGCCTCTGCTTCTGGTCGTTATGGCGGTATTGGTTTTTGCCACCCTGGCTTTGCCCGGCGCCATGGATGGAATCCGCTTTTTGATAAAAGTGGATTGGTCTACGATCAATTTTGGAACGATTCTTTCCGCGCTGGGGCAGTGCTTTTTTTCTCTTTCTTTGGGGATGTCCGTGATGGTCACATATGGCTCGTATTTATCCCGCCAGGAAAACCTGGTGCAGAACGTATGGGTGATCTGTCTGATCGATACAGTGGTAGCCTTTCTTTCCGGCTTTATTATCATCCCTGCTGTTTTTGCCACACCGAATACGGCCATGGGCGGCGGGGGAAGCTTTACCTTCACGGCTCTTAGCGGCGTGTTTTCTCTGATGCCCGGCGGCATATATGTGGGCCTGCTGTTTTATCTGCTGCTGCTTTTTGCTGCGCTGACCTCTTCCGTCTCTTTGGTGGAGGCGATCGTTTCCTACCTGACGGAGGAATGGGGCCTGGGGCGTCGCACGGCGATTTGGAGTATGAGCACGCTGATCTTTTTCGTAGGCATGGCCTATACTGTCTCATACAGTGGAGAAAACGCCGGAACTCCCTTGTATCTCTTGTGGTTTGATCGGCGGGGCTTTTACCCGGTCACAGCAGCAGCCTTTATTGAGCTTCTGGCGGATCGTCTGATGATCCCCCTGGCAGCCCTGGCTTCCTGCCTTTTCGTGGGCTGGGTCTGGGGAACGGATCAGGCCAGGCTGGAAATCGAACAAAACGGACACTTCCCCTTTCGCTGGGGAAAGCTGTGGGCCTTTTTGATCCGCTACCTGGCACCAACTGCGATTGGGATGATCCTACTTTGCGGCCTATGGTTCGGCTTCAGTTTGAGCTGAAGCTCAGTCCTGCTGCTGCATCTTTTCCCAGGCCAGCTCCACTGCCCGGGATAACTGGTCGGAGCAGGAGGTACCCTTGCTTCCGCAAAGGATACCACGGCATTTGTGGATCACATCCTGGTAGCTCAGTCCTTCCACCAGGCTGGCGATTGCTTTCAGGTTGCCGTTGCAGCCGTTGGTGTATTGTACATTGTGGATCATGCCCTGCTCATCCATATCAAAATCGATCACAGTGGAGCAGGTGCCGCTGGGATAATATGTAAAACGCATAATGAACCTCCATGATTATTCTTTGTTTAGAATATTATAGCATGATTATTATAGCATAATTATTGAAGAAATCAATATACAGGAGCTTTTTATCAATATATTATGCAAAACCGTGAAGAGAAGGATTTGAAAGAATAGTTGAGGAGTATGCTTCTATAGCTGGGTTTTTCTTTTTCTTTTTTCGGGATATTCTCAGAGAACATAACAAAAATAAATTATAAAAATAAAAAAGATGACTTTTCTTGTTCTTCGTGGTACAATAAATTTACTTTATCGATAGGTTTTTGCCTATCATAGAGATTTATGCTTGTGTGGAACGGATTTTCACGGCAGAGAATTTCTCAGTTACGGAAAGGTGTTGCTATGGATTTTCGTCAGTTGGAAGCTTTTGTTGCTGTAGTGGAGCTGGCCAGTTTCTCCAAGGCTGGAGAAAAACTCTTTCTGACCCAGCCCACGATCAGTTCGCATATTCATTCTTTGGAAAAAGAACTGGATCAGCCGCTTTTGATCCGGAACAACAAATCCGTTTATGCGAATGAGGCAGGCCACCGCCTGTTTGATTATGCAGTGCGTATGCTGCATCTGCGGGAAGAGGCCATCTCAGCCTTGCTGCAAAATGAGATGGATAGCGGGAGCATCAATATCGCAGCTTCTACCATCCCGGCAAAATACGTTTTGCCCAGGCTGATTTCCGGCTTTCGGCAGAAGCACCCAAAGATCAGCTTCAGCGTATCCCGCTGTGATGCGGAGGGCATCTGCCAAAAAATACTGAGTGATGAAGTGAATCTTGGTTTTTCCGCCACATTAATTGATAGCGTTCATTGTTATAATTATCCTATCGCAGTGGATGAGCTGGTCGTGATTGCGCCGAATACTGAGTATTACCGGAATCTGGGAAAGGAAGGCTTCCCGATGGAAGCCCTGTATACAGAGCCTTTTCTTTGCCGGCAGCTGGGATCGGATACTCGCTATGAGCTGGAAAATTACCTCCCCAAATCTCCGAATTGGCATCATTTGAATATCGTCGCGGAAATTGGCGATACGGAAATGCTGCTTCGTTCTGTGGAGGAGGGGATGGGGATCGCTGCGGTCTCCAAATATGCGGCAGAGGACTTCAGTCGCTTCAATCGGGTGCTGAGCTTTCCGCTGGAAGGGCAGAGCGCCGCCCGGAAATTATATATGGTCCGCAGAAAAAAAGCGAGACTTTCGCAATTTGAACGATCTTTTATTGATTATGTACTTGAACATGTCGAAGATTTGGTGTAGAATATAGCTGTATCATCAAGTTATCAAAAGGTTGGTCAGAACTTTGCGCCCACGAAAAGCAGACAATCAAATTTTTGCATTGGAAACCGCTCTTTATAGAAAGAATCTATAGGGGCGGTTCTTTTTTGTATCAATATCGATATTATCGATATTGATACTCTTTTGAAGCTGGCTATGTCTTGCGGCCATGTTTTCCATGTGTCAAAATAAAGAAGACCTGTAAAACTGGGGCGCTGAACGCATAATTATTGCTTTGTTCTGTTTTTATTCAGATCGACAAATTGGATGGATTTGGGTATTTCCCTCTTGTTATATGCGTCTAACGGCAGATTTGTCTGACTGCCACTCTGCAGCTGGAAATTTTTAAAAAATTGAATTATGCTTTGACAATGAATATATTGTATGATAAAGTAAATTTATCATAGAAAAAATCGGATAAAGCAAATTTATCGTTGTTTTTCCCCGATCAAAATGTTCTGTGTGCATGAAGTTCTGTTGGATCGCCCTTGTTCGGGCCTTTGTATCGGTTTCATTGTTTTGTGTTCCTTTGCTTTCATTGGCCGCTTGCTTCTAAGCCGGCGGGAACACAAATATTATTTATAGAAAGTTTTTATTTTGAAAGAAAGCTAGTTTTCTCTGTTGCATGCAAATCAGCTGCAGCAGAAAGGTTTAAACAAACTGGGCAAAATCTAGGGAGGTAAAAAATGAGCGAACACACTGATTGCTGCTTCTGTGCTGCCAACATGGACGAGCAGGCCAAGTACGAGCAGATCGCACAAGTGATCGATACGTACAAAGAAAAAGAGGGTAGCCTGATCATGGTGCTGCACTCTGCACAGCAGATCTACGGCTACCTGCCGCTGGAACTGCAGAAATTTATTGCTGACCGGATGGGGCTTCCCCTTTCTGAAGTTTATGGCGTTGTCAGCTTCTATTCCTTCTTCTCCATGACTGAGAGAGGCAGACATACCATCCGCATCTGCCTGGGTACTGCTTGCTACGTACGCGGCGGTAAAAAGCTGGTGGATGCTCTGGAAGAAAAACTCCAGGTGAAGGTCGGCGGCGTTACCGCAGATAAGAAATTCACCCTGGAAGTGGCTCGCTGCATCGGTGCTTGCGGCCTGGCTCCTGCAATCATGGTGGACAATGACGTTTATAAAACGATGAGCCCTGCTACTTTGGACAGCATGCTCAATCAGTATTAAACAGGAGGTGGAAAATTTGGTTACCAAGATCAATTCTATCAATGACCTGAACCAGATCAAAGCGGCTTATGAAGCAGAATTGGGCAAATATAAGCATCAGATCCTTCTCTGCGCCGGCGCCGGCTGCATCTCCTGCGATTGCGGAAAAGTCCGCGATGCCGTCGTGGCTGAGCTGGAAAAACAGGGTTTGGCTGACAGCGTAAAACTGATCGAAACCGGCTGCATCGGTACCTGTGCTCTGGGTCCCGTTGTTCTGATTCTGCCGGAGCGCACTTTCTATGTACAGATCACCCCCGAAAAGGTGCCTGCACTGATCGAAAGCCATATCGCCAAGGGCGAAATCATGGAAAAATATACCTTCCAGGATAAGCTCACCGGCGAATTCATTCCCTGCATCGATGATATCCCCTTCTTCAAAGAACAGGTTCGCATCGCCCTGCGGAACTGCGGTGCCATCGAGTATGCTTCTCTGGAAGCTTACATTGCAAACGGCGGCTACTACGCTGCTGAAAAGGCGCTGACCTCCATGTCTGCCAAAGATGTGGTGGACGAAGTCAAGGCCTCCGGTCTGCGTGGCCGTGGCGGCGGCGGTTTCCCCACCGGCGTCAAATGGGAAGCCGGCTATAATGCAAAAGGCGACCGGAAATTCATCGTCTGCAATGCGGACGAAGGCGATCCCGGCGCATTCATGGATCGTTCCGTCATCGAAGGCGATCCCCACAACCTGATCGAAGGTATGATCCTGGGTGGCTATGCCATCGGCGCTACCAAGGGTTATGTATACATCCGCGCCGAATACCCCATCGCTGTTGACCGTCTGGATGTTGCCATTGCCCAGGCCAGAGAAGCTGGTCTGCTGGGCGGCAAGCTCTTCGGCACGGATTTCGAATTTGATCTGGAAATCCGCATCGGCGCCGGCGCTTTCGTTTGCGGCGAAGAAACCTCTCTGATGGCCTCCATTGAAGGTCAGCGCGGCGAACCCCGCCAGAAACCGCCGTTCCCCTTCCAGAGCGGTCTCTTTGGTTGCCCCACCATCATTAACAACGTGGAAACCTTCGCCAACATCCCGGCCATCATTAAGGATACCGCTGCGGAATTTGCCAAAGTCGGTACGGAAAAAGCCAAAGGCACGAAGGTCTTTGCGCTGGCCGGTGATATTGTCAACTCCGGTATTATCGAAGTTCCGATCGGTACCCCCATGCGCCGCATCATCTTTGATATCGGCGGCGGCATGATCGGTGGCCGTGAATTCAAAGCTGCCCAGGTCGGCGGCCCCTCCGGCGGCTGCATCACCAAAGAAAACCTGGATGTTCCCATGGAATATGATGCCCTGATCGCTCTGGGCGCTATGATGGGCTCCGGCGGCTTGATCGCCATGAACGATGAAACCTGCATGGTGGATACCGCCCGCTTCTTCATGGATTTCATTCAGGATGAATCCTGCGGCAAGTGCGCGGCCTGCCGTATCGGCACCAAACGCATGCTGGAAATGCTGATCCGCCTCACCAAGGGCAAAGGCGAGCCCGGCGATGTGGAACGTCTGCTGGAACTGGGCCAGGTGGTCAAAGATACCGCTATGTGCGGCCTTGGTCAGACTGCTCCCAACCCCATCATCTCCACCATCAGCAATTTCCGTGATGAGTATGACGCACATATCGAAGACCATCGCTGCCCGGCCGGTGTCTGCCGCGCTCTGACCGTCTTTGAAATCGATCCGCAGTCCTGCCTTGGCTGCACGCTCTGCGCCATCAACTGCCCCGTGAACGCCATCTCCGGCGAACGCAAATCCCCGCATTACATTGATCCTGCTCTGTGCATTGGCTGCGGCGTCTGCCGTGACAACTGCCGTCCGAATGCAATTCATCCGACCAAACGGGAGGTGCTGTAATTCATGAACATTAAACTGACGATTAACGGTATCCCCTGCGAAGCGCCTCAGGGCAGCACGATCCTGCAGGCTGCTAAGCTGAACGGTATCCATATCCCCACTCTGTGCTATCTGGAAGGCATCCATAAATTCGGTACCTGCCGTATCTGCGTTGTTGAAGTAGAAGGCGCCCGCAATCTGCAGGCCTCCTGCATGGTGGAAGCCAAAGACGGTATGGTCATCCACACCAACAGCAAACGCGTCCGCGATGCCCGCAAGGTTATGTATCAGCTGATCGTTTCCGATCATAACCAGGACTGCCTGGCCTGCGACCGCAACCAGGACTGCGAACTGCAGGCGCTCGGTCGTGAACTGGGTGTCACCGATAACCCCTATTACGGTGAAAAGAACGAAAACGGCATTGATATCAGTGAATCCGTCACCCGTGATATGACCAAGTGCATCCTCTGCCGCCGCTGTGTCAGCGTCTGCAACAATATCCAGGGTGTTGGCGTTCTGAATGCCGAAAACCGCGGCTTCTCCACCATCATCGCTCCTGCTGCCAACCAGCCTCTGGGCGCTTCTGACTGCGCTTTCTGCGGCCAGTGCACCGTGGTTTGCCCTGTTGGCGCTCTGAAAGAAACCAGCCATCAGGAACGCGTTTGGGCCGCTCTCAATGACCCGAACAAATATGTCATCGTCCAGCCCGCTCCCGCCGTCCGCGTTGGCATCGGCGAATGCTTCGGCCTGGAACCCGGCACCAGCCAGACCGGCCGTTTGGTCACTGCTCTGCGTCGCTTGGGCTTTGATGATGTCTTTGATACCAACTGGGCTGCAGACCTGACCATCATGGAAGAAGGCACTGAATTCCTCCAGCGCGTCAAGGCTGCTGTCACCGGCGGCAAAGCTGTTCTGCCCATGGCAACCAGCTGCTCCCCCGGCTGGGTCAAATTCATTGAAAACAATTTCCCGGATCAGCTGGGCCATCTGTCCTCCTGCAAATCCCCCCATATGATGATGGGTGCCGTTCTGAAATCCTACTATGCGAAGAAGATCGGCAAGAAGCCGGAAGACATCTATGTCGTCTCCATCATGCCCTGCACCGCCAAGAAGACCGAAATCGCCCGTCCCGAAATGTACAATGACGGCGTTCCGAATGTCGATGCAGTTCTGACCGTCCGCGAACTGGGCGATATGGTGAAATCTGCCGGTATCGACTTCCTGGCTCTGCCGGAAGGCGAATTCGATTCTCCGCTGGGCATGTCCACTGGCGCAGCCGATATCTTCGGCCTCACCGGCGGCGTTATGGAAGCTGCTCTGCGTACCGTTTATGAAATCATCACCGGCCGTGAGCTGCCCTGGCCCGATCTGCATGTTCCGCCCATCGTTGGTCTGGAGCAGATCAAGGAAGCTACCATCAAGCTGGAAGATGTGAAACCTGAATGGAAGATCTTGGAAGGCTTCGAGGTCAACATCGCTGTTACCAGCGGCCTGGAAGGCGCCCGCATCATCATGGACCAGGTCAAAGCCGGCACCTGCAAATACCACTTCTTCGAAGTCATGGGTTGCCCCGGCGGCTGCATCACCGGTGGTGGCCAGCCCCGTCCGAAGGACATCTTCGAAGCCCGGAAAAAACGTATGGAAGCCCTCTATGCCGAAGATGAAGGCAAGGCTCTGCGTAAATCCCATGAGAACCCCGCTCTCATCGAATTCTACAAAGAATGGGGCGAACCCTGCGGCCATAATTCTCATGAATACCTGCATACCCACTATGTACCCCGCGGCAAATACAATGACCTCACCGAAGAGACCTTCGTTGTAAAATAAGTTCTCTTTGAAGAGAGAAGATTTGCTTTTGAACGCAAAAAGAGCGAAAACCCTTTTGGTTTTCGCTCTTTTTTGTGTTGGCATATGATTTTTTGTTTCGGAGCAAGCAAAACAGCCCCTTTCCCGCATTTCGGATGAAGCTCTGCCCTGAGAGGAGTAGAGGGGGCTTTGCCAGAAAGCGGTATCCTCTCAGGCCAGACCCTTTCCGCTATACCTTGTCGTTTCTCAGAAAAAGGACAGGAAGCGCTCTTCTTTCGCGGCGAGCTGCCAAAGCGGAGTGGGCAGGGGAGAGACGGGCTTGAGTTTTTCTTCCCGGCAGAAGCAAACCCCTGTGCCGGGAGAAGGTTCAGGGGTTTGCAAAGAGATTTTGCTTATAAGTCTCCGAAAAGGGAGAGCTGCACCTCTTTCGGTCGCTGCTTTCGTCCTTCCTCCACCCGCAGCAGCTCTTTCGGGATGGCCTCCACGAAGGGAGAGACCGGTTCCCCACCGCAGAGCACCAGCTCCCGGCCTGCACGGGTCATGCCCACATAGAAGAGGCGGCGCTCCTCTTCCAGGTTGCTTTCCAGTCCGGGGCGGCGCAGGGGCAGCAGGCCATCTCTTGCACCGCTCAGCAAAACAACAGGATATTCCAGACCCTTTGCAGCATGCAGCGTCATCAGCGTTACGGCCTCGCTGCGATATATGCGTCCACCGCAGCGCCAGAGGTCGCCGTCCAGGCTGCTGCCGGCATCCTGCAGGAATTGTGTCAAATCATGATAAAGCAATGCCATTCCAAGCAGCTCATCCAGACCCGCTGCCCCTGTCAGCAGAGCATCCTGAATATAGCCTTCCAGCAGCCGGGCGGGGCTGGTCTTCTTTCGTTTCATATTATAATTTTTCAGCAGCTTGAGCCAGTCCTGCGTGGGCTGGGACAGGTCGTTCAGCTTGCCGATGCCCCGCAGCAGAGCAGCCATGTCCTTCGCAGGGCGCAGCGACAGGATCGATTCTATGTCTTCCTCCGGTAACTGTGCCTTCCGCAGACAGCAGGCCAGACGCAGCTGATCCCCGGGGGCTTCCAGCAGGCGGAAGAAGGAGAGAACGGCCTGCACCGCCGGGCTCTCCTGAAAATCCCCTTTCCCGGAGAGCCGGTAGGGAATTCCCTCTGTTTCCAGGCAATGGGCGAGGATCTCGGCCTGCTGATGGGTTCTGTATAAGACGGCTATGTCGTTTAAGCCATATTCGCCGCCGGATTTGCTGTGGGCGCTCAGCATATCCGTGCCACCGATCAAATGGCTGATCTCCTTTGCGATGGCGATCCCTTCGTTGAGCGGGCTGTCACAGCGCAGCAAACGCACAGCTGGGCCTTTTTCTCCGTGGGCAGACAATTCTCCGCTGGCCGCCGGGAGTACATGAGCAGCCGCAGAGAGAATCTGCGGCGTGGAACGGTAATTGTCCCGCAGCCGGTGGATCTCCAGCTGCGGATAATCCTGCTGCAGGCGCTGGAAGCAAAGCGGATCTGCACCGCGGAAGCCATAGATGGACTGATCCGGGTCACCGATCACGAAGAGGCTGCTTCCTCCTTTGCTCCAGGCTCGGATAAGCTGGTATTGCAGCAGGTCGATGTCCTGAAATTCATCCACCAGCAGATAGCGGAAAGCGCTGCGATCCGCATTTTCTCCTTCCGCTTCCTCCAGCGCATAGAGGAGAAGATCGTCAAAGTCCCAGGCGTTGTAGTTCTTTTGCAGCTGCTGGTATGCAGCAACGAGAGAAGGGGAATCGTTTTCTGCCGCTTCCCTGTTTTTTGCGCGGGAGACCTGTGCCAGCAGCTGCTTCACGCTGATGTCTGCCTTCTCCTTCTCCAGAACCTGCCGGGCCAGCTCCTGGCTGGTCTCGGCGTCCAGCAAATGTGGGGAAAGCCCGGCTTGTTTGGCCCGCTGCAGGGCAAGGCTGTGAAAGGTGCCGATATGCAGCAGCCGGGAGGCGGGGCCCACCTGATCTGCCAGGCGTTCCCGCAGCTCTCGCCCTGCCTTGTTGGTAAACGTGACCGCTGTGATCTCCTGAGGCGGGGTGCCTTGTTCGATCAGCCAGGAAATGCGGCTGACCAGGGTTCTGGTTTTGCCGCAGCCCGGCCCAGCAATCACGGCCAGGGCAGGGGAAAGGGAGGTGGCGGCCTGGAGCTGGCTGGGGTTCAGGCGGATGCCTGCTTTCCCGGAAGGAGGGATTTCTTCTGAATCCGCTGCTGCTTCCAGGGGCTTCCCTGCTTCTGCCGGTTTTTCTGCCTTTGCCGGGAGAAAGCTCTGCCCGCTGAAAAGCGTGGCTTGTCCGTTGAGCCGGTCAATATCCTCCGGGCTGAGAATGGAAACCTTGCCATATTCCCCATCATAGCCGGGGGATAATTCGATTTTGCCCTGGCGCAGGCGGTGAATGCTTTCTGCCACGCAGGGGCCGGACAGGTGCTGAATATCCTCCAGAGGGGCTTCCCGCAGGATATAGAATTCCGGGCCCAGGCTCCGCAAAAGCTGCCTATAGATTTCCCGGACTTTTCCGCTGCCGGGTCCCACAGCAAGAGAAGCGCCGATCACTTCTGCCAAAGGAACCAGACTTTCGAAGGGGCGGGCGTTTTCCGGTTGGAAGCCTTCCTCCCGGTCTGCCAGCTCCTCCACCCGATGGGCCACACCCAGTGTCAAGGGCTTTCTGCAGACCGGGCAGAGGCCTTGCCGGGCGATTGTCTCCTGCGGGGAGAGGCATTGCTTGCAGTTGCGATGGCCGTTGAAGTGGTATTTCCCTTCTGCCGGGAAAAATTCAATGGTGCCTTGAAAGGCTGAGCCATCCCGATCCTTTAAGGCAGCCAGCAAATGGGGGTAGCTCAGCTCACAGCGGAAAAGATTCGCTTCCCGGCCCAGCTTATCCGGGGAATGTGCATCGGAATTGGAAACCAGGGTGTAGCGATCCAGCTGGGAAAGCCGCCAGTTCATAGGCGGATCGGAGCTGAGGCCGGTCTCCAGGGCCCAGATGTGGGCTGTCAGGTCTTCGAAGCATTCCTCGATGCTGTCAAAGCCCGAATAGGCACCCAGAACAGAGAAGTGGGGCGTCCAGATATGAGCCGGAATGAAAATGGCATCCTCGCAGCAATCCAGACTCATTTCCAAAAGATCCCGGCTGTCCAGGCCGATGATGGGGCGGCCATCGGAGCGAAGATTGCAGCCCAGCTTTTCCAAACGCTGGGAGAGCCGCTCTGCTGCCTCCAAGGAGGGCAGGAGAATGACATTATGCACCTTTCTGGTTCGTCCGTTTTTTTTATAGATTGAGCTGATCTCCCCGCTGAGGATAAAGCGGGGCCTTAGCCGATCCGCAGCTACACCGCTATCCGGTATGCGAATATCCTCTTTCAGGCGATACAGGCCTTCCTCTGCGGGTTCCAGGCTTTCCTGCAGCAGCTGCCGCCAGGCCAGGTGGGTAAAATCACCGCTGGCCACCAGGTGAATGCCCTTCCGGCGAGCACTGGCCTCCAGCTGAACCGGGAGCAGATCCCGGCTGGTGGCCCGGGAATAGGCAGAATGTATGTGTAAATCAGCGATGAACATAAATCCTCCTTGGAAAAGCTGCCTTTCTTGCTGTGATTTTGTGAAAGGAGTTCGCCGGTGCAGCCAGGCCGGCTTGCTTCGGCTTCAGTATATTTGTTTTTCTTTTTTCTGTCAACGCAGCCCTTGGGCGCTGCGTTTTCGTATTACTGGCCGGGGATGCAGTCGAATTGAAAATCGCACTGATATTTTCCGCTGAAACGCTGCATCAGCATGGGCCCGGCAGATAAAAAGAGTCCGCTTTCTGCTGCAGCCTTCTCGTTGAAGGAAGGAGTGCTGGGGCTGCCGTCCCGGCCGCTGCGGTAGATGAAAAAGGGGACAGCTGCGCGGCAGGGCGCATTTTTTCCGGAAGATGCGGCATAGCCCGCTGTCAGCAGAAGGCTGTAGGGCCTATTCTGCGCATTCAATTCCTGCAGGAGCGGCTGGAGGAAATCCCGATCCATGGCTTCGATGCAGGAAATTTTTTCTCTGCGGCACTGAGCCTTTGCTGCTTCGGAAAGATGGATGCAAAGAAGCGTATAGCCATCTGCCAAAGCCTGCAGGCTGGCCTGTACTTTACGCTGATAGCCTTCTTCTATCGTTTCTTTTTTCTTTTCCACAGAGATATAGTGCAGCGCAGCGGCCTCTGCCAGAGGCTGCAGTTCTTTTTCTGCGGAGATCAGGGATCCGCTGAAGCCATAGAGCTGGCGCAGGGGATCGAGCCTCTCCGCTATGCCCTGGACGCAATATTTTTCCGGGGCGTATCCCAGTGTGGAGAGCAGCGCAATGCGGCTGTCCACCGGCAGTTCTGCAGGGATCGTGCGGACCAGGCCTACCTCTGCGCTTTGAGCCAAGCTGTCCATATTCGGCGTGTGTGCTGCCTCTAAGGGCGTGGGCTCCGTTTCCTTCGGCTGCAATTCTTCAGCCATTGCTGCTGCGAAGATAAAAATATGTTTCATGCTTTCCTCTTTTCTGCAAAATATCGGGTTTGAGAAGATTTTCCTGCTTTGCGACAGAAGCATTAAGACCAGGCTTTTCCCGCGGCCCTGCCCGGAAAGATTCTTGCTACTTGCGAAACGGGCATATTGGTGCTATACTATAATTTATTATACTTCTTTTCTTTAACGTAGTAAAGGGATTTCCGGAGATTCCGGCTGACCCCATGAGAAATCACTGCTTTTATGGGCAGAGAGATGCCGCTCTTTTGAAATCCATAGCAAGGGCGCTGCCCGCATATATATTTGTAAAACTCCCCGGATGGGCTTCCTCCGGGGCAGCGGATAAATTTTTTAGGAGAATGACATATGGCAATCATGGTTCAAAAATTTGGCGGCAGCTCTGTGGGCAGCCCGGAGCGGATGCGGCGGGTGGCCCGGCGTATCGCAGAAGCAGCGGATGCAGGGAATCAGGTGGCGGTGGTGGTCTCCGCCATGGGGGATACCACAGATGACCTGATCGCCCTTTCCCGGGAATTGAACCCCAGGCCTTCCAGGCGGGAAATGGATATGCTGCTTTCCACCGGTGAGCAGCAATCCATCGCACTTCTGGCTATGACGCTGCAAAATATGGGCTATGATGCCATCTCCCTCACCGGGCGTCAGGCCGGTTTTCATACGGATGGCGCTTATGCCACTGCAAAAATCCTTTCCATTGATACCGGCCGCGTGCGGGAGGAGCTGGATGCCGGGCGCATCGTGATCGTGGCAGGCTTTCAGGGGGTGGATTCCCGTGGGGAGATCAATACCCTGGGCCGCGGCGGCTCCGATACCTCTGCCGTTGCCCTGGCCATCGGCCTGAATGCGGATGTTTGTGAGATCTTCACGGATGTGGATGGGGTCTATACCGCTGATCCGCGCATCGTGAAAAAGGCCTGGAAAATGCCGGAGGTCTCTTACGATGAGATGCTGGAAATGGCAGCCATGGGCGCATTGGTTCTGCAGCCCCGTTCCGTGGAGCTGGCCAAGCAATATGGCGTGAAGCTGCACGTTCGCTCCAGCTTCAATCATAACGAGGGTACCATTGTCAAGGAGGAGGCAAACATGAATAAGGATATGGAGAAGGAATTGATCGTTTGCGGCGTGGCCCACGATATGAATGTGCTGAAGGTTACGCTCTTTGGCGTGCCGGATCGCCCCGGTGTGGCGGGGGATATCTTCAGCCAGCTTTCCCGGCTGGGTGTGAACGTGGATATGATCGTACAGAGCGGCAGCCGGGATATGCGGCAGGACATCAGCTTTACCTGCGGCCGCGATGACCGGGCCAAGGTGGAAAGCATCATGCAGAGCATCGTGCGGCAGCTGCCTGCGGAGAATTACACCGTTGTGGATACGGTGGCGAAGATTTCTGTGGTGGGCGCCGGCATGATCACCCACCCCGGCGTGGCAGCCACGATGTTTAAGGTTTTCAGCGAGAATAAGGTGAATATCTGGATGATCTCCACCAGCGAGATCAAGATTTCCTGCATCATTGATGAGGATGAAGTGACCAAAGCGCTGCTGAGCCTGCACACGGCTTTTGGTCTGGATGATGAGAATGCCTGATCGGCAGTTTTTGCTTGAAAAGATTGGCGCCCTTCTCCGGAGGGGTGCCTTTTTATTTGTCGGGGAACCGGCTGCCCAGCGCTTACAACAGTGGGAAGGCGTTTCTGCTGCCTGAAAGCATCCCGGGAAAATATTCCGGTTTTTTGCGGGAAAGTGGGAAAAGGGGCTGCTCCTGCATTCTTAATAGGAAAAGTTTCAAAAGGTCTTTTCATGAAAGGTTTTTCCTGTTATACTATATATTGTATTAGAGCATATAAATGGGGGACTAGGATGTTTTACAGTAATATGGGAAGACCGCCAAGCTCATAGCTTTCTCCGCTATGGATGCTGCGGACATTCCTGTAGCTGTTTGATTATATATTTTGCTGGTCGAATCTCCGCCTGCTATGGAAGAGCGGGCCTATTCCGGAAAGGAAGTTGAGCTATGAAGAAATTACGCATGAGACACTACTGGATGTGGTCAATTTTAATCGTGGTGGCCGCGATTTTTGCAACGGCTGTGCATTTTGGCCTGCCCGCCGCAGAAGCCGATTCTCCGGCAGCCACAAGGATCTCCGACCCCTCCACATTGGATGCATGGAAGGATTTCCTGGGTGAAAATGTGACCAGCACAGCCAATGCAGGGCTTGTCTGGATGGATAAGACCGTCCTTACCGATAATACGGAGCTGCCCCTGGTTACGATGACAGACCCAGAGAATAACTTCCTGGTTGCGCTCTCTGCCATTGCTTCCAACAAATCCATCACGGGCTATTCCCATATCCCCACGGATACCATGCTGGTGCTGGATATTTCCCGCTCCATGGGTCCCAATACAGAAGATGGGGATAACAACAACGATGCGGTGGATGAGCTGGTATCCGCGGCAAATGCTGCCATTTCCCGCTTGCAGGCGGTCAATAACTATAACCGCGTGGGCGTTGTGCTCTATTCCGGCAACTATACCACCAATAGCACTGCGGATTATGGGGATTCCATTCTGCTGCTTCCCTTGGGCAGATACAGCCACGAGACCGATACTTATCTGGTTCGGGACAGCCAGACCTTCCGCGTGGGAGATAACAATGTAACAGCCCAGAGCGTTAAGGTGAACAATAACGTCTATAATGGCTCTCAGGATATGCCCCAGTCCGAGCGTGAGGTATACGGCGGCACCTATATCCAGGGCGGTATCTATCGTGCGATGCAGGCATTTCTGGATGTAGAGGATACCACCATTGAAGGCACCGGCTTCCAGGCCGGCACCAAGAGAATGCCGATCATGGTGCTGATGAGCGATGGCCTGCCTACCATTGCCACCAACAATTATATGGGCAGCGCCGGCAGCATCGGCACCTCCAATATGGGTGACGGCGGCACCCCCTCGGGTTATCTGGCCTCTGCCATTCCTTTCGTGACCCAGCTTACCGCTTCCTATGCCCGGGAGAGAATCGAGGAGCATTATGATCGTTCCTCCCTCTTCTATACCCTGGGCTTCAAGGTGGATGATTCCCCTGTTTTGGATCCCTCTGTCTCGAATTCTGCGGTTCTGGGCCATTGGTCTACTTATAATAATACTGCTGCCAATGCCACTATGCAGCTTGCCGTCGGCCAGCGCTGGGTAGAGGGCGGCTGGTGGGGCCAGAGCGGCCATTATGAAACAACCTATACCAGCATTGCGAAGAGCAGCTATGATCTTTCCCGGGATTATGTAACTCAGTATTTTGATGCGGACTCTTCTCTGGCAGATGCATTCCGTGCCATCGTAGATCAGATCATTTTCCAGTCTCTCTATACGCCCACCCTGGTGGAAGGGGGCGATTCTGCCTTCGGCGGGTATCTGGAATTTATCGATGATATCGGCCAGCACATGGAAGTGAAGGATATCAAGGGCATTCAGGTTGCTGATACGCTCTTCACCGGTGCCATGCTTACCAGCAATTTGGGTGTTGGTTCCCTGGGTACACCGCAGAACCCCACCGATCTGGGCAATGCGATGATCGAGGCTGTTCAGACCCGTTTGGGCATTGCGGATATTCAGACTGCAGATAAGCTGGTTGCGGATGCTTACCATGCCGGTCAGCTGGCTTATGATCCCGTTACCGGCGAATTCAGCAATTACATCGGCTGGTACGCGGATGCAGATGGGAATTACCTGGGCTTTGCCTCCGATGAAACCGATCCTGTGCCCGGTGCGGTTTATTCCTGCAAATCCTACGGCTTCCTGGGGGAAGTGTTGAACGGCCACGCTGCCAGTGATATGATGTTTGTCTCCGTCCAGGTGCGTACCAATCTGGCAAACGGAAACTCCGCTGTTCATTACAGAATTCCTGCTTCCCTGATCCCGGTAGTTTCCTTCAATGTCTCTCTCACCGGCACCAGCCTGGAGGATCCCGGAGCCATCACCCTGGAATACAATGACGAAGTTTCTGTCGATACGGATAATGATGGCGTTTATGATACCACAAAGCAGATTACTCCGCTGCGCCTGATCTATGAGGTCGGTCTTTCTTCTGAGATCAACGAGCGGAATGTGGCAGAGATCGTGGGTTCCTCCTGGGAATATCAGGAGGATGGCGTTTATTCCTTCTACACCAACCGCTGGGATGTGAACGATTTGGATCATGCCCATCCCTTCCTGGCAAAAAATACGGTTGCCCATTTTGAGCCCTCCCATGAAAATGAGCGCTATTATTACACGGAAAACTCCGTTGTTTATGAGCTGGTGGGCGGCAATTATGTTCCTTATACCGGTGCGGAGAAGCCGGTTTATGCGGCAGGCAAATATTTCCGCGCCTATTCCGTGTTCGAAAAGAGCAACAGCGTAAGCGAAGGCAATGCAACGATGCACCTGGTTTACGAAGCGATCTCCCAGACCTCTTTGGAGAAGGCGCTTCCCGATGTGGAGGAGGATGAAAGCCCCAGCAGCAGCACGACCTGGTACATCCCCAAAGGCACGATCTTCCTTACTCTGGAAGATTACTATCTGCCCAAGGGCGAATTCACCGATGAGACCCATACTGCTGTAACGGGCAACAATACGGATTCTTTGATTTATGCGCTTTACCCCTCCGTGGATCACCATGAGGATGACCCTGCTACTACGGAAAACGAAGAGCATTACTATGCCGACGGCATCCTGGGGAATAACGGCCGCCTGAGCCTTACTGCAGCCCAGGGCCTGAAGATCACCAAGGCGCTGGATGCCACCATGATCGGCCGGACGGATATTTTCACCTTTGAGATCACGCCGCAGAATGCAGCGGCTGTTGCCGGCGAATACCGCCTGCAGATCGTGGCGGCTGACGGAACGGAGACTGAGCAAACGCTGACCTTTGATTCCGGCTCTGAAACGGTAGAGATTAAGGCCGGGGAAACGGCCTGGCTGCTGGATCTGCCTGTGGGCGCTGTGTATAATGTCAAGGAACTGACTACCGGCAAGGATTATCAGGTGGCGGCTGTGAATAACGAAGCTGTTCAGGAGATTGATCTTAGCATCAGCCAGGGCGTGATTGAGGAAGCAGCCTTCCTGAATACCCTGAAGCCTCCGGTAAGTACCGGCACCCTGGTTCTGGAGAAGCTGGTGGAACACCCCTTTGGGGATGCTTATGAAAGCACTGTTGACAGAGAATTTACCTTTGATTTGAGCTTCACTCCGCCCGGCGGCGGTACTCCCACGGAGGATACGGTCACCCTGCATGCAGGGGAGACGGCTTTCTTTGATGAGATAGAAGTGGGTACCGTTGTCAGCATTACAGAAACCACCATCCCTGATGGCTTCACCTCTGATGCTTCTAATGACGGGGATACCAAAACCATCACCATCGAAGGGGAAGAAAACTACCTCGTAGCTTTCACCAATACCTATGAACCCAGCAGGGTTTCCCCGGAGCATGTGAATCTCACCGGCGATAAGAGCTTCACCGGCCGCGAAGGCGATGAGTGGCTGGATACGGATGAATTCACCTTCAAGCTGCAGAAGCGTGTCGGCACCGCCTGGGAAGATATGCAGATGGATGACGGCGCGGGCGGAACGATCACCGCAGAAGCCACTGTCAACAAAGAGAACAAAACCTTTGATTTCAGCGCCTTTATCCGGGCCGAAAACTATGACCATGTTGGCACCTATTCCTATCGTATCGTAGAAGTATTCACCGTTAATCCCTGGTTGGGCATTACCTATGACGAGGCTGTACGCTGGCTGGATATTCTAGTCCTGGATGAGGACATGGACGGCCAGCTGGAGATCGCATCTGTCGAGGGCTTTAACGGTATGGATGTGGAGAGTGACGATGCAACGGGCGTCACCGTCTGGGATGCCAACGCCACCTTCTATAATACCTACGCACCGGCCGGCAGTGATGCCATCAGCCTTGTGGTAAATAAGCTGATCGAGGATCAGACCGTGGAGGATCAGGAGGAAAGCCTGGTTTCCAAAGCGGGCTATCTCTTCGGCCTCTATCAGGGCGATGATCTGCTCATGGAGCTGCCTGCCACCTCCGGCGCTGGGGAAAGTCTCATTACCCTGACCTTTGGTAGTGCGGATATTGGCCAGACCATTGAATACATCCTGAAGGAGATTATTCCTGAAAATGCCGAAGATCGGGTTCCCGGCATTCAGTACAGCAAGCAGGAATATTACATTACTGTTGAGGTGGAGGATGATACCCTGGGCGGCGTGACCGCCACGGTAACGGCTCTTGAAAATGCGGATGGCGCTGTGGAGAGCACCGGCGAGGAAGTAACGGTCGCTTTCACAAATACCTATGCCCCCGCACCCGTGGAACTGGGCGGCAGCAAAACGCTGGTGGGTGCGGAAATCAGCGATGGCGTATTCACCTTTGAGCTTTATGATGCCAATGGTGCAGCACCCGCTTTGATGGACAGCGAAACCAACACGGGCGAAAGCTTCAGCTTTGATACCTTCTGGCTGGATCAGCCTGGAGACTATCACTATATTATCAAAGAGAAAGCTGGCGATGACCGGAATATCCGCTATGATGATACTGAATACGCTGTCACCGTTACAGTTACGGAAACAGATGGCGTTTTGAGTGCAGCTATTTCCGTTGAAGACGATTTGCCGATTGCTTTCACCAATACCTACGTTCCGGATCCGGACGACATCACCGTAGACATCACCGCGAAGAAGACGGTGCAGAATCTGGGTACGAAGGAAATCGGCCCTGAAGGCTTCGAATTTGTGCTGAAGGATATTGCCGAGGGCGGCAGCGAGCTGAAAGAACGCTCCGATGAAGCGGGTCTGGCAGAGTTCCAGCTGAGCTATAGCTGGGAAGACATTGGCAAGGTCTTCAACTACACGCTGACGGAAACGGACGAAGGCGCAAACCATGTTACCTACAGCGATGCCAGCTACGATATCTCCGTAGCTATCACGCTGGACGAAGTGAACAACAAGCTGGTCGCAACCATCACCAAGGACGGCACTCCCGTGGAAGAAGTTGTGGC
>JAFSHU010000120.1 GCA_017440145.1 Bacillota bacterium
TCCAGATCGATCACCTGATAATCATCCAGCATCCGTTCCGTATAGGGGATGTGCTTTACGGGGAGCTTTTTCAGCACCTGAAAGGCGCCTTCGATCAGCTGCAGAGAAAACATATCCAGCGGATCGCCCTCCGTTTTGGAAAGAAGCAGCGTTTTATAAGGGCTTTCATTGGGCTTCACGCTGCCGCAAAGAGGATGGTTGATCAGCTTTGCACCCTGGTGAATCCGATCACGACCGCTGACGAAGATATCATAAACGGATCCGGAGATCAGCGTACTCACCTGAGGATATTTCTCAATCACCTTTGGATTGTTGCTGAGGATCTGAAAGTTTGCCAAATTCACTTGCATGATACCAAACCTTCCTGAGAATAAAAAGGCAAAAATAAAAAAACAGAGAACAGCAAATAACCTTGCCATTCCTCTGTCATAGGATAATTATGAAGCAAAAATGCTCCAGAGGCGGGTCCGTTTGCAGTGTTTGTGCCTGAGAGTTTCACAAAACGACCTGGCCAGTCGTTCGTTTGCCCCTACGGCGTCTAAAATAGACTCTCCTGCAAACTTCTTTCCCACAGTATTCATTTCTTTAAAGCCCACAAAAGCTTACGCTAATATTCTACCATGGCTTTTCGCTTTTGTAAATATAATACTGGAAATATCAAAAAATTTTATAAGTGTATAAATCCCTGCTATAGCAAAATATAAAGAAGCTGCACTTTATGGCAATGGATGAGTCTGAGGCGACTCATCCATTGTGAAAAGCAAAAATTTATACTCCATTATAATGAAGTTTGGCGGGGACGTGTGCGAATCGAACACACCTGCGACGGGATCGCCGCCGCACAACCGGATTTGAAGTCCGGGTCAGCCACCAGGCCAAATCCGCCCCCATAAAAACAGCAAATAAAGCCTTTTGTTTATTCGACAATCCTTTTCTTTTTCCTTTTTTAGGCGAAAATTCTTTTCAGATATTTTTGCGAATCAGCCCTTCAGGCAAAGCCCGCCCCATAGCAGGCTCTGCCTGAAAAAGACCGGGAAATTCAATTGACAAAGACCCGTTTATCCCCTACCCGCTGGGTAATCCGGGCCATATCCATGGCTTCCAGCAGGGGGAGTACAAATTTTCGGCTGCTGCCCAGTGCATCCCGGGCTTCCGCCAAGGTAAAACCATCCACAGCAGAAATTTCCCGCAGTCTGCGCTCTGCTTCTGCCAGGGACTGTGCGCTGAACACCAGATCCCCGATTTTTTTCACCTTTCCCTGCTCGGTCAGCCATTGCAGCAGCTCCGGGGAATCCCCGGCCGGGATACGAAGCGCGGCCGTAATCTCCGCCCATTCAGGCGGATCAAAAAGATGGGTTGCATATTCCGCGCTCAGGTGATCCAGCCATTTTTGCTGCTCCCCACTGGGCCTGGCCTGAAAACCGGGGCAGGCAACAGCAGAAAAACAAAGCTGCATGGCTTTTCGTTCCACCCAGGCATTGACCAGGGCATTCACCTGCTTCTGGCTGAACTTATCACAGAAGCGGGAACGCACCTCTGCCAGAGGCAAGCCTGCCCGCAAAGGGTATTTCTCATGATAACGATTGGCAGAGCGCAAAACCGCTTCCATGAGCTCATCCACTTTTTCAGGCATCAGATAAAAGTCTTCCCCATCGATTGGCAAAACAAAAATGCGCTCCTCCGCAATTAATTGTTCCACCAGAGTCTCTACTTCATTCACCGGGGTCTGGGCATCCTTGGCGAGCGCTTTCAGGTTGACCGGCGCTTTTTCCCCGGCCAGAACATCCAGCAAAGCCGATCCTGCATCTGCCTGAGATTTTTGCTCCATGGCAGCCAGCACATCCTCCCGATAGCGTTTATGCCGGGGCGGGTTCGCATCCAGTACCGTGGCGCCGCCAATGGTATACATGGGAGAATAGCTGCGCAGGATGAGCTTATCCCCGCGCAGCGGCGGGAGCGGTTCCTCCAGAACCAGCTGACAATAGCAGCTCTCCCCCGGGAGAAGCTCCTCCCGATCCAGCAAGGAAACACGGGCCAGCACTTCTGCAGTTCCGTGATGCACACGAACCCGGCATCGCTGCGGCAATGCCCTTGCATCGGCCAGCAAACGCAGGGAGACATCCAAACGATAGCTTTCCCGCAGCAGACCGGGTGCGGCCAGCCAGGCGCCTCTGGGTGTTTCCTCCAGATCCACACCGGAAAGATTCACGGCAGTACGCTGCCCGGCCACGGCCTCTGTCACAGACTGCCCGTGTACCTGCAGGCTGCGGATGCGGGCCTCCCTGCCCACCGGCCAGATCTGCACACTGTCCCCCGTTTTTAATTTTCCCATCCACAGGGTGCCGGTGACCACCGTACCAAAGCCGGACTTACTGAACACACGGTCAACCGGCAGGCGGCAGTGACCGGAGGCTGTTTTGGGCTTCACCTGAGAAGCCACATCCTGCAAAACCTTCCTCAATTCATCTATCCCCTGCCCACTCACGGCAGAGCAGGAAACAATGGGGGCGTTCTGCAGGCTGGTGCCGGCGATCATCTCCTGCACCTGTTCGTGGATGAGCTCCAGCCATTCCTCATCTACCAAATCGCTTTTGGTGATGACCACCACGCCCTTGTCAATCTCCAGCAAATGAATGATGTTCATGTGCTCCACGGTTTGCGGCATGACGCCTTCATCCGCAGCCACGATCAGCATCACCATATCCATACCGGCCGCACCGGCCAGCATATTTTTCACAAAACGCTCATGGCCCGGCACATCGATCAGGCCCAGTCGCAGGCCATTCTCCAGATCCAGGGGCACAAAGCCGAGCTCAATGGTCATCCCCCGTTTTTTTTCTTCCGGGAGGCGATCCGTATTGATGCCCGTCAGGCGGGCGGTCAATTCTGTTTTCCCGTGATCCACATGCCCTGCAGTTCCTACGATAATATGCTCCATATCAGGCCTCCGGACAATATCTTGCAATCAATTCTGCCAGCAGGGGAAGCTCTTCTTCCAAGACGGTTCGCAGATCAAAAAGGGCCTTATCCTCCCGGATGTATCCCATAACTGCAGGTTCTCCCCGCCGCAGCTGCAGCAGCAGATCCGCACTTTTTATATTTTTCGGGATGACCTCCACCAGCACGGTAGACAGATCCACACCGGGAAGGGATCCGCCGCCCACCTCAGATACAGCATCCAGAACCCGCAGCCGGAAACGCTGCTCTGCCATAGGCTGCTCCAGCAGCAAAGCAGCCAGACGCTCTGCCCGGGGGCGCAGCTCCTCCCGATTTGCGGTGATCATGGCCAGAGTGGGGATGGATTCCCGCTCCCGGCCCTGGCTATAGATCCGCAGCGTGGCTTCCAGAGCAGCCAACGTGAACTTATCCACGCGCAGAGCTCTGGTCAAAGGATTCTCTTTGATTCTTTCGATATATTCTTTTTTCCCCACAATGATGCCGGCCTGCGGGCCGCCCAGCAGTTTATCCCCGCTGAAGGTCAAAACATCCACGCCCGTACGCAGGGCAGCAGAGACAAGGGGTTCCTCCCCAAGGCCCTGAGCCGCCAAAGGATAAAGACAGCCACTGCCCAGATCATCCATAACGGGAATACCCTTTGCATGGCCCAGCTCCACCAGCTCAGCCAGGGAAACGCTTTCCGTGAAGCCGTACATTTTAAAATTACTGGGATGAACGCGCAGCAAAAGGCGGGTATCTTCATTGATGGCCCGGGCATAATCGGAAAGATGTGTTTTATTGGTGGTACCCACCTCATGCAGGCGCACGCCGCTTCTTTCCATGATATCCGGCACCCGGAAGCTGCCGCCGATCTCCACCAACTGCCCCCGGGAAACGATGGCCTCCCCACCCCGGCCCAGCTCATCCAGAACCAGCAGAACCGCCCCGGCATTGTTGTTCACAACCAGAGCATCCTCGGCGCCGGTCAGCTCCTGCAGCAAAGAGACAACATGCTCATAACGGCTGCTGCGCTTCCCACTCTCCAGATTCAGCTCCAGATTGCAGTAGCCGGCGGCAATTTTATGAATGGCCTCCACCGCCTCCTCCGCCAGCACCGCGCGGCCCAGATTGGTATGCAGCACCACACCGGTGGCATTGATGACCCGGCGCAAAGAGGGCGCACAAAGACGCGCATAAGCAGCCAGGGTTTCCCGAACTGCTGCAGCAAACATTTGCTCTTTATCTTCATAGGCAGCGCAGCCGCTGTTGATCTGCTCCCGCAGGGCAGCAACCGTGCAGCGAGCCGCTTCTGTCATAATTTTCACCGAATAATCCGCCTCCAGAAGCTCTTTTGGCAGAGTCTCCACAGCCAGAAGTATTTTATCCACCTTCGGCAGCCAAGAATAATCCATCATCTGTCCTCCGATACCATCATTTCTAAAACCAATATATCTGCTTTACTATAATTTTTCACTTAATATTATATTATAGATGCTACACTCAGGATTTTCAAGGAGAATCCCGCTCTTGAGCAAGGAATGCCACTGTGTTATAGTAAGAGCAATAAAAAGATAGTCACAGCCCGGAATATCTCCTTTTCCGGGAAAGGCAGGAGAGCTTGAACGACAGACAGGAGGGCCCATGACGAAAAAACTTGCGGTATTAATCAATCCCCTGGCCGGGCTGGGGGGGAGAGCTGGTTTAAAAGGAAGCGATGGTGAGGATATCCAGGAACAGGCGCTGGCGCTGGGAGGAAAAGCAGAGGCCTCTGCCCGGGCAGAGCAAGCGCTTTCCCTGCTGACGGAAATGGAAGAGCTTCCTCAGATTTTCACTTATGGCGGAGATATGGGAGAAAATCAGCTCCGCAGGCTGGGTCTCCCTGCACAAAGCCTGGGGGTACCTGCAGCCCCGAGGAGCACCCGCCTGGATACCCAGGAAGCAGCCAGGCGCTTTCTGGAAGAAGGCTGCGATCTGCTGCTCTTTGCCGGCGGAGACGGTACAGCCCGGGACATTTGCAGTGTGATTCAGAATCAGCTGCCTGTGGTCGGCATCCCGGCCGGGGTAAAGATCCATTCCGGCGTCTATGCCATCAATCCCCGGAACGCAGGCCGGGTAGCCGTGGATTATCTGGAGGGCAGGATTTGCAGAACCGCCCCGGCAGCGGTGATGGATATTGATGAGGATGCCTTCCGTCTCGGCAGGGTGCAGGCCAAACAATATGGAGAGATGCAGATCCCGCTGGAAGAAAACCGCATGCAGTGCAGCAAATCCTCCTGCCGCGCTTCGGAGGATGAGCTTCTGAGTATGGCTCAATATGCAGCGGATCTGATGGAGGACGAAACCCTGTATATCATCGGCCCCGGCAGCACCACCCAGGCCATCATGGATGAGCTGGGTCTGGAAAACACCCTGCTGGGCATAGATGCAGTAAAGAACAGTCAGCTGCTGGCCAGCGACCTGAATGAGCAGGGTCTCCTGCAGCTTCTGGATCAGGAAACGGGAGCGGTGAAGCTGATCCTGACTATCATCGGTGGCCAGGGCAATCTTTTTGGGAGAGGAAATCAGCAGCTCAGCCCCTCTGTTCTGCGACGCATCGGAAAAGAGAACATGATCATCGTTTCCACACCCAGCAAGCTGCATCAGCTGGGGCTTCGGCCTCTGCTGGTGGATACCGGGGATCCGGAGCTGGATCAGGCGCTCTGCGGCTATGCCGAAATTCTGGTTGCCTATGAGCAGTTTTCCATGCACAAAATCTCCTGTTAAGAAAGGGGAATGTGATGAAACACATTTATATGGAATCCCCGCTTGGCCTGCTAACCCTGGTAGAGGATGAAGAACAGCTGACGCAGCTTCTCTTTGGGGAAATCGATTTTCAAAGGAGCCCGCAAAGCACAGCTTTGCTGGAGCAATGCAAAAAAGAGCTGGAAGAATACTTCCAGAGGAAACGAAAGCACTTTGATATCCCCCTGGCACCCAAAGGAAGCGCTTTTCAGCAGCAGGTCTGGACGGCCTTGCAGGCCATTCCCTATGGAGAGAGCATCAGCTACGGTGAGCTGGCCAAAAGCATAGGCCGGCCCCGGGCCTTTCGGGCTGTGGGCGGTGCAAACCACCGCAACCCGATTCCGATCATTATTCCCTGCCATCGGGTGATCGGCGCAGACGGAAGTTTGACCGGCTATGGCGGCGGACTGGGGAAAAAAATATTTTTGCTGGAGCTGGAGCAAGCGGAAGGCAGCCGGAAAGAAAAAAGAAAGTAGGGCGGCAAGTGCCAGGCAGCCCAGACCCGGGCCTGCCCCCCCCCAAAACTCCTGATCTAGTAAACGAAGCAGACAAAAAAGCACCTGTTCAGATTTTCTGCAGGTGCTTTTTTGCGTGCTTATTCAGGCTCCGATTTCCCCTGTGGCTTCAGCTCCCACATCCATGAATGGGGCTTTCCGGCAATAGCCGCGCCTGCTCTACTCCCCTTCCAGCTGATAAATATCCTCCAGAATACGTCGGAAGAGGGCAGCCGCCTCTACTCCACCGGCCGTCCCATCATCCACATGAACCACAATGACCCATTGGGGCGCGTCTGCCGGAGCAAAGCCGCTGATCCAGACACCGCCACTTTCGCTGGTGCCTGTTTTTGCACCGGCAGTAAGAGCTGCGCCGGAGACGGAGGCAGCAGTCCCTCCCTCCACGGCTTCCACCAGAATGGCGCAAAGGGATTCTGCTACGGAGGGCTTCAAAACAGCCTGCAGCTCCCCGCTGGGAAAGCTATTCAAACACCGGCCCTCACTGTCAGAAAGGCGCTTCACCAATCTGGGCTGACACAGGTACCCGCCATTGACCAGACTGGCATAAAGCACAGCTTCCTGCAGAGGGCTGATCATAACACCCCGCTCCCCCAGGGAAACATTGGCAATGTCTGCCGGAACACTGTCATCAAAATCCAGATAGGCATCGGGGGAA
>JAFSHU010000121.1 GCA_017440145.1 Bacillota bacterium
CTGAAACAAATTAGAACACGTTCGCCAGTAAGTTAGAACCATATATTTTCATTTTAGCATAGAATTGACATAAATTCAACAAAGGCAATCTGAACATTAGATAAAAAGTGCTTTTGTGCAGATCATATGCTGGGAGAAAGGAAATTCGGCTTTTGCCCGTATCGGCAAAAAATTTTCCTTTTCTCGCAGAAAATTTCTTGATAAATTGCCGATATCAGCCTATACTAAAGAAAACAAGCAGAGGTGAAGCCGCATGAGCTACCTGTCAGCAGCAGAAATCGCAAAAAAATGGGCAGTATCCGAGCGCAGCGTGCGGAATTATTGCGCCCAGGGCCGGGTGCCGGGCGCTTTTCTCACCGGCAAGACCTGGAACATCCCGGAAGACGCAGAAAAACCCAGCCGCCGCCCCCGGGCCGGGAGTGAGCCTGCCGGTTTGCTGGAGTACCTGCTGCGGGAAAAGGAAAGCCGCCTCCCCGGAGGGATCTATCACCGGGTGCAGATCGACCTGACCTATAACTCCAATCATATGGAAGGCAGCCGGCTCAGCCACGAGCAGACCCGCTATATTTTTGAGACCAGCAGCATCGGCCCGGAGGAGCAGCCCCTGCATGTGGACGATATCGTGGAGACGGTCAATCACTTCCGCTGCATCGACCTGGTTCTGGAGCGGGCCAGGCAGCCTCTGCGCGCCTCCTTTATCCGGGAGCTGCACACAGTGCTGAAAGCCTCCACCGGGGACAGCCGCAAGGACTGGTTTGCAGTGGGCGAATACAAGCGGCTCCCCAATCAGGTGGGCGGGCGGGAGACCACCCCGCCGGAGCAGGTGGCTGCAGAGCTGCGGAAGCTGCTCCAGGATTACAACGCCAGCCCGCAGAAAAGCCTGGAGGAGCTGATCGAATTCCATGTGCGCTTTGAGGAGATCCATCCCTTTCAGGATGGCAATGGACGCATCGGGCGGCTGATCCTCTTCAAGGAATGCCTGCGAAACCGCATCGTCCCCTTCATCATCAGTGAGGAACTGAAGCTCTTCTATTACCGGGGGCTGCAGCAATGGCACAGCGAAAGGGGATATCTGCTGGATACCTGCCTGAGCGCTCAGGATCAATTCAAGCAGCTGCTGGAGTATTACCGCATCCCCTATGGGGAGTGAAACGCAGCAGAGGAAAGCTGAAGCTTTGTCATTGCGAGGAAGTTTTTGCTGAGAAGATACGCAGTATCTTCCAGCAAAACAACGTGGCAATCTTACAGGATTCCCGCTACGCTGGAACCTGTAGGATTCCTGCTGCGCTGGAACCTGTAGGATTCCTGCTGCGCTGGACCCTGTAGGATTCCTGCTGCGCAAACCCGCAGCTCGCCTGCCCCGCGATGACACAACGAGAATTTCCCTCCCGCCATACAAAATAAGCCCTTCTCCCTCAACCCAGCCGGGCTGCGAAAGAAGAGCAGCAAAAGAAGTTTAAGCCTTAGGCCGGCATGCTTCCGGCAGAGAAGGCGGGACTTATGCAAAAAGCGTGCCGGGGCAGGGCCCAGGGCCCGCCGAACAGCACGCAGTTATTGCCGATCATTGTTTTCTCTGGCTTCCAGATAGCGTTCCAGCTTCCGCTTGACACGCTGCAGGGCGTTATCGATGGATTTCACATGCCGGTCCAGCTCCACGGCGATCTCCTGGTAGCTTTTGCCTTCCAGATAATACATGAGAACCTTCCACTCCAGGGAGCTGAGAATCTCCCCCATTTTGGCCTCGATGTCGTTGAATTCCTCCTGGCTGATGATTAGCTCCTCCGGGTCGGTGACCCGTGTGCCGGAGATCACATCCAGCAGGGTGCGGTCACTGTCCTCGTCGTAAATGGGCTTGTTCAGGGAAACGTAGGAATTCAGGGGGATATGCTTCTGCCGGGTGGCGGTTTTGATGGCGGTGATGATCTGCCGGGTGATGCAAAGCTCCGCAAAAGCCCGGAAGGAGCTGAGCTTGTCCGGCCGAAAATCCCGGATGGCCTTATAAAGGCCGATCATCCCCTCCTGGATGATATCCTCCTTATCCGCACCGATGAGGAAATAAGAGCGCGCCTTTGCCCGGACAAAATTTTTGTATTTGTTGATCAGGTATTCGGAGGCGTCATCATCCCCGTTTCGGGCCATCTCCACCACATCTTCGTCAAGTAAGGCAGAGTAATCTATACCATCCTGCTGCGGCAAATCCATCTCCATCCTGCGGCTCCCCCCTTCCTCGACACTACAACCTATTATATGCCTCTGCCTTGGCTTTCGTCAAGTGAAGAATCCTTGAATCCCTTTTTTACCAGGAAAAAGCTGTCGAAAAGTAAACCATTCGCAGGAAAAATGTCCAGGAAAAAGTCGGAGATTGGAGCTTTTGCCCGGATTTTTGCTTTTTTTGTCGCAAAAATCTGCTGCCCCTCCGGCCCCGCTGATTCCTGAAAGCATACGCAAAGCCCCTCCTGAGGAGGGGCTTTTTGTTTGACATGATTTCCGTCTCTGATATAATGATAATAGTAACTTCATACCGCCAGCGCGGAACTGTGAGCGGCAACTCACAGCTCCCTGCATCAGGTGTGCAAGCACCCAAGGCAACTTGCCAACGGCAGAATCAGTGTAGCATATTTGATCTGTCCATAGCAAGGGGGCTTTTTCCGCGTGGGGCTTGCACCCAGGCGGTTTTTGTTTATAGAAAAGTCTGGAAACCGTTCTTCTCTTGAAAGAGA
>JAFSHU010000122.1 GCA_017440145.1 Bacillota bacterium
ACATTTTTGATCGTGATGAAAGCAAATTTCCCCTGAGAAAAGGCATCAATATAGACCCGTGTTCCGCTCAGGGTGTATTTCAGAACATTGTTCAGCAGATTATCCACCACCCGCCACAGCAGACGGCCATCTGCCAGGATTTCCAAAGGCAGCTCCGGCAGATGCAGCTGCACCTCCAGCTGCACCTCCCGGAATCGCTCACTGTATTCCGCTGCTGCCTGGTTCAGGATCTCATTCACATTGGTGGGCAGCAGCTCCGCCTGGATATTCCCGGTGGAAGCCTTGGATGCCTCCACCAGATCCTCCGTCAGCTTTTTCAGCCGCTGAGATTGACGAGCCAGCACAGCCAGATATTCTTTCTCCTGCTCCGGACTATGCTTTTTCTGCAGCAGATCCACATAATTGATGATGGAAGTGAGCGGAGTCTTGATATCGTGGGAAACATTGGTGATGAGCTCTGTTTTCAGGCGCTCGCTCTTTGTTCTCTGCTCCACCGCAATGGCCATGCCCTGGCCGATGGCGTTCAGATCCCGCCCATGCTGCGCCAGCGGCGGCAGCATATGCCGGGTATCCACCTGAAAATCAAATTCTCCTGCGGCCAGGTGCCGGCCGGCCTTTCGCAGCCGCTGCAAATTTCGGCCCAGAAAGCACAGGCTCACCAGCAGCGCCAGATTAAACAGGATAAACACCAGCAGGAAGCCTCTGAAGCGATAAACCGTCAGCGAAGCGGACAGGAGCAGAGCCTCTGCCAAAAGCAGGACAAGCCCACCCAGGACCAAAAACCAGCTCATGGGCAAAGCCTCTGCGATGGAACGAAGCAGCCGCCAGCAGCCCCGGAAAAAGCGGCTCACCAGCCACAGCAGAAAAAAGACTACAGTGTTTCTCCACCATCTCCCCCGCTTCAAGCGGGTGGCAATGGTCATGCAGCAGCCCAGAAAGAGCAAAACCATGGCAGCTACCAGCAAGAAAAGCAGAAGGAACAGGAAGCTTCCGCCATCCTGAGGCCAATTCTGCCGCACCTCATAAAACAGCTCCGGAAGCGCAGTCGCTGCCAAAACCTCTAAAAAAATAGCAGCCGTCAGATACAGATCCAGCGGAATCTTATCCTGATGGTTCAGGCTGATCCCTTCCTGCCCTTTGCGGCGCCCGGCGGCAACCATCAGGAAGCAAAAATCAAAAAAGCCAAGCAAGCAGCAGACAAGAAACAGAGGCAAAAACAAATCCTGCAAAGGATAAAAAAGTTGGAAAAGCCGATATTCCTGCTCATGGGCATCTCCATAAAGAAGGGGATCCAGCAGCGTGAATTGTAGGCGGCAGTTCGCTGCGGAGAAAGAAAAGGCCGGGCCAGCCTGGGAAAAGGCGGGAATGCGCTGCAGGGAGCCATCGCCCACCACGGCGGCGTAATCCACCACCACATGGGGAAGCTCTTCGTTATAAAAGCCTTCCTCCTCCACCCCATAATCCACCGTTGGGGTCTCGACTTCCATATTTGCATCCGTGATCTTCACATATAAGGCCATGCTTTCCCCGGCGGGGTCCGGCAGAAGCTCCGAAGTCCCCTCCGCAGAGAGGGGCAGCTCCAGGACGATCTCATTCCCCAAGGCATCCACAGCCCAGAAGCTTTCGATCTGCATATTCCCCGGATAGAGATAGGC
>JAFSHU010000123.1 GCA_017440145.1 Bacillota bacterium
AAAGAAAGGGGCTCAAAAAAATTTAATTGTGGATTCCGGCAGCAGCTGAGTGTCTGTCATTGCGAGGCAGGCAAGCTGTGGGCTTGCAGCGCAAGGCCCAGCTTGGCAACGTGGCAATCCCGAGGTGGATTCTACGCAAAGATTGCCACGTTGTTCAGCTGAGTATTGCTTCGCAGTCCTGCAGCTGAATTTCCTCGCAATGACAAAGGTATTCGCTGATTGCTTCTGATTTCAGCAGCAGGCTAAATATAAGTGTTTTCTGGGTCCCCACAAGTTCGGTACGCTCTTCGCGTCCCGAACTCTTTAAAAAGAGGGACGGTTTTGCTTTTCAGAAGGCTTGGTAAACCCCCCATTTTTTTGAAAAAGCGGCGGTGCTTTCCTGAAAGCGTTTTACGCGAAGCTCAGCTCAGCAGCTTCCCGGGGGCCTCCTTTTCCCTTCGGTTCAGCAGGAAAAGGGCTGCCAGCACCAAGATCATCCCCAAAACCATGGGCAGCGTGGGGATCTCCCGGAAAAAGAGCAGGCCGAAAAGGGTTGCCGCCACCGGCTCGATGGCAGCGATCACGGCCGCCCGGGAATTCTCCATGTGGCTCAGACCCAGGGTATAGACGATATAGGCCAGCACCGTGGTGACCAGAGAATAAAAGCAGAAAAAGGCCAGCCCAGAAAGACCCCGGGGCGCAAGGGCTGCGCTGATCTGCCCAAAATCCGTCAGAAAGGCGCCGCCCAGGCTGGAAAAGACAAAGGTATAGAGCGTGATGCTCAGGCTGTGATAGCCCCGGTTCAGGGCCAGACGGGAAAAGATGCTGTAAAGCGCATAACCAAAGCCGCTGCCCAGCCCCAGCAGCAGCCCCCGGAGGGAAAGCGCAGTACCGCCCCCCAGCATACCGCTGACCAGCACGCAGCCGGCAAAGGCCAGCGCCAGAGCCAGGAGCTTCTGCAGGGTGATCCTCTCCTTGAAAAGTAGCGCGGAAAGGAGCATCACAAAGATGGGAGAGGTATACAGCAGGGTGGCTGCCACGGAAAGGGACAGCTCCCGAATGGTGGAATAATAGCAGAAATTGAAAAAGGTAACGGAAACCACGCCGGAGCCGAAAAAGCACCAGCAATCCCGCAGGCGGATCTTCAGCAGGCGGGGATCATAAAATAGGATGATGAGAAAGAGCATCAGCGCAGCGGTGATGGCCCGCAGCTCCACGATCTGCATGGATTCCAGACCCCAGGCATTGAAGCGGCGCACGAACAGACCCATGGTGGCCCAGAGTATGCCGGAAAGCAGCACCAGAAGGGACGCATATTTTTTGATCATGATGAAAACTCTCCTTTTGCCGCCCAGCCGGGGCAGCTTTTATTCGCCAAAGGGCTTGAAGCAGATGTTCAGATCCACAGTGGTTTCGATCCCGGCAACCTCGCCGCTGTCGGTATACTGCCACATATGGAAAAGATAGGGAAAGAGCGGACGCTCATAATACTGCGCCAGCCAAAGGGGGTATTGGTGCAGGCGCGTCAGATCGATCCGCCCGGCCAGCCACTTGATATTGCCGTAGACCATGGGCTGATACCCGGCTTCCTCGATCACCCTGCAAAAGGCCAGGGTGATGTCTGTCCGCTCTTTGATGCTGAGCGCATCCGTCCGGGCAGCATCCTCCGTGATCTCCTCCATATCAAAGACCACCGGGTAAGCCAGCTCCCGGCCGTCCAGCAGCTCCAGCGCCAGGCGGGCTTCCTCCTCTGCCTCCGCCTCGCTGATGGCCTGGGAGAAGAAATAGGCCCCTACCTCCAGCCCGGCTGCAGCGGCGCCATCCAGATTCTTCAGGGCATATTCATCGATCTGCAGGCCGCCCTTGCTGTAGCCCCGGTAGCCCAGGCGCACCATGGCGAAATCGATCCCGTCCTCCGCCACGGCCTGCCAATCGATCTCCCCCTGATAGGTGGAGACATCCACACCGTAAGTCACATCCCGGCCATCCGCATAATGGATGCGGCCAAAATCATAGCGGAGGGCAGACCAATCATAATCGTGCTGCTCCAAGTGCTCATCCAGCGGGGAAAACACATATTCCGTTCCATCCCGGTAGATCAGATAGCCGGGCAGCAGCAGCTGCAGATACTCTGTGCTCACATCATAGGCCGCCGCATGCTCCATCAGCAGGCGGGCCTCCACCATTTCCGTGCCGGGCTCCGCCTCCGCAGGGAGCGCCTCCCCCCGGCCGCCGCTCAGCAGGGCGATGACGCAGATCAGCAGCGCCAGCAGCAGGAGCAGGCAGGTGAAAAACAAAAAGAGGATCAGGTTATTTTTGTTCAATCTTCGGGCCATGGGACATCCTTTACACAAATTTTCATGAAGCGGCTGAAAGCGAGCCTTTCCGCGCAATACGCCCGGGAGCGGGATTTTTGCGGCTGCGGTTTTATGAATACATTTTTATGAGTACGATCATGCATACAATCAATCATGCATACAATACGGAAGCTATTATATACTATGCTGCGGATTTCCGCAATCATCCGCAGCCGGGAGGATATTTTTTCGCCTTGCCATAAAATAGCTATTGACAATTTGAAAATATTTTGGCATAATAATTAGGTACCGTATGGCGCGTTGGAGAAACGGTTAACTCACCAGCCTCTCACGCTGGCATTCATGGGTTCGAACCCCATACGCGTCACCAGAGAGCCACCCGAACGGGTGGCTCTTTTTCTAAGCAAAGACCTTTCCTGCAGCAAGATGAAGAAAGGCCTTTGTCCAATCCTCAAAAGGAGTCGATGCCCCCATGAAAAATAAAACTCTCGCCGCCCTGCTTGCTGCCACAGGCTGCCATTTGATCTGGGGCCTGAGCTTCCTCTTTTCCAGCCGGGCGCTGGAGGTCGCTTCCCCCCTGGTGCTGCTGGGCTGGCGTTTTATCATCGCCTTCCTTTGCATCAATCTGCTGCGGCTCAGCCCGAAGATCCAGATCCGCTTCCGGAAAGAGGATCTGAAAATCCTGATCCTGCTGGGTCTCTGCGAGCCGGTGATCTACTTCCTGGGTGAGCAGTACGGCCTGCTTTATACCAACAGCAGCTTTTCCGGGGTGATGATCGCCCTGATCCCGGTGGTGACGATTTTCGCTGCCATCCCGATCCTGAAGGAAAAGCCCACCCCCGGCCAGGTGGTTTTCAGCCTGATCTCCATTGCCGGTGTGATCGTGCTTGCCCTGCAGAATAGCTCCAGCGGCGCCATCCGCCCGGTGGGCGTGCTGATCCTGCTGGTGGCAGTGGTCTCTGCCACAGCCTACAGCATCATCAACCGCAAGCTTTCCCAGAACTACACCGCCTTTGAACGCTGCTATTTCATGATGATGACCGGCTGCATCTGCTTCCCCATTCTGGCTCTGTGCCAGAATTTCTCCGAGCCGGCTGCCCTGATCGCCCCCTTCCGGGATCAGAATTTCTGCATCTCCCTGCTCTATCTTTCCACCATCTCCTCTGTGGGGGCCTACTCCATGTCCAGCTATGCCACCACCCACCTGCCGCTTTCCCGGACGGTGGTCTTCGCCAATCTGACCACTGCCATTTCCGTTCTGGCCGGTGTGATCTTCCTGCATGAGCCCTTTACCTGGCTTTCCGCCATCTGCTCCTTTGCCATCATTCTGGGTGTTTGGGGCGCACAGCGCTTCGCCAGCGCACCCCTGGCCGGGCTGGGCAAAAAGAAAAAGGCCGCCTGATCCCGGGCAGAACAACAACTCCCGCATACATAGAAACGGCATCCCGAAGCAGGGATGCCGTTTTTGCTGCCCGCTGCCGGAATCAGGAGCAGTCAGAGAATATGCGAGGCTGGCAAGCTGCTGCTTTGCGAAGCAGGAAGCCTATAAGATTGCCACGTCGTTTTGCTGGAAAATATTCCATATTTTCTCAGCAAAAGCTTCCTCGCAATGACAAAATCATTGGTCATTGCCCGGAATCAGAAGCAATGCCAAAAGTTAAAGTTTCTTGACCCGCTTTTTTCAAAAAAATGGGGGTTTACCAAGCCTTCTGAAAGGCAAAACCGTTCCTTCTTTGAAAAGAAGGAACCCAAGAAACTTT
>JAFSHU010000124.1 GCA_017440145.1 Bacillota bacterium
CCAGAATTGCCGCTTCCTCGGCGGTCAACACAGGATCGGAGCCGGGGACACCCGGCGCAGGAGCCTCGGTAGGCGTTTCCACCTCGGGGCCGATATTTTTTTATCGTCTGCCAATTTCAAACCTCCTTTTCGTGAAATGAAAAAAGCCAGCCCGATGGCTGGCAGCAGATAGGGGACTCCTCCTTTCAGATTGTGATATATGAAAACACGCCTCTTGTCCAGTGGGCGCGTAATACTCAAATTGAAATTATTGATAAATTATGTTATAATAAGAACGCTAATATAAGGGATAATAGCACGGGTATCGAATGGGCGCTTGATAATCTATTAAAATTGTTTTGGGCTATTTTCAAGAAATACAGAAGGGAATATTGTTGGGAGCCTAAATCCTCTGTGCGGAGTAGCAGCTTGGTAAAAAATATTTCCACATATCCCAAAACCTTTGCGCTTGTAGATGGGGACATCCAGTTAAACAGAATGATAAAAGGAGCAGACGCTTTTTTGCAAGCGCTCCGCATCTATACTCCGACAGAGCGTCACAAGCACCCAATTTGCTGTTGTGCAAGGTAAAGAAACTAAAGTCAATTTCTACATAGATTGGAGTAGTTTTTTATGAGCGATAATTTCAAATTAGATTTCAACAATTTAGATGCGATAACAAATTTCCGTAATCCTCTCCAAGATATGATTGATGATGCAAACAGAACACAACGGCAGCAAATTGCCGCTGTTGAAGCTATGAAGAAAAAAGAGGAACAACGAAAGTTTGAAGAACTTTTAGAGACTATTCGCAGTTCTTCCAGCAACATCAATATTGGGGGTAATGCGACAGGCATTCAAATCCAGCAAAACTCGTCAAATTCGACGCAGGCCATGACAATTCAAACGGGATTTGATTATGAGCAAATTGCTAAAGTACTCAAGGATATTCAGAGCTATACTGAACTTCCGCAATTCAATAGTACCTATGGTGAAAATGCAGATAAAGTAAAAACTCTTATTGACAAAACTCTTTTGGCTGTGCAGGAAAAGCAGGAGCCGGGCTTGATTAAAAAATCGTTAAAGGTGTTGAAAGACTTAACTATTGGCGCAGGAGGAAGTCTTATTGCTTCGGGTATTCTGGCCTTGTTGGGCAATTTGCCGCTGTAATTCTCAAAAAATAATTCCTCGCTTGATGAATAGCAACGCTCAAAACAAATTTGAGCAACGCACCTCAATTTCTGTGTTGTTAAGAATAAAAGTACATTGCTTGCCGCTTGCAAACCATTGATTTTACTGAGTTTCACTAAATCCTTTTACCCCGACCAATCGGAGTATCCTTATGGGATGCTCCGATTTTCTTTTATCTGAATCCGACGAAAGTGCATGACTCCCCGGGGCTGTTATGGTTCCGGGGAGGTTTTTTGTTTGGGAGATTTGATTGGGAGTAAAAGTATCCCCACACACAAAAACAACCCCCGCCCGGGTCAATCCCAGGCGGGGTTTTCTTATCCAATCTTACATACAGCCGACGCAGCTTATCCCAGCTTCGCAGAGAAATCCGCCAGCGCCGCAGAAATCTTGATCTGCTGCGGGCAGACCGCCTCACAGCTGCCGCAGCCCAGGCAGGCCTGGGGATGCTTCTCCTTCGGGATCGTCTTCAGCACCATGGGCGCCAGGAAGCCTCCGCCGGTGAAATTGTGCTCGTTATAAAGATCCAGCAGCGTGGGGATATCCAGCTCCTGGGGGCAATGGCTGGTGCAATAGCGGCAGGCCGTGCAGGGCAGGGCGATCTTCTGCACCATCTCCTCTGCGATGCCGAAAAGGGCAGCCAGCTCCGGCTCGCTCAGGGGCGCATCCGTGCTGAAGATGCGGATATTCTCCTGCAGCTGCTGGAGACTGGAGGCGCCGGTCAGGGTCACTGTCACCTGGGGCAGGCCCTGCAGGAAGCGGAAGGCCCAGCCGGGAATGCTCTCCTCCGGACGCAGGGCCTGCAGGCGCGCCGCATATTCCGGGGCCAGGCTGGCCAGCTTGCCGCCGCGCAGAGGCTCCATCACCCAAACCGGGATCTGATGCGCCTTCAGCATCTCCACCTTTGCCTTCGCATCCTGAAAATCCCAGTCCAGCCAGTTCAGCTGCACCTGGCAGAATTCCATATGCTCGCCGTAGACCTCCATGAAGCGCTTCATCACATCATAGCTGCCGTGTACGGAGAAGCCCAGATGCCGGATGCGGCCCTGCTTCTTCTGCTCCAGCACATAGGGGAGGATGCCGTATTTCGGGTCCAGATACGCGTCGATATTCAGCTCGCAGACATTGTGGATCAGGTAGAAATCAAAATACTCCACCCGGCATTTTTCCAGCTGCTTCGGGAAGATCTCTTCCACCTTATCCATGTTCCGCAGATCATAACCGGGGAATTTGCTGGCCAGATAAAAGCTCTCCCGGGGGTATTTCTCCAGGATTTTGCCCATCACCAGCTCAGAATTGCCCTTGTGATAGCCCCAGGCGGTGTCGTAATAATTCACGCCCTGCTCCATAGCGTAGGCCACCATCTCCGCAGCAGCCGCCTCATCGATGCAGGCTTCGTCCCCGTTCAGAACGGGCAGACGCATTGTCCCCATTCCCAGCGCAGATAATTGCAGATCCTGAAAAGGTTTATAGATCATATTCCCAGCTCCTTTTTCATTCAAGATATCGTCTACCTGATTGGCTATATAAAAAATATACCATATTCATTCTAACTATGAAAGAAAAATTTACAACTCTGCATATAGCAGAGGCAATGCGGCTTCAAATCAAACCCCGGTGCAGTCAAAGGGGGGAATAAAGCTCTCCTCTGCTGCGTCCCCCTCCTGGATGAAGCCATTTTCCACGCCCAGCTCCACCGCATAATCGATCAAGGCCTCATATTCCTCGTCGGAAAGCTTGCGCTGCAATTCCGGGAAAGCCTTGCTGTGAGGCAAGGGGGTGTACTGGGACATCAGGCTGATATAAATACGGTTCCCGTAGGTCTCCCAAAGATAGCGGAGAATGGCTTTGCTGTCCTCTGCCTGCCCCGGAAGAGCCAGATGGCGCACCACCATACCCCGCTGCAAAATGCCCCGATCATCAAATACAGGCTCCCCGACCTGACGAAACATCTCCGCCAGGGCAGCGCAGGCCCGGGGGAAATAATCCGCCGCATGGGCATAACGTTGTGCCAGGGCAGGCGAAGCATATTTCAGATCCGGCAGATAAATATCCACCAGACCTTCCAGCAGCTTCAGTCTTTCCGGCAGCTCATAGCCGCCGCTGTTATAAACAATGGGGATTTGCAGCCCCTTCCCTTTCGCTTCCTGTAAAGCCGTTGCCACCTGCGGAATATAATGCCCGGCTGTAACCAGGTTGATATTGTTTGCACCCTGGCTCTGCAGCTCAAAGAAGATTTCCACCAGCCGCTCCATAGAGATAAAACGCCCGGCCTCTGCCTTTGCGATAGGCTGATTCTGGCAAAAAACGCAGCCCAAAGCACAGCCGGAAAAGAACACCGTCCCGGAGCCTTCTTCTCCGGAGATGCAGGGCTCCTCCCACATATGCAGAGCTGCCCTGGCGATCAGCAAACGGCTGTCACAGCCGCAGATGCCCTTCTCCCCTGCCAGACGATTCTCCCCACAACTTCGGGGGCAAAGATGACAGGCTTCAAGCAAGGCTTCCATTTCATTCTGTTGCATGCGCGATCCCTCTGTAATTTTAATGGATGAATAAGGAACGAAGCAGGAAAAAGACGATCGGCACCAGCAAGGAGGGCAGCATATTGATGGTCTTGCAATTCCGGATTTTCAAAACCGACAAGCCGGAAGCCAGAATCAGAAAACCGCCGATGATGGAAAGCTCTGTCATCAGCTCCGGCGTGAGAAAGCCGGACAAAACCTGTGCCAGCAGATAAATGCTCCCCTGCCAGAGGAAGAGCGCCCCCGCAGCCAGCATGATGCCAAAGCCATAGGTCGCTGCAAGAATCATGGAAGTGATCAGATCCAGCGTTGCATTGGTAAAAAGGAAGCTGTGATCCCCATTGATGGCGCTTTCAATAGGCCCCAGGATCGAGAGAGTTCCCATGCAGAAGAGCGGAATGGCCGTGGAGAGCCCCTCCCCCAGGCGGAGAGACAGATGCTTCGCGCTGAAATCATTGAAGCGGCGATCCAGATCCAGAGCGGTGCCGAAAAGCGTACCCAAAGCCAGGCTCAGGATGAAAAGAACCGGCAGGCTGCTCCCCGGCATGTTCTGCACCACGGAATTGATGCCAATGCCGGTGGCCGCCAGGCCCACAGCCTGAAAAAGCACCTCCTGATATTTTTCCTTCAGCCCCTTTTTCAGCAGGCCGCCAGCAGCACTGCCCAAAAGAATGGCGCCTACATTCACCAGAGTACCCAGCATAACAAACTCCTTTCGAAATAAACCCCGGACAGAAGTAGCGGTACCTCGGCTAGAACAAAAGAACGGCCAGGCAGAGCACAGCCAGGAGCACCAGATTATAGGCGGTAAAAACCAAAAGATAGGAGCCGGACTTTGCGCCCTCCATATTTGCATAATATTTATAGGAAATCAGGCTGGCCATAGAGGCGATCAGGGTGCCAAGGCCCCCGATATTCACACCCCAGAGCAGCGCGGAATACTCCTGTGTAAAGCCGGAAAGCAGCAGAGCTGCAGGCACATTGCTCACCACCTGGCTGGCTGCAATCCCCAGCCAGAGCTCCCGGCCGGAGATCAGCGCAGAAAGCCAATCCCGGATGACCGGCATATGCTGGATATTGCCCACAAAGATGAAAAAACAAATGAAGGTCAGCAGAAGGCTGTAATCTGCCTGCTTCAGCAGGGAAGCATCGCAGAACAAAACAGCAAGCAGCACCAAAAGCAGCACAATGTAATAAGAAAAGATGTGAAAGACCTGGCACAGGCAGATGCAGAACAAAAGCCCATAAATCCAAAAGCGCCTGTTCTTCATCACCTGCCCCAGATCAGGTGCAGAATCCCCATTCTGCACTGCAGCAGGGCCAGCCAGAGCCTGATTGGGGCGCAGCCAGAGCAAAAGCCCGATCGCCACCAGGGAAAGCAGGGTCAAAGGGGCCATGAGCAGCAGGAATTCCCCCACAGACCAGCCCCCCAGGGAAAAGAGGTAAAGGTTCTGCGGATTCCCGATCGGGGTCAGCATGCTCCCCAGATTGGCAGCCACCGTTTCCAGGCTGATGAGCGGGATCAGCTGCTTCTGCAGACCTGCACCCTGGAAAATGGCAATGCTGAAAGGAACAAAGGTGATCAGGGCCACATCATTGGTGATGAGCATGCTGCTGAAAAAGCACAAAAACACCAAAATCATGCTCAGCCCGCGAAGGCTATGTACCCGTCTGCTGAGAGAAAGCCCCAGGCTTTGGAACAGCCCCAGACGACGCCAGCCGGCAACCACCAACATCAGGCAGAGCAGCAGAGAGAGAACCGGCCAATCGATATAATCCCAATAAGCAGCATTGGGGGGAACGAGCAGCATGGAGCCTATCGCCAAAAGAGCAGAGCAACACAAAACAGCCTCCCTGCGAAAGAAGGCGGCAAATTTTTTGAAATCCATAACAATGCACTTCCAATCCGAATATTTCTATCAGCTATGATCAGATATTGCTTTTCTATTTTACCACTGCATAATGGGCTGCACAAGTACCGGAGAAAGCAAAACCAGGTGCTGAAAAGCACCTGGCCGCCATTGGATTTATACAGCCGGAGAAAAAAGATGCGAAAGACTTCCGCCGGGTCAGGAATGACACCGATCCGAATTCGCTTTTCCGTTGCCAACGCCGAGTCCTCCGCAGCGCGCAGCTTTCACCTTTCATAATCATTCACGGTCTCTTTATTTAGATCATCAACCTGAGAGTAAAAAGCTGATGCCCTTCGTTTGATTCGCATGCTCCGATTTATGGCAAAAACGAATCATAATCCTGGCAATACTGCGTTTCGCCGATACGGAAAAGTGCAAACTGCTTTTCAAAATTTCCGTTGGCATCAAGCACAGAATACAGCGTGATCGGAGAATCGCCGGAAAACCCAAAACCATCTTCATCCACCCAGTGCCAGCCGCTGGGCTGGCTCATCCATAGCATCAAAAACTTCCCCTCATCAAGACAATGAAACTGCGCTTCATATCTCACATCCGGGCAAAGGCCAACATTTTGCTTTGCTCTCCATCTTTCATCTTCAAGGATCCCGGGGAAATTTAAAATATTGCCTTTTTCATCGAGAACCTTTTCTATGATTTCCAGGCAACGCTCATCCGAAAAAAACACGCTAAGCTCTTTCAGGCGAAATGCGGTCGGGCTGTGATCCGTTTTTATATATTCAAAGTGCATGCAGGGCTCTTCTTTCTACATTCTCTTTCCCGGCAGTTGAGACCTCAATTCTACAAGGAGAATCCAAATGAGCTGCATCAAGCTCCCCGCCGTTTTCCGACTCTTCTCTGGTATTCATACTCTGCAAAGGATCTAACTTTGCTTCTCTTCGTCAAAGTTTTTCGGCACACAAATCAAATACGTATAATCGATTCGTTCTTTATAGCCCGCCCCATTGTTGTCGGATGCATAGTAGGTGCAAACCCGTTCTTCTGCAAGGCAGGGAACCTCGCGATTCGAGTCATTCAGCATCATTACACCAACAAGGATTCCATCCTTCACGATCAGAGCTGTCACATCACGGTCATTCTGAATTCGAATGGCGGAACCTTTCTGCGTTCTTTCGCACCAGTTCGTCATGGAATAAGAGGAATACTCCGTCGTTCTGTAATGCTCCATCTGCTCTTCAATGGGCAAATTTTTAAGAAGCTCCTCAAAGCCTTCCGGAAAGCTTATTTCGCCAAAGCGTTCTTCATAAGCTACAACTTTCATCTTCGTACCCCCTTGAGTTCTAAAAACTGCTTATTTTACTTTTCTTGATAGCCAACAGGCTGTTTCTATATGGGTCGAGTTAATAATGTTAATGTCATCAGTTGACGGAAACATATCGCCCCTCCCTGTTGTCGGGAACATATCCATATTATACTGCCCCCTAATTTAATAATCAATTTCTCATCCCTATAAATTGGAATTTATCTAACGAATCCTCTAAAACCGCTTAAAAATAGCAGTATATGGTGGTTTTTTGCTTATTTTGCTCCATTCTTCAGAAAATACAAAACCGCTGTACTCTCCA